>CAJMMA010000056.1 GCA_905214435.1 uncultured bacterium
CCATCTTTAAGTCCGAGTTCGCCAAGAGCAAGATTGTGCGCTGGGCCTTTAGCCGTGTGGGTGGCATTCCCGTCGAGCGTGGTACCGCCGACATGAAGTGTCTGCGCGCCGCCCAGCATGCGCTGCAGCGCGGCGAAGACGTCCTGATCTTCCCCGAGGGCACGCGCATCCGCTCGCGCGAGATTAAGCCCGCGGTCCACGGCGGCTTTGCGCTCATCGCCCAGATGGGTAAGGCACCCGTCAACCCGCTCGCCATTTGTGGCTGGTCCGACATTACGCCTAAGGGCAAAAAGCTCATGCGCCCCAAGAAGTGCTGGATCC
This sequence comes from uncultured bacterium, assembly GCA_905214435.1. Lineage (GTDB taxonomy): Bacteria > Actinomycetota > Coriobacteriia > Coriobacteriales > Coriobacteriaceae > Collinsella. The sequence goes on from CAJMMA010000056.1 coordinate 322, forward strand.
GTGCCGGCAAGGCCATCTCGCTATCCGATGCTCCGGCCGAGCTCAAGCGCAAGGAGCGCCTGGCATGGTTTGAGTCCGAGGCCATGAGTCGCGTCTACGCCATGCGCGACGACCTATGCGCCGAGCACCCGGGCAGGTTCTAGCCATGAGTGAGAACGTTATGAATACCGCTGCGGCCACCGCTGAGGAGGTCGTCCCCACCATCGAGATCGCCGCGCATGCCGGCACCTGCTACGGCGTTCAGCGCGCGCTCGACATGGCACTGGCCGCCGCGCCGCAGGCAGGGGAGAGCGCTCAGGTCCACACCCTGGGTCCGCTCATCCATAACCCCATCGTGGTACGCGAGCTCACCGAGGCAGGCGTCGGTCTGGCCGACACCTTGGACGACGCCGCATCGGGCACCGTGATCATCCGCGCCCACGGCGTGGTGCCGCAGGTGATCGATGCCGCTCGCGAGCGTGGCCTTAACGTCGTCGACGCCACCTGCCCCTACGTGAAGAAGGTCCATGTGGCCGCCGAGCGCCTGGTACGCGAGGGCTATCGCGTGGTAGTCGTAGGCGAGCCGGGCCATCCCGAGGTTGAGGGCATCTTGGGCCACGCCGGCAATGATGCGCAGGTCGTGAGCTGTGCCGCCGACGCCACCGCCTTGTCGCTCAAGGGCAAGGTAGGCCTCGTCGTGCAGACCACTCAGACCGCACAGAACCTCGCCGAGGTCGTGGCAGCTATCACCCCGCGCGTGCAGGAGCTACGTGTGATCAACACCATCTGCGCTGCCACGAGTGAGCGTCAACGAGCAGCAGCCACACTTGCTAACCGCTGCGACTGCATGGTCGTGGTGGGCGGCAAGAACTCAGGCAACACCCGCCGCCTGGCGCAGATTTGCGCAGACGCCTGCGAGCGCACGTATCACATCGAGGAAGCTTCTGAGCTCCAGGCCGCGTGGTTTACCAAAGCTCACCACATCGGCATCACCGCCGGAGCCTCCACCCCGCAAGAACACATCGAACGCGCCGTCGAGCGCATCAAGGAGCTTTGCCGCTAACCATGGACCAGACCGTACCCGCATACGCCGCCGAGGTGGCCGATTACGGGCGCAGCCGCGACCCCGAGCCGGGTGAGGGCGCGCTCGTCAAGAACGTGCGTCCCGAATCGCCCGCGTGGGATGTGGGTATCGAGCCGGGCATGCGCGTGCTCACGGTCAACGGTGAGCAGCTTACCGACATGATTGTGTGGCTCTGGGAGGCCGACGATGATACCGTCGAGCTGGAGGTATTCGACCCGCGCGACGGCACCGTCACCCCCGTCGAGCTCGACCGCTTTCCCGGCGAGGACTGGGGCTTGGAATTCGATGGCCCCATCTTCGACGGCATGCGTACCTGCGTCAACGCCTGCGTATTCTGCTTTATGACGATGCTGCCCAAGGGCGGCCGCTCCACGCTCTACATTCGCGACGACGACTATCGCCTGAGCTTTTTACAGGGCAACTTTGTCACGCTCACGAACCTCTCCGACGAAGATGTTCAAAACGTCATCGAACGCAATATGAGCCCCATGAACGTGTCGGTCCATGCCGTGAGTCCCGATGTCCGCCGCCGCATGATGGGCCGCAACGCCCAGCGCGGCATGGACGTGCTCGAGGCCATCATGGCCGCCGGCATCGAGATTCACGCGCAGATTGTGCTGTGCCCCGGCATGAACGACGGCGAGGAGCTGGAAAAGACCCTGCGCTTTTGCGAGGAGCACGAGCAAATCACAAGCCTGGGCATTGTGCCGCTCGGTTTTACCAAGCATCAGAACCGTTTTAGCTGGTCCTACAGCGACAAGCCCGAGCTAGCGCGCGAGACCATTGCCATGATCCGTCCCTACCAGGACCGCGCCTATGAGCGCTTTGGCCGCCACACCTTCCAGATGAGCGACGAGTTCTATCTGGACGCCGGCATCGATCCTCCCGAGGCAGACTTTTACGACGGTTACCCGCAGTACTACGACGGCATCGGAATGATCCGCTCGTATCTGGACGAGACCGACGACGTGCTGGCTACCGATGCCGAGCGACTGGCCCGCGTCCGCGAGGCCATCGCCGCCCGCAGCCAGCACCTGCTGTGCCTCTCCGGCGCCAGCGCGCGCGACACCGTGGCGCGCTTTGTGGAGTCGCCGCATGGTCTCGGCGGCACTGTTACGGCCATCAAGAACCGCTACTTCGGCGGCAACGTGGACGTGACCGGCCTCATCGTCGCGTGTGACATTCTGGAGCAGCTGCCCCAAGACCTGTCGGGGGTTATGCTCTTTGTGCCTAAGCTCATGTTCAACGCTGACGGCATGACGCTTGACGAGTATCATCGTGACGATTTACTCGCAAGCCTTACCAGTCGCGGCGCCGAGGTTCATGTGGTGTCGACCATGCCGCATGAGCTGCTCGATACCCTGGAGCATATCCTTGGCATTGTGCCCGCAGACTCTACTAATTCCGCTGACCCTATCCATTAAAGGAGAGCAGATGAAACCTATCGTCGCCGTCGTCGGACGCCCCAACGTGGGCAAGTCCACGCTCGTTAACCGCCTGGCCCAAACCTCGGACGCCATCGTCCATGAGTCCCGCGGCGTCACGCGCGATCGCTCATACCACACGGCCGATTGGAACGGCCGCGAGTTCACCATTGTCGACACGGGCGGCATCGAGCCGCTCAAGAGCGATGACGTCTTTGCCACGTCCATCCGCGACCAGGCCCTCGCCGCCGCCGAGGAAGCCGCCGTCATCCTGTTTGTGGTCGACGGCCGCACCGGCGTCACCGAGGAGGACGAGTCGGTCGCCCGCATGCTCAAGCGCTGCGACAAGCCGGTCTTTCTACTGGTGAACAAGCTCGACAACCCCGATCGCGAAAACGACAGCATCTGGGAGTTCTATTCGCTCGGCGTCGGTGAGCCCACGCCCCTCTCGGCCCTGCATGGCCACGGCACGGGCGACCTGCTCGACGATATCGTGGCCCTGCTTCCGGAGGAAGAGGACGAGGCCGCCGATGAGTTCCCCGACGCCCTGAACGTGGCCATCATCGGCCGCCCCAATGCCGGCAAGTCGTCGCTGTTCAACCGCATCCTGGGCGCCGATCGCTCTATCGTGTCCAACATCGCCGGCACGACGCGCGACGCCATCGACACCGTCGTGGAGCGCAGCGGCAAGCACTACCGCATGGTTGACACCGCGGGTATTCGCAAGAAGAGCACCGTGTACGAGAACATCGAGTACTACTCGATGGTCCGCGGCCTGCGCGCCATCGATCGCGCCGACGTGGCGCTGCTCGTCGTCGACGCCTCCGTGGGCGTTACCGAACAGGACCAGAAGGTCATGGGTCTTGCCATCGAGCGCGGCTGTGCCATCGTTGTGCTGCTCAACAAGTGGGACCTGCTCGACGACGACCGTAAGCGCGAGGCCTGCATGGAGACCATCGACCGCCGTCTGGGCGTCATGGCTCCCTGGGCCCAGTACCTGCGCATCTCTGCCCTCACTGGCCGCAGCGTCGAGAAGATATGGGCGATGGTCGACGCCGCCGAAAAGACGCGCTCGCAAAAGATCAGCACCTCGCGCCTCAACACGTTCCTCACCGACCTGCGCGAGTTCGGTCATACCGTGGTGGACGGCAAGCGCCGCCTGCGCATGCACTACGTGACCCAGACGGGCGTCAACCCGCCGACGTTCACGTTCTTCGTCAACCATAGCGACCTGGTCAACGACACCTACCAGCGCTACGTAGAGAACCGCATGCGCTCGACCTTCGACTTTGCCGGCACACCCATCCGACTCTTCTTTAGGAAGAAGGAACAGAAGGATGCATAATCCGATTCTGCTGACCGCCATCTGCGCCGTGGTCTCGTTCTTTATCGGGGCGATTCCGTTTGGCCTGATCTTGGGCCGTGTGTTCAACCACACGGACATTCGCAAGGCGGGCTCCGGCAACATCGGCACCACCAACGCGCTGCGCGTGGCCGGCCCCAAGGTGGCCGCACTCACGCTGCTGCTCGACTGCCTTAAGGGCGCCATCTGCGTCCTTATCGCCCGTCCGCTCATCGCCGACTTGGGCTATGGTTTTCCGCCGAACATCATGGCGCCTGGAGCCCCCGGCGACTGGATGCTCGGCGTCATTTGTCTGGCAGCTGTATGGGGCCATATCTTCTCGCCCTACCTCAACTTCCATGGCGGCAAGGGTATCGCCGTTGGTCTGGGCGTGATCCTTGCCTGGTACTGGCCCATTGGCCTGTCGCTGCTGGGCATGTTTATCGTGGCCGTCGCCATCACCAAGTATGTGTCGGTGGGCTCACTTGCCGCGGCCATCGGACTTCCCATCGCCGTCTGCGCTGTCTTTCCGTACAGCAGCCTGGGTCTCAAGTTCTGCATGGCGATGATCGGCATCACCGTGGTGTGGGCCCATCGCTCAAATATCAAAAAGCTCACGTGCGGTAAGGAGTCCAAGCTCTCGTTTACCAAGCGCGTCACCGAGCCCGACGATAAGTAGGAGAGAGTCATGAATGTTGCGCTGATTGGCTCAGGCTCCTGGGGAACCGCCGTCGCCGGCCTTGCCGCCGCGCGCGCCGAGCGCGTGACCATGTGGGCCCACAGCGAGCAGACGGCCGCCGGCATTAACGGCGAGCACCGTAACCCCCGCTATCTGGTGGACTACCTGCTGCCGGAAAACGTTGTCGCCACGACGGACTTAGCCCAGGCGCTCGACGGCGCCGAGACCATCATATTTGCCGTGCCTTCGACGCACCTGCGCGACGTCTGCCACCAGGCGGCGCCGTTCATCGCGGACGAGATGCCGGTTCTGTGCCTCACCAAGGGCATCGAGCCCGAGTCCGGCTTGCTTATGAGCGAGGTCATTGCCAGCGAAATCGGCAACGAGCGGCGCGTGGCTGCCCTCTCGGGCCCCAACCATGCTGAGGAAATCTGCCGTGGCGGACTTTCTGCCGCCGTCATTGCCAGCGAAGATCCGCAGATAGGGGAGACCTTTAAGGACCTGCTCCTGTCCACGGCATTCCGCATCTACCTGTCGCAGGACATGACCGGTGTCGAGGTCTGCGGCGCCATGAAAAACGTCATCGCCATCGTGTGCGGCATCTCCGCCGGCACTGGCGCGGGCGACAACACGCTCGCCCTTATCATGACGCGCGGCCTGGCCGAGATCAGTCGACTGGTGCACGCACGCGGCGGACAGGCCATAACCTGCATGGGACTCGCCGGCATGGGCGACCTCATCGCCACCTGTACCTCGGAGCATTCGCGCAACCGTACCTTTGGCTACGATTTCGCTCATGGCGTGTCGCTCGAAGAGTACCAGGCACGCACGCATATGGTGGTCGAGGGTGCCGTTGCGGCCCGTAGCGTCAGCGAGCTCGCCCGTTCACTGGGCGTAGACATTCCGCTCACCTTTGCCGTGGAGCAAACGCTCTACAACGGTGTTACTTTGGATAGGGCGCTCGAAATTCTCACCGACCGCGTCCCATCGCAAGAGTTCTACGGACTCACCGACTAGCGCAGAAAGGCTTCTACCATGGGTTCCATCAAAATCGCTCCGTCCGTCCTCTCGGCCGATATGGCCAACCTCAAGGGCGAACTCGACAAGATAGCCGGTGCCGACTACGTGCACTTCGACGTTATGGACGGTCACTTTACCGGCAATCTCACCTTTGGCGTCGACATCCTCAAGGCCGTCAAGCGCTCCACCAACGTGCCGATCGATGCGCACCTCATGGTTTCGAACCCCGACGAGACCGTCGATTGGTATGCCGATGCCGGCGCCGATATGATCACCGTGCACTACGAGGCCTCTACGCACCTGCACCGTACGCTCACGCACCTGCAACAACGCGGCGTCAAGGCCGGCGTGGTGCTCAACCCCGCAACGCCCGTCTGCGTGCTCGAGAGCATCATCGACGTCGTCGACATGGTGCTGCTCATGAGCGTGAACCCCGGCTTTGGCGGCCAGAGCTTTATTCCAGGCACCATCGCTAAGCTCCACGAGCTCAGGGCCATGTGCGAGCGTCACGGCGTTTCGCCCCTCATCGAGGTCGACGGCGGCATCTCTTCCAAGAACATTGCCGATGTCGTCAAGGCCGGCGCCAACGTGCTCGTGGCCGGTTCTGCCGTATTTAAGTCCGAAGATCCCGCTGCCGAGGTTGCGCTGCTGCAGAAGCTGGGCAACGAGGCCGCACAGGAGGCATAATCCCTTATGACCGCAGGTCAAAACCGCATACCCGTGAATCTTGACTATGCCGCCTCGACGCCCATGCGCGCCGAGGCGCTCCTTGCGCAGCGCGAGTACGACGACAGCGAGCTTGCCGGCGTCAACCCCAACTCGCTGCATTCGCTTGGCCGCAAGGCCGCTGCGCGCCTAGAAGTGGCACGTCGCGAGATTGCCCGCAGCTTTGGTGCGCGCGTCCGCCCGTCCGAGATCATTTTGACCAACGGCGGCACCGAGGCAAACCAGCTGGCGCTCCTCGGTCTTGCCGAGGGCGCTCGTCAGCGCGATCGCAAGCGCGACCGTGTCATCGTTTCGGCCATCGAGCACGATTCGATACTGGACAACCTGCCGCTGCTGCGCGCCGCCGGCTTTTCCGTCGACCTGGTGCAGCCCTGCCGTGCGGGCTACATTGAGCCTGCCACGCTTGTCGAGCTGCTAGGCGACGACGTGGCGCTCGTGAGCATCATGGTTGCCAACAACGAGACCGGCGTGGTGCAGCCCATCCGCGAGCTTGCCGCGGCCACGCATACCGTTGGTGCCCTGTTCCACACCGATGCTATCCAGGGGTATCTGCATATTCCGCTCGATGTCACCGAGCTGGGAGTTGACGCCATGACCGTTGCCGCGCACAAGATCGGTGGCCCCGTGGCATCCGGCGCGCTCTACCTTAAGAACCGCACGCCGCTGCGCCCGCGCATCTTTGGCGGCGGACAGGAAGCCGGACGTCGTGCCGGCACGCAAGACCTGCGCACGCAGCTCGCCTTTGCCGCTGCCGCCTCGTCTCTGACGCCCCATGTGGCTCAGGAGCGCGCGAAGCTGCAAGCCCTTTCCGACAAGCTCTACGCCACGCTTACGGCCCACCAGCGCATTCACGCCACCATGGGTGACTACGCACAAGCCGACCGTCTGCCCGGCATGGTATCGATCTACATTGACGGCATGGACTCCGAGGAACTCATCATCAAGCTCGACGCCGCCGGCTTTGAGGTGTCGGCAGGCTCGGCATGCTCGAGTGGCAGCATGGACCCGAGCCATGTTTTAAGCGCGATGGGCATCGGTCGCGAGCAGGCATTGGGCGCACTACGCATTTCCTTTGACGACCGCGTGAATCCGGACGATCTGGACGAGTTTGCCCAGACGCTGCTCTCGATCGTAGGCGCCGCATGATCGTCGCCGAGCTTGAGCGCGCGCTGCTGGCACGCTATCCCAAGACCGATGCCGAGAGTTGGGACCATGTAGGATTCTCCGTCGGCGACCCTGCCGCGGAGATTACCGGTGTTGCCTGCGCACTCGATGCGACCGAAGCCAATGTGCACCGCGCCCAGGAGGCCGGCGCCAACGTGCTGCTAACGCATCATCCCATCTATATCAAGGCGCCCGAGGCGTTTTGTCCGTCGGATTCCACACGCCCCCAATGCAGCGCCGCGCTGTACGAGGCAGCTCGTTGCGGCGTGAGCATCATCTCGCTTCACACCAACCTGGACCGCTCGCACGAAGCGCGCGTTCGCCTGAGCGATTTGCTAGGCGCAAAGCCCATAAGCTCGCTGGAGCATGCGGACGAGCCTGAACTCACCGGTCTGGGCGCCCTTGCGACCCTCAACGACCCCTGCAGCCTGCGCGACCTTGCCGCCCGCGCCGCCCAGGCGTTTGGCAGCGACCCGCGCGTGTGGGGCGAGGAAGATCACCCGTGCCGCACCATCGCCATTTTGGGCGGCTCCTTAGGCGACTTTGGAGAGCTCGCCATCGCCGCAGGCGCAGATGTCATCGTAACCGGCGAGGCGGGCTACCACGTGGCGCAAGACCTTGCCTTGCGCGGGCTGCCGGTGATCTTGCTCGGCCACGACCGCTCCGAAGAGCCGTTCGTTGATATATTGATGAACTCTGCAGTTGACGCCGGGGTCGACCCCCGTCATGCGATTAAAATATTGAACCCTTGCCAATGGTGGACTGTGACAAAAGGAGAGAACTTATGAGCGCCGGCGCTACGCTACTCAAGCTGCAACAGATCGATTTGGAGCTCGCCCGCAACAAGAGCGAACTTGCCAATATGCCGGAGCTCAAGGAGCTCGCTTCCAAGCGCAAGACCTATGTGAAGCTCAAGTCCGAGATGACCAAGCTCTACGCCCAGCGCAAGGATCTGGACATTGAGCTCGACGATCTCAACACCACCGAGATTCAGACCAACAACGCCATCGAGGCCGCCAAGAAGCGCCACGTGGACGGCTCCGACTACCGCGAGGTTCAGGACCTGGAGAACGAGCTCGCCACCCTGGCCAAGCGCTTGGACAAGATCGAGCACACCCGCAAGGACGTCGTCGTCGCCCATAAGGAAGCGCTTGACCGAGAGGCTCGCGCGCAGGCCATCATCGCCAAGTTCGAGGAGGGCGTGAAGGCCGATACCAAGGCTGCCCGCGCCAAGGCTGCCAATCTGCAGGCTCAGATCGATGCCGCCACCAAGGAGCGCACCGCGCTTGCCGCCACGCTGCCGACCGACGTGCTCACCGATTACGAACGTCTGCTCAAGCAGTTCCGCGGCCTGGCCGTCGAGACCATCAAGGGCAACATCCCCACGGTCTGCCACACCGCGCTGCAGGCATCGTCCATGAGCGACCTCAACCACGACGGTAGCGAGATTACGCACTGCCCGTACTGCCACCGCCTGCTGGTGCTCCCGAGCAAGGAAGCTTAAACGATGGCGGCACCCAACAATTCAATGCAACTTGAGGGAAAAACGATCCTGCTGGGCATTACCGGCGGGATCGCCGCCTATAAGTCGTGCAATATCGTGCGCCTGCTCCAAAAGCGCGGCGCGCACGTCAAGGTCGTCATGAGCGAGCATGCCACTGAGTTTTTGGGGCCGCTCACCTTCCGCGCGCTCACCAATGAGCCGGTCGCGGTTGGGCTATTCGACGACCCGTCTGACCCCATCCACCATATCTCGCTGGCGCAGGAGCCCGACTTGGTGGTCGTGGCGCCCGCGACGGCCAATATCATCGCCAAGATGGCCAACGGCATCGCCGATGACCTCATCTCCACAACGCTGCTTGCGACACCGCGGCCCGTCGTGATCGCGCCGGCCATGAACAATGGCATGTGGAAGGCGTCGGCCACGCAGGCCAATATGGCCACGCTGTGCGAGCGCGGCGTCCACGTGGTGGGACCCGGCAGTGGCTACCTTGCCTGCGGCGACGTGGACACGGGGCGCATGAGCGAACCCGAGGAAGTCGTCGAGGCCGTCTGCGAGGTGCTCAATCCCGTGCAACAAGACCTGGCGGGCAAGCGCATCGTCATTACCGCCGGCCCCACGCATGAGCCGATTGACCCCGTGCGCTTCATTGGCAACCGTTCTTCGGGCAAGATGGGTATCGCCCTGGCGGGGGAGGCCGCACGTCGCGGTGCCGCCGTCACGCTCGTGCTGGGACCGACATCGCTCGACGTTCCCCACGGCGTGGAGTGCGTGCGCGTGCAGACCGCCGCTGAAATGCTGAAGGCAGCGCTCAGCGCCTTTCAGACGGCCGATGTGGCCATTTGTGCGGCCGCTGTCGCCGACTACACCCCCGTATCCCCTGCGGACCATAAGCTCAAAAAGTCTAACGAACGCTTGGATCGCATCGAGCTCGTCGAGACGGTCGATATCTTGGCCGAGCTCTCGCGCCAAAAGGGCGAGCGGTGCGTGATCGGCTTTGCGGCCGAGACCGATAACGTCCTGGAGTACGCACAGCGAAAGCTCGACCGCAAGGGTTGCGATGCCATTATCGCCAACGATGTCTCACGCGCCGATTCGGGCTTTGGAACCGATACCAACAAGGCCTGGATCGTGAGTAAAGCGGTTACGCAAGAACTTCCCGTTCTAACAAAACCCCAGCTCGCAGATACAATTTTGGACTTGCTTCAAAATTTGTAAAAAAGTTCTTGCACAAGGACAAAGTTTCGGGTTAATATACTCCCTGTTGCGAGCGAGAGCAGAGCAACAAACAAAAGCTTCGGGACGTGGCGCAGCTTGGTAGCGCACTTGACTGGGGGTCAAGGGGTCGCTGGTTCGAATCCAGTCGTCCCGACCAGAAGTTTGCAGGTCAGGCACTTAGCGCCTGACCTTTTTTTATCAGGAATCAACAAGGTAATCAAAAAAGAATCAACGGCTGTTTTTTAGCTAATAAGGACATGCCCATCTACCTGCGGCTTTGTAGAATCGTGATTTTAATGGATCCCCCCTCCACTTCTATTCCATATTTCGGAATCTATTGATTCCGCATACACAAACTATTTCGTCTGTCTGGTCTACTTATGCGTAATCAATTTGCCTGCGCCAATCTACTGCGGCTACTTGCGCCGTGGACACAAGCCGAAAGCCCCCAAAATCGGTGCAAGCCGGCCCGCGAATCGTGCGCCATCGGCAGATGGCCGCGGGCGCACCGATCGTATCCATGCCCGATATCGATATGGCCGGACAGGAACCTAAATAGGAGCCTCTTCGAGTGGACATCCCAATGGGACACCCCCAGACAGCCAACAGCCCCTCCAATCGCCTCTGAGGCTCTGGGGTAGGGGATAGCTGATCGGTATCCGCATGTTTCGACCTGCCCTCACTCCGCCGTATAGTTCGTCAGGAGCACCTCGACCACGGGCTTATGCTTCCCGTTGACGATATAGGCGTGATTTGCGGAGGCGACGTGACAGTCTGCCCAAAGCGACCCGATTAACCCATTGCTTCGGTAGTCGTTGCTTCCCCAAGATGAGACCATGAACTTGCGTCCGCTATCCATGAGCGAATCGTGCAGTCTCGTCTCCTTCTCCTCGTCCCAGGAGTCGTAATAGGTGTTCGTGAGGCCGATATAGGGCGGGTCGCAGTAGATGAACGAGCCATCCGGAGCTGCGGCTATCGCATCCTCATAGCGCATGGCCGCAAACTTCCAATCGTTCTCGGCGATTTTCCTCTGCACGTATTCGAGCTGGTTCACGATCTTCGTGATATATGCCTTGGAGAATCGGTCGTCTTTGTGCCCATACGGGACGTTGTAGCGGTGTTGGCGGTTGAACCTCATAAGCCCATTGAAGCAAGACCTGTTGAGGAAGAGAAAATCATACGGGTTATGCGATTCGTTGAACCGGTCCCGGACCTCATAGTAGTAATCCCCACCCTCGATTTCAGACGGGCGCCTTCGGATTCGAGGAACTTCCTACAGCCCGCGGCGGTAAGCTCTCCGTCCTGGATGGAACGGTAGAAGTCGATGATATGGACGTTCGTGTCCGAGAATAACGCCCGCTTCGGCGCGAGGTTGAACCCGACGACCCCCGACCCCATGAACGGCTCAACCCAGACCGTATCGACATCGACCGCAGCGCACCGTGCAATCCACGGGACGAGCTTCGTCTTGATGCCCTGTGTCTTGATGGGTGGGACGTGGACCTTTTCGGCGCCCCTCATATTTTCTGCACCTGCGGACTGAACCATGGAATTGTCCTCTCAACGTGACTGCGTCCCGAGACTTTCCCACGGTTCAGATAACCCAAGTTGACTAATGCCGCGGCGGCAAGGCAAAACGTGTCTCCAGTACCGCATCGTACGCTCCTGCATGCAATATCAAATCCCATACGAGGGGAGTGTCGCATAT
>CAJMMA010000057.1 GCA_905214435.1 uncultured bacterium
GTGCATGCGGAATATACGCGCCGTCGTGAATGCGACCGTCGCGGATGGTCACGGCGCGGTCGGCCTCGGCGGCGATGCCGGGGTCGTGTGTGATAAGAACGATGGTTTTGCCGCGCTTCTGGAGCTTATGGAAGGTCTCCATCACAAGCGCTCCAGTGGCGGAGTCCAGGTTTCCCGTTGGCTCGTCGGCCAAAATGATGGGCGGGTCGTTGACGAGGGCGCGCGCGATGGCGACGCGCTGCATCTGTCCGCCCGAGAGCTCGGATATGCGGTGGTCCCAGTGGTCGACCGGTAGCGTGACGGCCTGCAGCGCGTGCACGGCGCGCATTTCGCGCTGGCTTCGGGGCACGTTGGTGTAGGCCAGCGGCAGCATGACGTTTTCGATAACCGACAGGCGCGGCAGCAGGTTGAAGCTTTGAAAGACAAAGCCAATGCTCAGCGCGCGCACCTCGGTGAGCTCATCATCGTCGAGTTCGGCGACGTTGAGCCCTTGCAGGTAGTAGTCGCCCGCCGTTGGTTTGTCCAGGCAGCCCAGGATGTTCATGAGCGTCGACTTGCCTGAGCCCGAGGGGCCGGTGATGGCGACGAACTCGCCGGGATCAACCGCCAGGCTCACGTTGTGCAGAATATGGGCGCAGCCGGCCTCGCTCTCGAAGATGCGGTGCACGTTGCGGATGTCGATGACGGGACGCATTACATGCCCTCGTCGGCAGACGTATTGTCGCCGCCGTCTGCCGTCATGCCTGTGCCGGTATCCGTCACGATGGTGTCGCCGTCGCGTAGCTTGGTAACCGGGACGTCTGGGTTGATTTCGTTGCCCTGGTCGTCGCGCTTGACCTGCGTCTTGCCGACTACGGCTTCGTTATCGTTTTGCGTCACGACGTTCACTTTCACGCGACGGGTTTGCTTGCCCTCGTCATCGGTTGCCACGTTGACGTAATAGTGTTCGCCATCTTCGGTCATGAGTGCCATCGTCGGCACCATAACCACGTCGTCGAGCTTCTCGGTCACTACCGAGACCTCGGCAGTCATACCCGGCTTGAGGCGACTGTCGGGTGCTTCGATGAGGATGTCGACGTTAAAGGTCACGCTGCCGCCGCTACCGGAGCCGGAGTCAGAGTTTGCAACCGAGGCGATAGCCGTGACGGTGCCCTGGCTCACGATATCGGGAAACGCGGGATAGGTCACGTTGGCGCTTTGGCCCACGGCAATTTTGGCGATATCCTTTTCGCCTACCAGAACCGTCACCTTCATCTTGGACAGGTCGGCGATCTGCATGCACTGCTTGCCGCCGCTCGTATCGCTTTCGCCCATGATCATTCCGCCTGTTACCGTGGCGCCCACCTTGGCGTTGAGCTCCACGATGCTGCCCGAGCTCGGGGCCGTGACCGTTCGGCTGGCGGCCTTGGCGTTCGCCTGATCGAGGTTTGCCTGGGCCGATGCGAGACTGCGCTGAGCGGCCGATACGGCGTTCGTGTCCGCTGATGCGGCGGAGATGCCAGCCGCTGCGGAACCTCCGTCGACGTCCGTCGTTGGGTTGGCCTGCGCGGCAGCTGCGGCTTTCTGCGCGTTGGCGAGGTCTTCTTGAGCGGCTGCAACTGCACGCTGCGCCTCGGCAACGTTACGATCGAGCTCGTCGTTTTTAATGGTCATGAGCACGTCGCCCTCGTTGACGGATTGGCCCGCCTGCACGTTGATCGAATCGACCGTGCCGTCGACAGAAGGGGAGACCACTGAGGACGAAATGGGTTTGAGCTGGCCTTTCGCCTCGACCGTTGTGCTAAACGTGCCCTCGGTCACCATGTCGGTTACCGGCTCGCTAGCGCCCTGTGGCTGCGCATTGATAACCAGGGTTGCGACAATGGCAATGAGCGCGATGGCACCTACGACGCCGACGGCAATACCGCGTCGAATCAGCTTTTTGCGTCGACGGTCGGCACGTTTTGCCTTGAGCTTGGCGTACGCCTCTTCATCGGAAATCTCGGCCGTATCGTTCGTGCGTTCGCTCTGCTTGTCGGCATGTACGTTTGTAATCAGAGGAATCGTTTCGGTGGCACCTTCGGGCGTGTGCTCGGTATCATCCGGGCCCGGGGCGATCGTGGGGACATTCGGCATAGCGTCTCCTTTATAGATAGAACCTCGATAAGTATATGCGCCCATCGGTTGGGATGGGCGCATAGGACGGTTTCTTTCGGAACTGTTAGATTGTTTGCAGCGGTTCCACGTTGTATTAATGCGCGCGTTGCACTACGAGTGGACAACCACGCACAGGCCGACTTTGATGCAGTCGTGAAGTGCCTTTGCATCGGCCAGGCGCAGGTTGATGCAACCGTGGCTGCCGCACCACTTGTACGACTCGGCATTATCGAAGCTCTTGTCGTTTTGCCAGGTGGCGTCGTGGAATCCGACCATATTGCCCTCGAACGGCATCCAATAGCTGACCGGGCTCTCGTATTTGGGCTTGCCGGTCTCGGGGTCCTTGGCACCGATAAGCTTGCTGGCGCCATTGTTGCTGTTGATCTGCCATACGCCCTCGGGGGTGGCGTCCTCTCCCGGCTTGCCAGAAATAAAGTTGGCCTCCCAAACGATATTACCGTTCTCGTCATAGTAGCGCGCGTGCTGCTCGGACAGATCGACGTCGATATACGCCTTCCAGTCGGGCTCTCCCTTTGCTGTAAAGGTGTCGGCCTTCTGGGAGTACTTGATCTCGATTTCGCCGGTCTGCTTGTTGTTAATGGCGTCCTCGACCTGCTTGGCGAGCGAGCTGCTGTCAATGGACCAACCAAAGTCACCGCCTTCGACGGCACACTGCTTGCCATCGGCGCGCGTCCACCAGCGAGTGGAGCCCACGGTATTAAAGCCGTTCGCGAGCTCGGCTGCCCAGCTGCTGATTTGCGACGTATCGAGCGTGGGGTTGGCAGGATCGGCAAAGCTGATCCACTGCAACACGGAGCTGCCATCAACCTTTCCGGCATCCTCGCCGTTGAGCTTGAGGGTCACGTTGACGCCCAAGAAGTTGTTGGCGGCATCGCATGCGGACTGAATCTGATCATCGGTCAGCGTTCCATTAAGCGGCTCATAGGCATCGTTGCCGAGCTTGGAAAGATCTACGGTCTCGGCCAGCGAGGCAAGCTCGAGCTCGGCATACTTAATGATATGCTCGCGGTTGAGTTTTTCGTTGGAGCGTGCCTTCTCGACGGTAAACTTGCCGGCCTGCTCGTCATAGGAGCTATTGGCCTCGAACGTGCCCGAACGGCCCTCGTTAAACTCATCGATGGCGGTGCCCAGATCCTTCTCAAACTGCTTTTGGTCAAAGGTGTCGGAGAGCATGGACAGGTCGACGTCTTGATCAAGATCGACTTCGTTGGAGGTAGCGGTTGTTTTGGTCTTGCCACTTAAGGATTCCATAAGGCGGACCGGCCATACAAAGGCTTCGTTGTGGTTGATGATCTCTTTTGCGGCAGCTTCGCCGTCGACGATGGGCTCATCGGACTCGGGCTGATAGGTCCAGCTAAAGTCATCGCCCGCCACGGTGAGCTTATAGTGCTTCCACGCCGAGTTGACCTTGGTGGCGGCAGACGAAGCGTTGGAGAACGAGACGTCGACGCCGGCGATGGTGGTGTTGGGGTAGGCTACCTGCGAAAACGCTACGACGCCTACGATATAGACAATGACGATAAGACCCAGGAGGACAAAGAGCGTCGTCTTTTTGCCCGACTTATTGTTCCCGGTGGGTTTGCGCGCGCGGCCGCGATCGCCTCGACCGTGCTTGGGGGGCTGCTTGGGCGTATTGCCGTTTGCCTGGCGCTGCTGACGTTGCTGGCGCTGCTGGTTCGGGCGTTGCGAAGCGTTTGCCGCACCACGCTGCTGACCGTGGCTCGGCGCGATAGGACGCGGCGACTGAACGCCGCCGGTGTGCCTGCTTGGCTGCTGCGGATCGGGAATCAGTTGAGTTCGATCGTTTTGCGACATCGTGTGCATATCCTTCGAATTTCGCCTTGCGGCTCATCGTATTTTTACTGGGCTTGCATTATAGCGATTACCTAGTTGATTGTGGTATGGAAACGGTGGCATTCAAAAGAGGTGGGACATTTGTCCCACCTTCGAGTCGTTCTTTGTCGCTATCCGCACACACCGCATTTTGCACAGGCTGAAAGTGCGGCCGGAGCCTGCGCGATGCCGCCCTTTGCCGTCTCGCGCAGCGTGGCCGGCAACGCGTGGCCCACCGAGAGCATGACGTGTGCCATCTGATCAAACGGCACCAGGCTCTTAATGCCGGCAAGTGCAAGCTGCGCCGAGCTAAATGCCGCGGCCACGCCGATGGCATTGCGGTTTTGGCACGGCACCTCCACGAGGCCGCCCACCGGGTCGCAGACCAAGCCCAGCAGATTACTCAGCGCGATGGAACTGGCATCGAGCGCCTGCTCGGGTGTGCCGCCGAGCATCTGCACCAGTGCGGCGGCGGCCATGGCGGCCGCACTTCCGACCTCGGCCTGACAGCCGCCCTCGGCGCCGGCAACGCAGGCGCTCGTGGTGAGGTTGAGGCCGATGGCGGCGGCGCAATAAAGGGCATCCATGACCTGCTCGTCGTCCAGCTGCAGATGGTCTGCGAGCGCTAGCACGCAGCCGGGCACAACGCCCGCGGATCCTGCCGTCGGAGCTGCGACGATCACGCCCATCGTGGCGGAGCGCTCGAGCACGGCCATGGCGCGGGCCACGGCGTCGGTCTGGACGGCGCCCATCAGGCTTATGCTCAGATCGTTTCGGCTGGTGGCATCGACAAGCTTTGCCTCGCCGCCGATGAGGCCGCCGAGCGAGCGCTGTGGATTGGAAATGGGGGCTGTGGTCTCTTCGCGCATGACGTCGAGTACGCGGCGCATGGCGGCGATAGCGTGTGCCTCGCCGGTCAGACGTGCCTCGCGCACGGCCATGACGGCGCCGATGTTGAGCCCCAGTTCCTCGCACGCATCGAGCAGCTGCTCGCCGTCGTCGAAGATTTCCTTTGCCGAGACGCCGGGGGAGAGCGACGAGGCAGAACCGGGGAGTTCGATAAAGGTCGCGTAATCGACATTGTCGAGCTTGCGGAGCATGGGGACGACGGTGTCGTCGGGGGCGCCGTCGGTCTCAAAGACGGAGTAGGCCTGGCCGCCCACTTCGGTGCGGTAGGTGCGGCAGAAGGCGATGTTCACATGGGCGTAGGCGAGCAGGTTGGTGAGCGCTGCGAGCACGCCGGGGACGTCCTGGTGCGCCACGAAGAGCGTGGAATACATGCCCGAGATGTCGACGCCGACGCCGTTAATGCGGCTGATGCGCATCTTGCCGCCGCCCAAGCTCTCGCCGCGGACCTGCGCCGTGGCGCCCGTGGCGTCGACCATATCGATGTCGACGGTGTTGGGGTGGATGGAGGCGTCGTCGCCCTTGATGTCAAAGTGATATTCGAGGCCCTGCTCACGTGCGAGGTTAAAGGCCTGCTTGATGTTCTCGTCATCGGTGTCGAGGCCCAGAATGCCCGCGACGAGAGCGCGGTCGGTGCCGTGGCCGCGGTAGGTGTGGGCGAAGGAGTTCCACAGGCCAAAGGTGACTTTGGTGATGCGGCCTTCCAGCAGGCTGGCGGCAACTTGGGCGCAGCGCAGGGCGCCAGCGGTGTGCGATGAGCTGGGGCCGACCATGACGGGCCCCAAGATCTCGAATGCCGAGGTCGTAGCTAGTGTTTGCGGCTTGCCTGCCATATGCGCTCCTGTTCTATCCCGTCGTCCCGAACGGCTGGGCATACTCTGTCCCGCCGTTCCGAGGGCTTTAGTATTTGGTCGCCTGCTCGGACAGTCCTGCTCGCACGGAGGCCACATTAAGTGGCCTCCGGCTCGTGCGGAACTCGCGATCGACCAAATACTAAAGCCCTCGGAACTTAGGATACATGGTTGGAGTCGCTCTGCTGCGAAATTTATCGGCCTATGACCTATTCCATGTCCCAGGTCGGCTCATCTTCACCACCGGTTTTATAAAAAAGAGGTACCGGTTGTTTCGGTACCTCTTTTTGGTGCGTTTTAATTTGGCTGTAGCTTTTCTCGTTAGCTTACAGGCCACAGGCTGCTTTGAGTTCTTCGACTCGATCGGTTTTCTCCCAGGTGAAGTCGGCGTCTTCGCGGCCGAAGTGGCCGTAGGCTGCCGTCTTTTCGTAGATGGGGCGACGCAGGTCTAGGTCGCGGATGATGGCGCCCGGGCGCAGGTCGAAGGTTTTCTCAACTGCCTCGACGATCTTGTCCTCGGCAACATGCGCGGTACCGAAGGTGTCGACCATGATTGAAAGGGGCTTGGAAACGCCGATGGCGTAGGCAAGCTCGACTTCGCAGCGGTCGGCCAGGCCGGCGGCGACCACGTTCTTGGCGACCCAGCGCGCGGCGTATGCGGCGGAGCGGTCAACCTTGGTGCAGTCCTTTCCGCTAAAGGCACCGCCGCCGTGACGGCCGTAGCCGCCGTAGGTGTCGACGATGATCTTGCGGCCGGTGAGGCCCGTGTCGCCCATGGGGCCGCCCACGACAAAGCGACCGGTGGGGTTCACGTAGATGTCCGCGTTGTCCCACGGCATGTTCTCGGCGGCCATGACCGGGGTGATGACGTGCTCGATGAGGTCGGCCTTGATCTTGCCCATGTCCTCGATCTCGGCGGCGTGCTGCGTGGAGATGACGATGGTCGTGACCTCGACGGGCTTGCCGTCTTCGTAGCGCACGGTGACCTGGGTCTTGCCGTCGGGACGCAGATAGGCGAGGGTGCCGTCGTGACGCACGGCGGCCAGGCGCTCGGCTAGGCGGCTTGCCAGGTAGTGTGGCATGGGCATGAGGGTCTTGGTCTCGTTGGAGGCATAACCGAACATCATGCCCTGGTCGCCGGCACCGATCAGGTCGATCGGGTCGGTGGTAGCGCCGGTCTGGGTCTCGAAGGACTCGTCAACGCCCTGGGCGATATCGGGTGACTGTTCGTGGATGAGGCTCATAACGCCGCAGGTGTCGCAGTCAAAACCGAACTTGGCACGGTTGTAGCCAATGCGGCGGATAACACCGCGGGCGATTTCCTGTACGTCGACGTAGGCCTGGGTGCGAATCTCGCCGGCGACGATGACGGTGCCGGTGGTCACGAGGGTCTCGCAGGCGCAGCGGACGTTCTTCACGTTGGCAGGCACGCCGTTGGGGGCGATGTAACCCTGCTCCTGGAGCTCTATTTCTTTGGCGAGGATTGCGTCGAGGACGGCGTCGCTGATCTGGTCAGCGATCTTATCGGGATGACCTTCGGTCACCGACTCCGACGTAAAAACAAAGGACCCGTGTTGGGGCGGGATGGAACGAAGTTCTTCTGACATGATTGTCCTTTCAAAAACGTGTCCCGGCGACCGTTACCATTCCGCCGGGCTCTCTATGCAAGGGCACATCATAGCGCGTAAATCAAACATTCACACCCTTTCCGCACCTACTCATTGGGGACAGACTTAAATGATCAGCCTTACCTAAGCGCCGACAGGTTGCCCAAAGACTGATCATTTAAGTCTGTCCCCAATGAGTAGGTCGGTGCCCTTTGTGCGGAGGTTGCTTTGATGCTTTATACTGGTGCGGTTAGACATCCATCCTGCAATCGAGGAGATTTCCATGGCATCAGACGTTCGCGTCCGCTTTGCACCCTCACCGACGGGCAAGCTGCACATCGGCGGCGCCCGCACCGCTATCTATAACTGGGCTTTCGCCCGTGCTAACGGCGGCACGTTCATCCTGCGCATCGACGACACCGACCCCACCCGCTCCACCGACGAGAACACGCAGATCATCCTGCGCGCCATGCGTTGGCTGGGCCTGGACTGGGACGAGGGTCCCGAGGTGGGCGGCGATTTTGGCCCCTACGCCCAGACTGAGCGCTTGGACCTGTACAAGCAGGCCGCCCAGAAGCTTTGGGACGAGGGCAAGGCCTATCCCTGCTTCTGCACCAAGGAGCAGCTCGACGCCGACCGCAAGGCCGCGCAGGAGCGCAAGGACCCCTTCCAGGGCTATCAGCGCCGTTGCCGCGATCTTGATCCCGAGGAGGCCCGCCGTCGCATCGAGGCCGGCGAGTCCTACGTCCTGCGTATTAAGGTGCCCGAGGACCGCGGCGACGTCGTCATCCACGACGCCGTCCACGGCGAGGTGACCTTCGACGCCAAGGAGCTCGACGACTTTGTCATCTTCCGCTCCGATGGCACGCCCACGTATAACTTCGCGACCGTCGTCGACGACGCCATGATGAAGATCACCCATGTCATCCGCGGCGACGACCACCTGTCCAACACCCCGCGTCAGGTCATGGTCTACGAGGCCCTCGGCGCTCCCGTGCCCACGTTCGCTCACATCTCCATGATCCTGGGCGCCGACGGCAAGAAGCTCTCCAAGCGCCACGGCGCCACCTCGGTGGAGGAGTACCGCGATGCCGGTTACCTGTCCGACGCCTTCGTCAACTATCTGGCGCTGCTCGGCTGGTCGCTCGACGGCGAGACTACGATCATCCCGCGCGAAGTCCTTGCCAGCAAGTTCTCGCTCGACCGCATCTCCAAGAACCCGGCTACCTTCGACCCCAAGAAGCTCGACTGGGTCAATGCCGAGTACATCAATGGTATGTCCGATGCTCAGTTTGCCGACGAGATCATGGTTCCCGAGCTGCACGAGGCGGGTCTCATCGAGGGTAATGTCGAGTACGGCGAGGATTGGATCGACGCGCTTGCCGCCATCGTCAAGCCGCGCACCAAGATGCCGGCCGACGCCGTGACCGTCGCCGCTCCCATCTTCGCTACGGCCGAGACGCTCGAGTATGACGAGAAGTCCGTCAACAAGGGCCTGGCCAAGGAGGGCATGGGTGCCATTCTGGATGCCGCCAAGGCCGCTCTCGAGGGCGTGAACGGGTGGACGGCTGCCAACATCGACGCCGCGCTTGAGCCGCTGCCCGAGCAGATGGACCTTAAGAAGCGCGTGGTGTTCCAGGCCGTGCGCGTCGCCGTCTGCGGCAACATGGTGAGCCCCCCGCTGGGCGAGACCATGGCGCTCGTCGGCCGCGACGACTGCCTGGCGCGTATCGACCGCGCCCGCACGATGGCGCTGTAGCAGCCGCGTAAACGCATGTATCCGAGCCCCGTTCACCCGAGCGGGGCTCTTGTTTCTGTACCGATGAGTGGGTTGCTGGGACAAAATAATCAGTAGTGTTTGTCCCATGTTCGAGTGACGCAACGAGCTCGACACTCGTATCGGCCATGGGACAAACTCTACTGATTATTTTGTCCCACCCCTTTCAGGTCCGTTCATTAGAGGTGGTGTATGGCTCAACAACTGTCGCTGTTTGGTTCGCCGGAACCGGAGGAGGTTCCAGCGGCGCCCGTGCCCGCCGCTGCACCGGCCAAGCCCGAGCATACACTTGACCCCATCGCCGCCTACGCGAGCGTGGTCCTCGACATTCCCACCCGTGCGCTGTCCGAACCGTTTGTTTACGGCATCCCTGAGCCCCTTGCCAACGATGCCCAGATCGGCTCCACCGTCCTAGTTCATTTTGGCAACCGTGCGGCCGCGGGCTACATCGTCGACATCGCGCCCGAGCTGGGCGACCTGCAAGGTAACGACGCTCTCGACCCCGCGCGCGTCAAGCCTATCGAGGCTATCCTCAGCAAGCCGCTCTTTACCGCCGAGGCCGCCCGTATCGCACGTTGGATGAGCCGCGAGTACGTCGCGACGCTTTCCGAGTGCCTGCGCCTGTTCTTGCCTCCGGGCGGCAGCCCGCGCGTGGTCAAGGGCGATGACGGCGCATGGTCGGTTGAGCGTCCCGCCGTCAAACCCATCCAAAACCGCTGGGTGATGCTTACGCCCGAAGGCTTTGACTACACGCCGCCCAAGACCGCGGTCCGCCAGCGCCAGCTCATTGAGGCGCTTCAGTGCGGCCCCGTTACGACGCGCGACCTCAACCTGCTTTACAACAGCATGTCGGCGACCATCAAGGCGCTCGAAAAACGTGGCGTCGTGGTGGTGGAAGAGCGCCGCGCCTGGCGTGGCTGCAGCGAGCAGACCACGCTGTCCTCGGCGAGTGGGAAGGCCCCGGTGGCACTCACCAACGGCCAGCAGCAGGCCCTCGCGCAGATTGAGCGCGCCCGCCTTGACGCCCACGGCGACGTGGTCCTTGTCGATGGCGTCACCGGTTCCGGCAAAACCGAGGTCTACCTCTCGGCGATTGAGCGCGTGCTGGCGGCCGGCCGTTCGGCCTGCGTGCTCGTACCCGAGATCTCGCTGACGGCCCAGACCGTCGGCCGCTTCCGCTCGCGCTTTGGCGAGACGGTCGCTGTGTTCCACTCGCGTCTTTCGGCCGGCGAGCGCCTGGACCAGTGGGATATGGTCGCCAGCGGTGCCGCGCGCGTGGTCGTGGGCGCCCGCTCGGCGCTCTTTTGCCCGCTCAGCGATCTGGGCCTCATTATTATCGACGAGGAGCACGAGACCAGCTACAAGCAGGGCTCCAGCCCGCGATACCATGCGCGCGAGGTGGCTGCCGAGATGGCGCGCCGCTATCGGTGTCCGCTCGTGCTGGGCTCCGCCACGCCCTCGGCTGAGGCCCTCGACCGCTGCCGCCGCGGCACGTACAACGGAGCAACCTGGACGCGTGTCGAGATGCCCGAGCGCCCGGGACACGCCGTGTTGCCCACAGTCCGCATTGCCGACCTACGCCGCGAGTTCGCACACGGCAGCCGCTCCATGTTCTCAAAACCGCTGATGGAGGGCCTGGAGCGTGTAGTCGAGCGCCGCGAAAAGGCCGTGTTGCTGCACAACCGTCGCGGTTTTGCGCCGTTCCTTATGTGCCGCGAATGCGGCTGCGTGCCCACCTGCAACCACTGCTCCACCGCGCTCACGTACCACGAGCGCACGCACACGCTGCAATGCCACACCTGCGGATCGTCCTGGCGCGTGCAGCCCTATCCGGCCCCCACGAGCCGCTGTCCCAAATGCGGCAGCCGCTATCTGGCAAAAATGGGCCTGGGCACGCAGCAGATCGAGGATGCGCTGCACCAGATGCTGCCCGAGGATGTCGCCATTATTCGCATGGACGCCGATTCCACGCGCGGCAAGGACGCGCACAAAAAGCTGCTCGAGCAGTTCGATGCCGCCGATTGCGCGGTGCTGCTGGGTACCCAGATGATCGCCAAGGGCCTCGACTTTCCCGAGGTCACGCTTGTGGGCGTGGTCAATGCCGACTTTGCCCTCAAGCTGCCGGATTTCCGCGCAGGGGAGCGCGCCTACGATTTGCTGGAGCAGGTCGCGGGCCGTGCCGGACGCGGAGATCGCCCCGGTGAGGTTATCATCCAGACCTACCTGCCCGAGGACCCGGTCATTCGCGCCGTCGCTGAGCACGACCGCTCGATCTTTACCGACTACGATCTGGACCAGCGCCGCGACGCGCTGTACCCGCCGTTCGTGCGCCTGGCCAACATCTTGGTATGGTCGACGAACGCGGATGACGCGCGAGACTATATCGGGCGCATCGCGAAACTCCTTAAGCGTCGCTGGCATGCCGCCGCGCCTGACTTTTTGCGGGCGGGGAGCGCCGTGCCGCAGGTGCTTGGTCCGGCTTCGTGTGTAATCGAGAGAGCCAAGGACCGTTATCGCTTCCACCTGCTTGTGAAGTCGCCCGTGGGGTACCATGTCTCTGATGATATCGACGCCTGCCTCATAGAGGTGGGCTCCGTGCGCGGCGTGAGCGTGAGCGTTGACGTCGACGCTTATGATTTGATGTAACAACCCGAAAGGATGGCCATGGAAGCCAACGGAATCGTAC
>CAJMMA010000058.1 GCA_905214435.1 uncultured bacterium
GGAGCCGAGGCTTGCGCGGGCGCCGCGACCTGGTCCGACGCAACCGGTGCAGCGGGAGCGGCCTGCGTCGTCGTTATTTCGTTTTCTTGCTGTTGATCAGACACAGTGTTTGCTCAACTTTCTTTTCAAGCCCTGTGATCACATGCTCCCTGCATAAACCTTCAGGGCGGCTAAACAGTCTAGTTCCGTTCAAAACGACGGACATCATTGATCTGTATCGAGATGATTGCGTCAACTACGCAGCGTTAGTGTAACACAACCGCCGCCACCTGCAACTTAGTCATTGGGGGCGTTCTTAAACGACTAGTCAAAAGGGACACTCTTTGTTTGCCACCCACAAATCTGACTGCCTCCGCCAAAACTATGGCGGTTTACTACGATGAATCGCTCAACCGCGACCACTCCGAAACTTGTTGAACTAAAACCGCAGGTAGATGCCTTGCACTTTTTAGCAAAAAGCCGGCGTGGTTAGAATTCCTCAATTCATCGTAGTTAACCGGCATAGTTTCGAATTTCTAGCAGCTCCAAATTCATCAATACGTCGGCGTTTGCGAAAAAAGCCCGACCTCCGTAGGAGATCGGGCTTATAGGGCTCAGTTAAACCAAACCTACACGGACAAATGACCCGCAGGTTACATCTGCTCGGGCGCGGAAACACCAACGAGGGTGAGCACCAGGGCGAGCGTCACGCGGACAGCGTCGCAAGCTGCCAGACGGGCGCGCGAAAGCTCGGGGTCGACGGGACGGCCCTCGCTCGGCAGAACCTGGCAGGCAGCGTAGAAGCTGTGGAAGTCGCCGGCGAGCTCCTCGGCAAAGTGGGTCAGACGGAACGGAGCGCGATCGCGAGCACAGCTGGCGATCAGGTCGGTGAGCTCGTTGAGCTTGCGCGAAAGGGCGAGCTCGGTCGGGTCGGTCAGCAGCGAGTAATCGACGTTCTCACCGATGGCCTTGGCGGCAACGGCCTTCATGCCCATCTCGTCGGCCTGCTCGGCGGTAACGTCGGCGGCACGGCGCAGGATGGAGCACACGCGGGCGTGAGCATACTGCACGTAATAGACCGGGTTGGAGTTGTCGCGCTTCTTAACGGCCTCGATGTCGAAGTCGACCATCTGGTTGGAGCTCTTGGAGATGAGCGTGTAGCGAGCGGCATCGGAGCCGACCTCGTCGACGAGCTCCTGCAGGGTCACCATGGTGCCCTTGCGCTTGGACATACGGACGGGCTTGCCGTTACGCAGCAGGTTGACGAGCTGGCCCAGCAGAACCTCAAACTTGCCGGGGTAACCCAGAGCGTCGCAGACGCAGCGTACGCGCTCGATGTAACCGTGGTGGTCGGCGCCCCAGATGTCGATGACGTGATCGACCCGCTGGAACTTATCCCAGTGATAGGCGACGTCGGAGGCGAAGTAGGTGTACTCGCCGTCGGACTTGATCAGGACGCGGTCCTTGTCGTCGCCCAGATCGGTGGAGCGGAACCACAGGGCGCCGTCCTTGGTGTAGAGGTAGCCCATCTTGTCGAGCTTCTCAAAAGCGCGGTCGACGGCGGAGGTGCCGGCGGTCTCGCCCTCGGTGTCCTTCACGTACAGCGAGCGCTCGGAGTACCAACGATCGAAGTCGCAGTTGACGGCGTGGCAGAGGTCGCGCATGTTATCGACCATCTTAACATAGCCGCGCTCGCGGAAGCTCTCCATGCGCTCCTGAGGATCGGCGTTGACCCACTTATCGCCGTCGGTGCGCCAGAACTCGGCGGCCTCGTCGATGATGTAGTCGCCGCCGTAGGAGTCCTTGCCCAGAGTCTCGGCAAAGTTGTCCTGATACGGATGGGTCTCGGGGTGCTCGTCGTTCTCGTCGGCAACAAAGGCGTCACGGTCGGCGATCAGCAGCTTGTGAGCCTCCTCGATATCAACGCCCTGCTTGGCGATGATGTCGGCAAGCTGCATATAGCGCGTGCTGATGGAGTTACCGAAGGTGTTCATCTGAGAGCCGTGGTCGTTGATGTAGAACTCACGCTGGATGTCGTAACCGGCGTGGTCCATAACACGGCAGAGCGAGTCGCCCAGCGCGGCCCAGCGGCCGTGGCCGATGTGCATGGGGCCGACGGGGTTGGCGGAAACGAACTCGACCTGGGTCTTCAGGCCACCACCGACGTTGGACTTAGCGAAGTCCATGCCCTTCTCGCGAGCCTCGCCAAAGATGGCATTCTTGACGGCAACGGAGAGGTAGAAGTTGATGAAGCCGGGGCCTGCGATTTCGACCTTCTCAATCGCGGGGTCCTCGGGCATATGGGCAACGATGGCCTCGGCGATCTTGCGCGGGGCGCAGTGAGCCAGCTTGGCGGACTTCAGGGCCATGGTGGAGGTCCACTCGCCATGAGAAGTGTCAGCCGGTCGCTCGATAGCGCAATCGTCAAGTTCAAATGCGGAAAGGTCGCCGGCCTCCTGGGCCGCAGCAAGCGCAGCGCGTACCAGCTCTTCAATCTTCTCGGGCATAGATCCTCCTTGTGTTAAAGCCCCCGAGCTCTTGGTCACTCGTAGGGCAAAAGCCAGAGTTTGTAGCACTCTATCACAAGCGAGGGGCACTGTCGCAGGGTAAAGCCAATCGAAATTGCATATGCACAAAATTGACTACAGCTTGTATGGAGTCACTCAAAGATGCCGGTCTGCCTGCAGATTATGCACGCGTTGAAAATGCATAAAGGCGTGAATGAGCTGTGTCTTTTATCGAATACTCTTACCTATCAGAGTTGTGTGCTTTTCCTGCATAAAGCGAGGATTTGCGCACGTCAGCGTGTTATTCTAGACATACGTAAATTCGTATAAGTTGGAGGTAGCATGTTCTCAATCGGTCAACACGTCATTCATCCGGGTCAGGGAGTCTGCACCGTCGTCGGTTTTAGGGACGACACGCCGCAGCCCATGTTGTTGCT
Source organism: uncultured bacterium (assembly GCA_905214435.1). Classification (GTDB taxonomy): domain Bacteria; phylum Actinomycetota; class Coriobacteriia; order Coriobacteriales; family Coriobacteriaceae; genus Collinsella. The sequence goes on from CAJMMA010000058.1 coordinate 2,924, forward strand.
CGAGGCCAAGCAGGGGCATGCGCAGACGATCCTTATGTACCCCGTGGCGCAGGCCGACCGTCTACATGCCGCCATCTCTCAGCAAGATGCCGAGCATCTGCTGAGCCACTATGACGAGCTGGAGTGCGACACCTTTACCGAGCGCAACAGCTCGCTTGAAGAGACACACTTTAAGCAGCAGCTCAAGCTGGGCGCACCCGAGACGGTCCGCGTGGCAAAGACCATGATGCACCGCATTCGCCAGGCCGAGGAAGCCGATAAAAAGCCCAGCTCTTACTATATGCGTGTACTCAAGGAAGCCAAGCGCCGCTCCATCGAGGAGTTCGCCGTGGCATTGGGCGTCACCGAGGAGGCCGCCGAAGCCCGCCTAGCCCAAGCCGCCCTCAACTAACCTGCCAAAAAGGGACAGGTTTATTTTGGCAGGTTCTATCTGGCCAAACATCAACAAACAATCAGTAAATGGTCGGGTGCTCCGTTTTGTTTAAGAGCGCCCGACCATTTTTCTATCGCCGCAAAAATGCGTGAAGCCCATTTGCGATGACATCACGCGAGGGCCGTCCAGATCGACGTAACCAACGCCCGCATCCACAACAAGCGCGCCCGTCTTACTCAATTACCATTAAAAAGCATCAATTTGAAAACGCAATTATATTTCGGCAGGTAGCAGCTATAGTCGGTGAACTGAATCTCGACAACCGAAGCCCCCGAATGAGGTATCTTCAGCCCATCCAAGCTAAAGGAGGGGCCATGCCGAGAAAACCTCGTTCAAAGTCACCAACCGGTTATTTCCACATCACGTTGCGTGGAAACGGAGGGCAATTGCTGTTTGACGATGCCGAGGACCGAATCGCCATGCTTCAGATCCTCGATGCGATCCTCCCCAAACACAATATCGAGCTTATCGCTTGGTGCCTTATGGGAAACCACATTCATCTGCTCATCGACGATCCGGACGACCGCAAGAGCGACGCGATGCATGCGATAGCCGTATCGTATGCGGGCAGGTACAATGCGCGGACGGGGCATATCGGCCACGTGTTTCAGGAGCGGTTTTGGGATTCGCCCATTAAGTCAGAAGTATATTTACTCGAGGCAATTCGATACATTCATTTGAATCCACAAAAAGCGGGACTGGCAGCATACGACGAATATCCCTGGAGCAGCCATCGCGAGTATCTCATGAGTGCCAGGTCACGGCCGCATGTTACCGGCAGCGTTGTCGGTGTTATATTCCCAACACCTCGCTCATACCTTCGGCTCATGGAAAGTACGCCGTCGCTTCCCTATCGCCCCAGCGCAACAGCCAAGGTTCGCGAGGAAGATCTATGCGAATTTGGCACGGCAATCGTGCAGAGTGTCGCAGGATGTGCTCCGACGGAACTCAAATCCGCCTCCAAGCCACTTCGCAATGAGGCGATTCTCGCGCTTCGAAAACAAGGGCTAACGATTAAGCAGGTTCAGCTGCTGACCGGACTGGGAACATGGATTATCAAGAACGCGTCGTAGCGTCGCGTTTGCCGAGTTACGGATACGGCGAAGCGCAGCTGTCTGCCGCGAGGCGCCGCCATTCGCCAGCTTCACCATGTCAAACAGAAAACGCTTCCGCTGAATAACATCCAACGGAAGCGTTTTCCCAGATAAAACCTACCAAAATAAACCTGTCCCTTTTTGGCAGGTTAGGCCTGGAAGGTGTCGCGGTCGGGCGCGAAGGACTGCATGGCCGCGATGGTGCGGTCAAAGAGCTCGGGGAGCTCCCAGCCGAGCATCAGGGCGCCCTGCGAAATCACGTCGCGCGAGCAGCCGGCGGCAAAGCGCTTGTCCTTGAACTTCTTCTTGAGCGACTTGGTCGTAAAGTCCATAACGCTCTTGCTCGGGCGCATGATGACGGCGGCGCCGATCAGGCCGGTGAGCTCATCGCAGGCAAACAGGATCTTTTCCATCTGCAGCTCGGGTTTGGGCAGCGAGGTGTTGAAGTCCGACGTGTGCGTCTGGATGGCGCGAATGAGCTCGGGAGACGCACCTTCACCCTTAAGAATCTCGGCAGTATAGATGGTGTGGTTCATGGGGTCGTCCTCATGCTCCTCCCAATCCAAGTCGTGCAGCAGGCCGACGATGCCCCAAAACTCCTCGTTCTCGGGGTCGAACTCGCGCGCAAAGTAGCGCATGGTGCCCTCAACCGTCTCGCCATGGGTAATGTGAAACGGGTCCTTGTTGTGCTCGTTGAGCAGTTCGAATGCGCGGTCGCGGGTGATTCCGGCGGTGAGCGTCTGGGACATGGCAATACCTCCAGGTGAGTCGATGTTAGGACACGGTGTCACTATCGTATATCGCCGCGGCTCAAGCCGAAAGGCAAAAAAGTTATGCGGAGAAAAAAGCCGGGCGAACGTGTCGCCCGGCAAAACCGCAGATAAAACCTGCCAAAATAAACCTGTCCCTTTTTGGTAGGTTTAGGGGCGGACCTGGCCGGTGCCTCGGAGCTTGTATTTGTAGGTGGTGAGGGCCTCGGCGGCAAAGGGGCCGCGGGCGTGGAGCTTTTGGGTCGAGATGCCAATCTCGGCGCCCAGGCCAAACTCGCCGCCGTCGGTAAAGCGCGTGCTGGCGTTGGCATACACGGCCGAGGCATCGACCTCGTCCAGGAAGCGCTCGCAAGCATCCGTGTCCTCTGCAACGATGGCCTCGGAGTGCATCGTGCCGTAGCGGTTGATGTGCGCGATGGCCTCGTCCTCGTTCGCCACGACCTTCACGCTCATCTCGAGCGCCAGATACTCGCGACCCCAGTCCTCCTCAGTCGCGGCAACGTAGTCATCGCCCTCGGCAAGCCCGGCGTCGGCGCATGCGGCGCACGTGGCCTCGTCGCCGTGAAGGAGCACGCCGTGGTCATGCAGCACGGCCACGACCGCGGGCAAAAACGCATCGGCCACGGCACGGTCGACCAGCAGCGACTCGGCGGCATTGCACACGCCCACGCGCTGCGTCTTAGCGTTGACGATAATATTGAGCGCTTTATCGAAGTCGGCGGATTCATGCACGTAGATGTGGCAGTTACCCGTGCCCGTCTCGATCACCGGAACGAGCGACTCGCGCACGCAGCGCTGGATCAGGCCCGCACCGCCACGCGGAATGAGTACATCGACGACGCCGCGGAGCTTCATGAGCTCGCCGGTGGCCTCGCGGTCGGTAGACTCGATCATCGACACGGCCTCGCGCGGGAAGCCCTTGGCCTCGAGCGCATCGGCCAGCAGTTCGGCAATCATGGCACACGAGTGATAGGCCAGCGAGCCGCCGCGCAGAATGCAGGCGTTGCCGGTGCGGATGCAGATGCCCGCGGCGTCGGCCGTCACGTTGGGGCGCGCCTCGTACACCATGGCGACCAGGCCCAACGGCACGCTCACGCGGGTGAGGTCCACGCCGCTTGCGAGCACGCGGTGGTCGAGCACGCGGCCTACGGGATCGGGCAGCTCGGCGAGCTTTTCCAGGCCGGCGGCCATGCCCTCGACGCGCTCAGGCGTCAGCAGCAGACGGTCGAGGAGTCCCGCCGAGGTCCCCGCATCGCGCGCGGCGGACATATCGAGCTCGTTGGCGGCGACGATGGAGTCGATACCGTTGCGCAGTGCTGCGGCCATGGCGCGCACGGCCTCCTGGCGCTGCTCGTCGCTCGCCGTGGCAAGCGAGGCCGACGCTGCCTTAGCGGCAACGGCAAGATCGTGGACATACGTGGCTATATCGACCGACATGGACGGCCCTTTCTCCTAGAAGTTTGCAACCATGGTAGCCGATTTGCGCATGGCCTCGCCCGCGGCGGTAGAATTGGTCAACCCGAAACACCGCAACGAACGGAAGACTCACATGGCCCTCATTACTTCGTACCACGTCCCCGGCCTGTATGTCGAGGACCACAGCATCGATGTCCCCCTTGACTGGCGCGGCCTGGAGCCGATGCTCCTGGCCGTCGGCAGCACCATGCGCCGCGGCGCTATACCGACACCCATCGCCGGCGCGCCCGAGAGCATCAAGCTCTTCTACCGCGTGGTTTGCGCACCCGACCGCATCAACGACGACCTGCCGCTCCTTCTCTTTTTGCAGGGTGGCCCCGGTGGCGAGAGCCCGCGTCCGCTGTCGCCCACAAGCGATGGCTGGATCGAAGAGGCCGTCAAGCATTTCCGCGTCGTGCTGCCCGACCAGCGCGGTACCGGGCGCAGCAGCTGTGTAGACGGGCGCACGATTGCCGCACTGGGCGAGCGTGCCGAGGCAGCCGGCGCCGATGCGGACCGCTCGCAGGCGGACTTCCTCAAGCGCCACCTCGCCAGCTCCATCGTGCGCGATTTTGAGTACCTGCGCCTGGTGGGCTTTGGCGGCAGGCCCTGGGTCACGCTCGGGCAGAGCTACGGCGGCTTTTTGACGCTGAGCTACCTGTCGCTCTTCCCCGAGGGCGTGGCGGCAAGCTTTACCTGCGGCGGCATCCCCCACGTACCGGCGAGCGCAAGCGAGGTCTACGCGCACACCTTCCCGCGCATGGCTGCCAAGACGCAGCAGTATTACAACCGCTACCCCGCCGACGTCGAGCGCGTGGCGGCCCTGGCAGATGCCCTCGAGGAGCAAAAGCCCGTGCTACCAGACGGCTCGCCGATGACGGTCGAACGCCTGCAGCTCATGGGCAGCGACTTTGGCATGAAGCCGAGCTTTGAGCGCATGCATTGGATTATCGATCATGCTTTTGTTGACGGCGACGGCACGCTGGCCTGCGGCGCCTCGGTATCCGACAGCTTTTTGATGCGCGCCTTCGAGCGCACCAACACGCGCACGAATCCGCTGTACTGGACGCTTCAGGAGTTCATCTACGCCGACGGCGACACCATGCCCATTCGCTGGGCCGCGGCAGAAGAGAAGGCCCATCGTGCCGAGTTCGACACGCTCACGCGACCGCTCATGTTTACCGGCGAGGCCATGTTCCCGTGGATGTTTGAGCAGATGCCCGAACTTAAGCCCTTCAAGCCGGCGATGGATCTGCTTATGGAAGACACAAGCTGGGACAAGATCTACGACCCGCAGCGCCTGGCGTGCAACGAGGTGCCCCTGCAGGCCGCGGTGTACTTCGATGACATGTACGTGGACCCGGGCATGCAGCTCGATACGCTCAGCCGCGTGGGCAACTCGCATGCCTGGGTGACCAACGAGTTCGAGCACGACGGCTTGCACGGCAGCGTGGTGTTCAAGCACCTCTTCGACGAAGCCCTCAACCGCGGAGACCTGCGCCAGATCTTCTAGCAAAGGAGTGTCCCAAAGTGCCGGCACATAAGGAACGTCCCCAAGTGCCGGAAAAGGAGAGGCAGCACTGCTGGCAAAACGAGCCGCAGCGCTGCCTCTCTTTATGCAAACACTATCAAGTTGTCTCGATGGATCGCCGGCTTCTCGGCTAGGTCTGCCAGCAGGCGGTTGCTGGCGATCTGGTCCTGGCGGCGGCCGGCGGCAAGTTCCAGCACGTCCGAATCGGCCTCGGCGATACCGCGGGCGACAACCATGCCGCTCGGGTCGCACACGTCGAGCACATCGCCCTCGGCAAACTGGCCATCGACCTCGCGAATACCCACCGCGAGCAGCGACGATCCGCGGCTGACCAGCGCCTTCGCGGCGCCGTCATCGACCGTCACCGAGCCGTGCGCCTTGTCGCCCAGTGCAATCCACAACTTGCGCGGCGCAATGTCCAGGCGCTCCGCCGGCGGATCGAACAGCGTACCCACGCTCTCGCCGCGGGCCAGACGCACGAGCGCATCGGGCTCCTCGCCCGAGCAAATCACGCTTTGAATGCCCGCCGTCATGAGAATGCGGCTCGCGCGAATCTTGGTGATCATGCCGCCCGTACCCACCGATGTGGAAGAATCGCCCGCCGAGGCGATAATCTTGGCATCGATCTTATGCACGACCGGGATAAACTCGGCCGTCGGATCCTCATGCGGATTGGCGGTGTAGAGGCCATCGATGTCCGAGAGCGTCACGCACAGATCGGCAGAAACCAGGCAGCTCACAAGCGCCGCCAGCGTGTCGTTGTCGCCAAACTTGATCTCATCGACGGTGACGGTATCGTTCTCGTTGACGACCGGCACCACGCCGAGCTCCACCAGGCGAAGCAGGGCGTCGCGCGCGTGCAGGTAGGACGTGCGGCGCGCCGTGTCGTGACGCGTGAGCAGCACGAGCGAGGTGAGCAGGTCGCGCGCATGGAACTCCTCGTCGTAGGCCGACGAGATGATGCACTGACCGGCCGAGGCGCAGGCCTGCAGGCTCGGCAGGTCGCCGACCGGCTTACGGTCGAAGCCCAGCACGGGATAGCCGCAGGCAATGGCGCCCGAGCTCACCACGATCAGGCGCCAGCCAAGCTCGCGCAGCGCTGCGGCCTGGTCGGCAAGCCCGCCGATAAAGGCGCGGTTGACCTTGCCGTCGGCGCCCACCACCGTGGACGAACCGATCTTTACCACCATCGTTTTATAAGAAGTCGTCATACGTCAAACCAATCAACTGTTCAGCGAACGGCCGAGGCGGTGGCCAGGGAAGCGTGACTCGCCCCTACCGCCCAAGGAATTAGTGAGCCCAGGGAAAGGCAGAGGCCGCGGCCATGTTCTTGCGCACGAGCTCGTCGCGCACCTGAGCCAGGCCCTGCTCCATACCCACCACATAGGTCTGCGGGTACAGGAAGCGCTTGAAAGCTGCGTCCAGATGGTCGAGCGCCCAAGCACAGCGCTCGCGCGCGTCCTGGATGCTCTCACGCGGAGCCACCGCACTGCCATCGCGCACGATCGGCACCAGCAGCTCGCGATACTCGAGTTCGGACACGTCGGTCACCAGGGCGGCATCGTTCACGGCCACAAGGGTATTGCCGCGCGCGGCGCCCTCCCCTGCCAGATGATCCTCGTCATAAATCATGTCGCAAACCGGGCCGCCAAAGCCGTCGTAATAGCGTCGTACGCGCTGCACGCCGGGGATCGTGCGCTTGTAGGGCTGCTCGGAAAGCTTCACCACCGGCGTCCACGGCTCCGCGTCGCTCGCACGACGGGCCGAAAGCTTGTACACGCCGCCCAGCGCAGGCTGATCGTAGCAGGTCGCGAGTTTGGTGCCCACGCCAAAGCTGTCGATGGGCGCGCCCTGGTCGAGCAGGGACTGAATCGTGTACTCATCCAAATCGTTAGAAACCGAGATCCCCACATAGGGCAGGCCCTCGGCATCAAAACGGCCGCGCACATACTTTGAGAGCTTGGCGAGGTCGCCGGAGTCGATGCGAATGGCCGACAGGCGCTCGCCCACCGCTTCCATCTCCTTGGCAACCGTAATGGCATGTTCACAGCCCTCGCGCACGTCATAGGTGTCGATGAGCAGCGTACAGTTCTTGGGGCTCGACTTGGCAAAGGCGCGGAAGGCCTCGAGCTCGGAATCGAAGCTCATCACCCAGCTGTGCGCATGCGTGCCAAAGACGGGAATACCGTAGCGGCGGCCGGCGAGCACATTGGACGTAGAGGAGCAGCCGGCAACGTAGCTCGCGCGCGCGACGGCCAAGCCGCCATCGGGACCCTGAGCGCGGCGCAGGCCAAACTCGGCAACGGGACGGCCGTCCGCCGCCAGCACCACGCGCGCCGTCTTGGTGGCGACAAGCGTCTGGAACCCAACGATGTTGAGCAGCGCCGTCTCGAGCAGCTGGCACTCCAGCGCGGGGCCGGTGACGCGAACCATGGGCTCGCGCGGAAAGACGAGCTCGCCCTCGGGGACGGCGTCGATGTTTACATGCGCACGAAAATCGCGCAGGTAGTCGAGGAATGCAGGCTTGAACATCGCGCCGCCGGCCGGGGCCTGAAGTGAGGCGAGGTAGTCGATATCCTCGGGCGTAAAGCGCAGATTCTCGACCAGCTCGGGCAGTTCGGCGGTGCCGCACATGACAGCATAGGCGCTGCCAAAGGGGTGGTCGCGGTAAAACGCGGTAAAACAACCCTGCTCATTGGCCTTGCCGCTCTCCCACAGGCCCTGGGCCATAGTGAGCTCGTACAGATCGGTGAGCATTGCAATGTCGGTGGGATGCGAGATGTCGGTCAAAGCCATGGGGCGACCTTTCGGATGCGTTGTGCAGAGGTTGAGGGTTGGCGAGGCGGGCGTGCGGGCATGGAGCCCAGCGCGAACAGGCTAGTACAGACCCATGCTGGTCAGGATCGTGTAGCCCATAAAGATGACAAACGCGATGAGGGCAAGGACAATGATGATTTTTTGAGCCGGCGCCATACCGGGGATCTCGTTCTCGCCCGTGGGCTCCTTGGAGGTGACCATGCACTGGGCAAAGGTCATCTCGTCACGGCTCGGTTTGGGCTCGACGGGCTTGGGGCGAGCGGCCCTTTTAGGCTGAGGTTTGGGCGCGGCGGGCGCGGGCTTCGCGGCGGCGGGCTTGGGCGCGGGGGCGACGTTCGCGGCGGCCTCCTCGGCCTTCTCGCGCTCGGCACGCAGGGCGGTCAGCTCCTCACGCTCGCGACGTGCCTCTTCCTGGGCCTCGCGGCGGGCCTTCTCGGCGCGGAGCTCTTCCAACTCGGCGCGTTCCTCGGCAGACAGTGGTTGGGACTCAAGCTCGGCCATGGTACAGCCCTTTCTTTTAAAAAAAGCCGCCGACACAATGTCAGCGGCTTATCAAATCCAAGGGTGGAGACGAAGGGAGTCGAACCCTCGGCCTCTGCCATGCGACGGCAGCGCTCTCCCAACTGAGCTACGTCCCCAGGACAAGTTGATATTTTACCTACGGCTCGCCAACTGTCAACGCCCAATAACCAGTCTTTTTGGGGCGGAGCTTTTTTGCCTTGATTATCGACTTTATCCGAACACCTCCCACATTCATCCGTACATGTACG
>CAJMMA010000059.1 GCA_905214435.1 uncultured bacterium
GCCTCGCGGAGCCAGGGGGCCAGCTGCTCGGGGTGACCCTGCAGGTAGCCTTTAAGCTCGGACGGGGCCACGCGGCGCACTTCCGAGATCTCCTCTTGGTTGATATGCAGCTCGCTCGGCTCAACATGGGCAAGGTAGACCTCGCACCATTCGCACTCGCAGCGGCCGTCGCCGTGGTCCTCGCGGTACACCACGTGTCCGAGGTGCTTGAGCTGATCGGGCTCGCGCGTGATGCCAAGCTCTTCGTTGATGCGACGTGCCGTGGCGGCCGCGACGTCTTCCCCGGGGAGCGGATGGCCGGCACAGCTATCGGCCAGCACCCCGCCCCACAGGCGTTTGAGCGGACTGCGACGACAGAGCAGCAGGCGCGCGTCTTCGCCCTGGCCCTCGACCAGAAGCGTCAGAAATGCCTGATGCAGGATTCCCTCGCCGGTATGGGCCTCGATGCGGTCGACGGGGCCAAGCGCCTCGCCGGTCGCGGCATCGACCGCCACGACCTCGGCGCCTGCGCCGCCCTCATCCCAGCCGGCGCGCAGAATGCGGGCTGCGGCCTCCTCGAGCGCGGCGATGAGTTCCTTGGTGGTATCGAGCATGCGCCGCAAGTCGTCCGCGGTCGCGTTCTCCACATGAAAACCCGTGCTTGCAACTACCGGCACGCCAAAGCGCGTGGCCAGCGCCGCCGCAATATCGTGCGCCGGGATCTCGTCTCGATGGCACGGAACGGCCAGGATGCTCACCGTCGCCGTACGGCCGGGCTCGGGGCGAGGAATGGCCTGCGCCGTGGCGCCCAGGTGCGCAAACTCCGGCGAGCAGGCGTACACCGCCATGCCTCGCGGCGTCACCGTCAACTGGGCCTCGAGCGCAAACTTGCCCTCGCCCACTACAACCTTTGTCGTGTGCATACCCATGGGATCTCCTGTCGCCCGCAATGTACCTGAGACCATCTTCGCCTGTATTGCGACTATACAGGCAAGCGCAGCCTGCGACAAAGGAGGCAGGCACCTGACACATTCTGTTAGAGTTGCAGGGATTGAATCCCGCTTATTCATGCGACATTGGAGTGACAACCTTGACCGCCGCAACCACGCCTAAAAGTAAGTCAACCGCCGCCGCGCTCTCCCCCGCGCGCACCAGGCTCTGCCTGGCGCTGCTCGTGCTGCTGGGATTCTCGCTCGGCTGCTCCGAGTTCGTGGTCATCGGCATCGAAAGTGACTTGGCGACGGAACTCGGCATATCGCTTGCCGCTGCGGGCCAGCTCATCAGCGTTTTTGCACTGGTCTACGCCATCGCGACGCCGGTGCTTGCGCTCAGCACGGGGCGCTTCCGTCGTTACCAGCTGCTCGTGTGCTACAGCATTATCTTTGTGCTCGGCAATCTGGTCATGGCGTTGGCGCCCAACTTCCAGGTACTGTTTATCTCGCGCATTGTCCTGGGATCCGTCTCGGGCGCACTGCTCGCCGTGGGCGTGACGTACATCCCCGAGCTGCTGTCCCCGCAGCAAACTTCGCTTGCCATCTCGGTGGTATATGGTGCGTTTTCCGTGGCAATGGTCTTTGTCACTTCGATCGGCAAGTTTGTGGCCGACACGCTCGACTGGCACGTTGCCATGTACGGCACGCTGGCCTTTGCCGTTCTGATCTGCGCCGCGCTCGTGGTGTTTATGCCGCGCGCCGGACAGACCGATGAGCCCGCTACCTTTCGCGAGCAGGCGGGGCTTCTACGCGAACCGAGCATCATCACCGGCATGCTCATCTTCTTGTTTGGCGTAGGCTCGGTCTATGTGTTCTACGGCTACGTGACGCCTTATCTTGAGCAGGTGCTGGGCATGGGTACCGTTCAGGCAAGCACCACGCTCATGGCCTACGGCGTGTTCTGCCTGATCTCGAACATCCTGGGCGGATGGATCGATGCGCGCTTTGGCATGAAGGCGCTGCTTGCGACGTTTGTGCTGCAGGCTGTGGCGTTACTCGGGTTGTTTGCTGTGGGCGGCACTATGCCGCTCGCGCTGGTCTTTGTCTTTAGCCTGGCGATGCTCATGTACCTGTTCTCGGTCTCATGCATCACGCACTTTATGGACGTGGCACGCAGCCGCCATCCCAAGTCGATGGTACTCGCAAGTTCGGTTGAGCCCATGGCGTTTAACGTCGGTATCTCGTTTGGCACCGCAGTGGGCGGCGCCGTGGTAAACGGAATTGGCATTGCGTACGTGGGTGCCGTGGGCGCTGCGTTCTCGCTCGTAGCCTGGGCGCTTGCGCTAGTGACGATCAAGCTCGCCCGCTGGGAGCGCCGTCGTCAATCAGCACAGCCCCGGATGCAGGCATAGGGACGAACACAGCCCAAGGTGGCGAGCAACCAGTGAAAACCGTCCCATACTAGTAGTGTTTATCCGCCTGCAAGCTCCGGCAGTGCAATTTCGTGTATTTCAGATACACGCTTTTCTACGATTTCGTGTATTTTAAGTACACGAAATCGTACTAAACTATGTATCTGAAGTACACGAAATCGGAAAGGTGGCCCCATGCGCAGATCAATCGAATCCGTTATCGAATCATGGGCGACAAAGGACGCCTCACGCCCCCTCCTCATCCGTGGTGCGCGACGCGTAGGCAAAACGTACGCTGCCGAGGAAATCGGCAGGCGAATCGCCGGCGATGCGTTTGTCAAACTCGACTTTCAGACCGATCTTGAACTGATTGCTCCGCTGTTCGACTGTCCCACCGACGACGTTGACACCATCGTGGCGCGAATTTCAGACTATAAACGCACCCCCATTCGCAAGGAAACCGCCTTCATCCTGTTTGACGAGGTGCAGCTCTGCGAACGGGCGCTCAACTCGCTTCGCTTTTTCTCGGGTTCGGGCTGGCGCATATGCGCGACCGGCAGCCAACTCGGTGTCGCCACGCGCAAGCGCAAGTTGCCTTTTCCCAGCGGCGTTCGTCAAGAGACCATGCATCCCATGTCGTTCGAGGAGTTTCTCTGGGCGCTCGATGAGGAGCAGATGGCCGATGCTGTTCGTACCCACGCCGGCACGCTCGATGCTTACGCCGCGCACCAAGCCGCGCTCAGCCTGTTTCATCGATACCAGGTCGTAGGCGGCATGCCCGCCGCCGTCAACGCATATCGCAAGACGTTATCCATCGAAGACGCGCGCGTCGAGCAGCGCGAAATCGACGAGACCTACACCGCCGATATGACCGACCCCGAAAACGGGATCAGTGGCGTGGCGGCGCGCAAGGTATGGCGCTCCATTCCGTCCCAGTTGCTGAGATCGTCCACAAAGAAATTCAAGTACTCCGAGGTCGAACGCGGAGGCCGTCGCGCCAAGCTTATCGAGCCGCTCGACTGGCTCGAAGGCGCCGCCATCATATCGGTCAACAACCTGACCGAAGGCATCGAACCTCCCCTCGTTCCCTTCGACGACGAAGACGGAAGTTTCTTTAAGGTCTATCTTCTCGATACGGGCCTCATGTTCTACAAACTCGGTATCAACCCGCGGCTCTGGCTCGACCTCAAAGAGGATTCCGCCATAGCACTGTCTTCCGACTTTCGAGGTGCCCTGGCCGAAAACTCGGTCATGCAGGCATTTTCGAGCAATGGTTTGCGGACGTACTATTGGGTGCCGCCGTCGTCTTGGAAGACGAGCGGTGAGCTCGATTTTCTACTTCAGACCGACCGTATGGAAATTGTGCCCGTCGAGGTAAAGTCCGCACGCAACGTGCGCGCAAGAACCCTCGGGTCGTTTATGGACAAAGCCCGGTCGCCATATGCCTACATTTTGTCCGAGAACAATTTTGCCCGCAGCGAAACTGATGACGGGCGCGAGCTGCGCCACCTCCCCTTGTACGCAGCGGGTTTTATCGGAGCAAACTGTCTCAAGGGCAGCCTGTAAGCCCCGCGCGACCGCCCAGAAAGGAAACCGCTCATGCAACGCATTCTTTTTATCTGCTGTGGAAATATCTGTCGCTCGACGATGGCTGAGTCCGTGTTTACCGAGCTAGCGCGCCGCGCTGGACGCGCGGGCGAGTTTGTCATCGATTCTGCAGCAACCTCAACCGAAGAGATCGGCAACCCGCCGCATCATGGCACGGTCGCCAAGCTGCGCGAAGTCAGGATTCCCGTCGTCGCACATCGCGCACGTCAGGTGCGGCGCGCGGAGTATGGCAACTGGGATCGCATTGTCTATATGGATGCTGAGAACGCGCGCGGTCTGCGTCGCATCTTTGACGACGACCCCGACGGCAAGATTACGCGCTTGCTCGATTGGACCGAGCGCCCCGGCGACGTGGCCGATCCCTGGTACACCGGCAACTTCGATGCCACCTACCGCGACGTGCTCGCCGGTTGCACCGCTATGCTCGAGCAGCTGTAATCGATGAAATGCAGAGTTTTTAGAGCCACAAATCGGATGAAATGCAGAAATTTGACCTTACTCGCACGCAGGACAACGACGATAACGCCTAAGCACGGGCATAAACGAGATCGGGATTCCCATATACAAATCGAGCGTGGATTTTCTCCCACTTTGAGCGCGAAATTGCGTCCAAAACGGGAAAAATCCACGCTCATTATCTCGGCGGGAGAAAATCCTCGCTCGACTACTCGTCGACGATCTCGGCGAGCCAGACGTTCAATGTATCGACCTCGGGGCAGCAGAACTTTGCCGTGCCGGGCTCGTTGCCGGGCACGGTTCCGCCGTAACGCAAGATGTCAATGTAAGGAAAGCCCACATGGCAGGCCATAGCGCACATCTTGCCGCGGTCTCGGTCAAAGTCAAAGACATCGCCTGGCTTGTGACCATGATGGCAGCGGCACGTTCCCAACTGGTCCACGCAGCTAATGCGGATACGCGGACGCTTGCCACGCGGCGCGCCGAGCGGCTTGCTCTCGCCTGCAGGCTTGGCGCCGCCCTCGTCAGCGTTACTCATGGTCAATCACATCCAGGCAGGCCTCGATGGGAAGGCCAGCCGACTTGTCCTCTTGGTCGGCATTGCGCTCGATAAGCTCGGCCACCACACGCATGGCATCGGCCGTGGCACGCTGGAGGCTCCAACCGTTCATCACGCGGCCCATGAGCACGGCCGAGAACGTATCGCCCGTACCCGGGAAGTACACCGGGATCAGCTCAAACGGAATCTCAAAGTATTCCCCCGCCACATGGTCGTAGCCGATGACGGCACTCGCCCCATCGACCTTCGCACTCGTAATGACAACCGACTTGGTGCCCAACGCGAGCATGGCGTCCACGAGCGTGCGGGCCTCATCGGCCGTAATCTCTTCGGCGATAGGCGTATCGGTGAGCAGGCACGCCTCGGTATAGTTGGGCACCGCGTAGTCGGCGCACTCGACCAAGCTGCGCATGAGTCCGATGGTCGACTCGGGCACGCCGGCATAGAGCTTGCCGTTATCGCCCATGATGGGATCGACGAACACCCTGGTGCCCTTTTGAGCGCGGCGGTGGCAAAAGTCCGAGATGATGCGCGTCTCCTCCTCGGTCACGATAAAGCCGGTCGAGATAGCATCAAATTCAAAGCCGAGCTCCTCCCAGATAGCGAGGCTCTGGCGCACGTACTCCGTGGTGTCGTGAATGTAGAACTTGGGATAGTTGAGCGTATCGGAAACGAGCGCCGTCGGCAGGTTGTGGATGCGATAGCCCATGTGCGACAGTACCGGCAGCATGGCCGAGAGCGCGACCTTGCCGTAGCCGCACATATCGTTGATCAGCAGCAGCTGAGTGTTCTTCATGAGTGTCCCCCTTGGGTCGGGCGCGGCGCGATGTCGCCATAATGCGACTAAGTGTAGCGCAGTGCAATCTAAGTCTTGCCTTCGGATGTAAGACCAAGTTTGGGCGTAATTTTGTTCTTAGAGTTTTTCTGACGCTTCTTATTGCAGAAACTTGGCCTTAGAAGGCGCTATAAAATTCTAAGAACAAGTTTTGGCTCAAATTTGTTCTTAGGACACTAACGATGCTCGCACCCATCACACCCGGACGACAGGGAAACGTCAGGCACAACCTTTCAGGAGCCCTCGCCTATGATTCGTTTAGACCCGCCAATATGGATTCATTCTTTCCAATCAATTTATCCGCTGATTCCATGCGGCTTGTCTCCGATTGCCGCGCCATACTCGGCGAGGTTGAGGGCATGTCTCGCTTTGTTCCGAACATCGACATGTACCTTTCTATGTACGTTCGCAAGGAAGCGCTCTTGTCCTCTCAAATCGAGGGTACGCAATGTACGTTCGATGATGTTCTTGACCCGTCAAACGAATCCAATGCGAGCCGGGACCTAACCGACGTCGTCAACTACACTCGAGCGGTGCAGCAGGCGACCACGCTCATGGAGGAACTGCCACTCTGTATGAGGCTGCTCAAATCCGTCCATGCCACATTGCTTGGAAATGGCAGAGGCTCCGACAAGACGCCGGGCCAGTTCAGGACGACTCAGAACTGGGTCGGACCAAACGGCTGCACGCTCAATGAGGCCCCGTATGTCCCTCCCAACACGGAGGATATGAAGGAGGCACTTGGCGACCTCGAGCTTTTCATCAACGAGCGTGACGACATCGATCCAGTCATCAAGGCCGCTTTGGTGCACTACCAGTTTGAAACCGCGCACCCGTTCCTCGACGGCAACGGACGCCTCGGGCGTCTGCTCATCCTCCTTTCGCTCATACATGATGGGGCGCTCACCAAGCCGGTCATCTACCCCTCGTATGAACTCAAACGACACAGGAGCGAATACTACGATTGGCTTATGCGCGTAAGGCAGAGAGGCGATTTTGAGGGATGGGTTTCGTTTTTCAGTACCTGCTTGCTTGCAAGCGCACGCGAGGCGCGGGATTCGATGCGGAAGCTTGTCGACCTCCATTCGGAAACCGAAAGGCTGATTCGCGAAAAGGCGGGAAGGGCTACGACGAACGCCCTTATGCTACTCGACCTTCTCGAGGGCAATCCGATCGTCGACACCGCCTTTGTGTCTGAACGAATGCAGATTAGCAGATCGAGCGCAAACAACCTTATATCCCAATTTACCGATTGGAGCATTCTTGTCCAACGTGATACGAGCAGGAAACGATACCGCACGTTTTCATATGAGCCATATCTCGCCATCCTCCGAACCGGCGACGAGCCGCTCTAAGTCTCGGAAAGCCAAGGGGCGAGACCGGCAGCTGCCAGTCTCGCCCCCTTAATGAACCTATCGAAAACTCCGGGATACGCCGTGGCCCGCTGAATCTACGCTGCGAAGACTGTCCAAGATTCCCCTGGCACCGGCACCCCAGCACTGCCACAAAATCGATTCGGTACCTTGACAATCAGTTAGGTACCTCTAGAATCACTTAGGTACAAAACAATTTCTCTACCTAACTAAAGAAAGGAGCAACACCATGTGCGACGAATGCATCGACCTCTGCCCCCATACGCCGGGCGGCGACCCCATCGAGCCTGCAGATTCGCCCGAGGCGCAATCGCAATCGGATGCACTTGCCAAGCGCATCCTTAACGGGCTTGGCTTCTGCGGCCATTACATGCACTTTCATGGCGGAGGCGTATCCGGCAAGGCGCCCATCATCTGCCTGCTGGCCAAGCAACCCGGCGGCGAGATGTCGCAGCAGGAGCTCGGCATGCACTTTGACCTCAAGCCGGGATCGCTTTCCGAGATCCTGTCCAAGCTCGAGCTCAACGGCCTCATCGAGCGCAGCCGTAACCCCAAGGATCGACGGCAACTCACCATTCGCCTGACCGAAACCGGCCGGGAAAACGCCCGCATCGACCAGGCAGCCCGCATCCGCTTTAGAGAACGGGCCTTTAGCGCGCTCACCCACGACGAGCGCGAGGACCTCGCCGAAATGCTCGATAAAATCCGCGTAACCTGGGAGGAACTGGATGATTAAAACCCTCATGGGAAGCATCCGCGACTATATGAAAGTCACCGTTGCCACGCCGTTGCTCGTGCTTGGCGAGGTGCTCTGCGAGATGCTGATTCCATTTATCACCGCCAACCTGATCGACGCTATCAAAGACGGCGCCACCGTAGCCGAGATGCTTCCCACCGCAGGCTTTTTGGTGCTCATCGCGCTGACGTCGCTTGCTTTTGGCGCCGCGGCCGGCGTCACCTGCAGCCATGCGAGCTGCGGGTTCGCCAAGAACCTGCGTCACGACCTGTTCTACAAGATCCAGACGTTCAGCTTTGCCAACATCGATGAGTTCTCGAGCTCCTCGCTCGTCACGCGCCTGACCACCGACACCAACAACGTGCAGCAGGCCTTTATGATGATCATCCGTATCGCCGTGCGCGCGCCGCTTGTCTTGATCTTCGCCTTTACCATGGCGTTTATCATGGGCGGTAGCGTCGCCATGGTCTACCTGGTCATCATTCCGCTGCTGGGCTTTGGACTGTTCTTTATCATCTTTAAGGTGCGCCCCATCTTCTCGCGCGTGTTCCACAAGTACGATGCCCTTAACGAGTCCGTCGAGGAAAACGTCACCGGCATGCGCGTGGTTAAGAGCTACGTACGCGAAGACTTTGAGAAGGAGAAGTTCGCGGCCGCCGCGCGCGACGTCCAGATGGACTTCACCCGCGCCGAGAAGCTGCTCGCCTTTAACAACCCCATGATGAACATCTGCGTCAACGGCGCGTTTGTCGTCATCATCTACCTGGGCTCCAAGCTCATCATCACGAGCCAGGGCACGCTGTTCGACGTGGGCCAGCTCTCCTCGACCTTTACCTATGGTTTCCAGATTCTCATGAGCCTGATGCAGCTGTCGATGATCTTTGTCATGGTGACCATGGCCGACGAATCGGCACACCGCATTGCCGAGGTGCTGGCCGCCGAGCCCACGATCGCCGATCCCGCCGAGCCCGTGCTCGAGGTTGCCGACGGTTCCATCGACTTTGACCACGTGAGCTTTAAGTATTCCAAGCATGCGAAGCGCCAGGCGCTCGACGATATCGACCTGCACATTACGAGCGGCGAGACCATCGGCATCATCGGCGGCACCGGCTCGGCCAAGTCCACGCTCGTCAACCTCATCGCCCGCCTGTACGACACCACCGAAGGCGCTGTGCGCGTGGGCGGCGTGGACGTGCGCGACTACGACCTGGACGCGCTGCGTCACCAGGTCGCCATGGTGCTGCAGAAAAACGTGCTGTTTAGCGGCACCATCGCCGAGAACCTGCGTTGGGGCGACCCGAACGCCACCGACGAGGAAGTCCGCGAGGCAGCGCATCTGGCCTGCGCCGACGAGTTTGTCGACGGTTTCCCCAAGGGCTACGACACCTGGATCGAACAGGGCGGCTCCAATGTTTCGGGCGGTCAGAAACAGCGCCTGTGCATTGCACGCGCCCTGCTGCGTCGCCCCAAGATCTTGATCCTGGACGACTCCACCAGCGCCGTCGACACCAAGACTGACGCCAAGATCCGCGCAGGGCTGGCAAGCTATCTGCCCAACACGACCAAGCTCATCATCGCCCAGCGCATCAGCTCCGTACAGGACGCAGACCGCATCATCGTCATGGAGGGCGGCCGAATCGCGCAGATCGGCAACCATGACGAGCTGCTTAAGACGAGCGAGATCTACCGCGAGACCTTTACCTCGCAAAACAAGATGTCTGCCGAAGGTACGCAAGACGCCGACGACGTCTCTGGCGACGCGAACACGGCGGCAGACAACACCGACATGACCGCAACGCAAGCTCAGACTCAGGAAGGAGGCGAGGCCCATGAGTAAGGCAACGACCGCCGAGCGCGCGCTCAACCGCAAGGGCGGCACCATGTCGCGCCTCATCAAGACGCTCTTTGGCTTCTATCCCGTGCTTTTGCCCCTCGTCGTCGCCGGCGTGGTGCTCTGCGCCATCATCAACTCCATCGGCGCGACCTTCCTGCAGAGCGCCCTGCAGATTATTAGCGAATCGTGGCAGTCGGGCGATTGGGAAGCCGCACAGCCCAAGATTCTGCAGCTCGTGACCACCCTCGCCTGCATCTACGGCGTCGGTGTCCTGTCCTCGCTCTTCTGGAACCGCGCCATGGCTATCGTCACGCAGGGCTCGCTCGAGAAGCTGCGCGAGATGATGTTCAACCGCATGCAGGACCTGCCGATCCGCTACTTCGACACGCACCAGCGCGGCGATATCATGAGCCACTACACCAACGACATCGATACGCTGCGCCAGATGATCAGTCAGTCGCTGCCCAACCTGCTCATGACGATCATCATCATCGTCACGGTGTTCTTTATCATGCTGTACTACAGCGTGTGGATGTGCCTGGTCATCATCGCCGGCGTCGCCTTTATGACCTTTATGACCAAGCTGCTCGGCTCCAACTCCGCGCGTTTCTTCATTGCGCAGCAGACCGAACTCGGCGTGGTCGAGGGCCATATCGAGGAGGTTATGAACGGCCAGAAGGTCGTCAAGGCGTTCTGCCACGAGTCTGCTGCCGAGGCCGATTTTGACGAGCGCAACGAAAAGCTCTTCGAAGTCTCCCAGAAGGCCAACATGTACGCCAACATCCTCATGCCCATCCTTATGAACCTGGGCAACCTGCTCTACGTGCTGGTGGCCCTTGCCGGCGGCATTTTCCTGGCGCTGGGCGTGCCCAACCTGAGCATCTCGGGCATGGCGCTGTCGATCGCCGTCGTGGTGCCGTTCCTCAACATGACCAAGCAGTTCTGCGGACAGATCGGCCAGATCTCGCAGCAGATCAACGCCGTGGTCATGGGCCTCGCCGGCGCCGACCGCATCTTTGAGCTCATCGACGAGAAGCCCGAGGCCGACGAAGGCTACGTGACGCTCGTCAACGCGCAGGTGAACCCCGAGACCTGGGAGTTCGAGGAGGCCGACCACCACACCGGCATGTGGGCATGGAAACATCCGCACCGCGCAACCGGCGAGATCGAGTACGTACCGCTGCGCGGCGACCTGGTCATGGACAACGTCGACTTTGGCTATACGCCCGACCACGAGGTGCTGCACGGCGTGTCCGTGTTTGCCAAGCCGGGCCAGAAGGTCGCGTTTGTCGGCGCCACCGGAGCCGGCAAGACGACCATCACCAACCTCATCAACCGCTTCTACGACATCGCCGACGGCAAGATTCGCTACGACGGCATCAACGTCAACAAAATCCGCAAGGCCGACCTGCGCCGAAGCCTGGGCGTCGTGCTGCAGGACGTGAACCTGTTCACCGGCACCGTGATGGATAACATCCGCTACGGCAACCTGAGCGCCACCGACGAGGAGTGCATCGCGGCGGCAAAGCTCGCCGGCGCGGACGACTTTATCACCCGCCTGCCCGACGGCTACGACACCATGCTCACCGGCAACGGCGCCCAGCTGTCGCAGGGCCAGCGCCAGCTGATTTCGATCGCGCGCGCCGCCGTCGCCGATCCGCCGGCAATGATTCTGGACGAGGCCACGTCGAGCATTGACACCCGCACTGAGGCTATCGTGCAGGCGGGCATGGATAAGCTCATGGAGGGCCGCACGACGTTTGTCATCGCACACCGCCTGTCCACCGTGCGCAACTCCGACGCGATCATCTGCCTGGACCATGGCCGCATCATCGAGCGCGGCAACCACGACGAGCTGATCGCCAAGCGCGGATATTACTACCAGCTCTACACCGGAGCGTTTGAGCTGGAGTAGGACCGGTTACTGACGGAGGGCGCCCCGGGGACGGGCGGGGTAATTCCTCCGTGCTCAAACATTCTCGCTTCGCTGCGAAACTGCGCGCGGAGGAATTACCCC
>CAJMMA010000060.1 GCA_905214435.1 uncultured bacterium
TTTCGTTCGATATGCTGCACGCCTTTATACCCGATTTAGAGCAAGGGGGACAGGTCAATCTGCACCAAGGTGGTGCAAACATACCTGTCCCCGATGCACCAAGAAGGTGCAAAGCAGTCCGTCCCCAATGCCCCAATTACTTGGAGAGCTTGTCGACGACGCGTTCGATCTCGGCGAGCTTGGCGGCCTTGAGGTCTTCGTCGCCCGATTCGATTGCCGAAGTCACGCAGCCCTCGATATGCGCCTTGAGCACGTCGGCGTTGATGCGCGCAATGAGCGCCTGCGTTGCCATGAGCTGCGTGGAAATATCGACGCAGTAGCGGTCCTCATCGACCATCCGCAAGATGCCGTCGATCTGGCCGCGTGCCGTCTTGAGCATGCGGGTCACCGATTTGTGGTCTGCCATCATGGCGGGTCCTCGTTTCTGGTCGATGGGGTCGAATGCTTCTGGTAGCTGCTACGCGGCGGTCACGGACAGGGCGTGGAACTTCTCGCCGGCGCCCTCGACGGCGGCAGCGAGCTGCTCGGCGGTCACGGTGTCGGCGCACTCAACCTGGACGGTCTGGGTCTCGTGATCGGCGTCGGCGTCGGTCACGCCGGCAACGTTGAGCAACGCCGTCTCGACGGTGGCGTCGCAGTGGCCGCACATGAGGCCGGAAGTCTTGATTGTGTATCGCATCGGTATTCCTCTCTGTTGTGTCGGCTTTCCCAGGCACCCGACCTTGGCCTTCAAGCCGTCGCTCGCGTACCAAAGTACGCGTCGCTCCTCTTTCAGGTCAATCTCGGGCACCTGGAAAACCCGTTCTAAATGGACTTAAGGGTGAACCTATTTTGCCACTTTAGGCTTAAAGGTTCGTAGGCGCAGCGCATTGCTTACGACGCATACGCTCGACAGGCTCATGGCCGCGGCGCCGAACATCGGCGAGAGCTGCCAACCGGTGAGGGGGAAGAACACGCCTGCCGCCAGCGGAATGCCGATGCCGTTGTAGAACAGCGCCCAGAACAGGTCCTGCTTGATGTTGCGGATCGTGGCGCGCGAAAGCTCGATGGCGCGCGCAACATCCATGAGGTCGCTGCGCATGAGTACCACGTCGGCGCCCTCCTTGGCGATGTCGGCGCCGGTGCCGATCGCAAGGCCCACGTCGGCGCGCGCCAGGGCGGGGGAGTCGTTGATGCCGTCGCCCACCATGGCGACCTTGCCGCCCGCATCCTGCAGTTCGCGCACGTGGCGTTCCTTGTCGGCGGGGAGGACGTCGGCGATGACCTGTTCGCTGGTGAGTCCCACGCGGCGGGCGATAGCCTCGGCCGTCACGCGGTTGTCGCCGGTGAGCATGCGCACGTCGATGCCGAGCTTGCGGAGCGCGGCGATGGCCCCGGCGCTCGTCTCTTTGACCTCGTCAGCCACGGCGATGGTGCCGACAAGCTCGCCGTTCTTGGCAAAGAACAGCGGTGTTTTGCCCTCGGCGGCAAATTGCTCGGCAAGGCCGGCGGGCACCTTCGCGCCCAGCTCGACCATCAGGCGCACGTTGCCGGCAGCGATGACGTTTTGTCCCTCGCGCGCCGTAACGCCTCGTCCAGGCACGGCGGCAAAGTCCTCGACCGTGCGCGCCACGATTCCGCGCGACTCGCACTCGGCCATGATCGCCTCGGCCAGCGGGTGCTCGCTCGAGCGCTCCAGCGCGGCAGCGAGCTTCAGTAACGCCTTTTCACTCATAGCGGGCGAGCCGTCGGCGCGCGCGACAACCACAATGTCGGTCACGGCCGGCTTGCCGCGGGTGACCGTGCCCGTCTTATCGAGCACCACGGTGCCCACGCTGCGCAGGTTCTCCAGCGCCTCAGCGCTCTTAAACAGAATGCCCATCTCGGCGCCCTTGCCGGTGCCCACCATAATGGCGACGGGCGTGGCCAGGCCGAGCGCGCACGGACAACTGATCACCAGCACGGCGACAGCGGAAGTGAGCGCCTCGTTGATGCTTCCGGTCAGCACCATCCACGCCACAAAAGTTACGGCAGAGATTACAAACACCACGGGCACGAACACGCCGGCGACTTTGTCGGCCATGCGGGCGATGGGCGCCTTGGTGGTGTTGGCGTCCTCGACGAGCTGGATAATCTTGGCGAGCGACGTGTCGGCGCCCACACGCGTGGCGCGGAAGGTAAACGAGCCCGTGCGGTTGACCGTGGCCGCGTTGACGGTGGCACCGGCGGTCTTTTCCACGGGGATGGACTCGCCGGTGAGCGCACTCTCGTCCACGGCCGAGCTGCCCTCGAGCACCACGCCATCGACGGGGATGGACTCGCCGGGGCGCACACGCAGCACCTGGCCGGGAAGGATGCTGTCGACGTCGACGGTGGTCTCGGTGCCGTCCTCGGCCACGACGGTCGCGGTCTTGGGCGCTAGGTCAATGAGCGCCTCGATGGCGCCGCCGGTCTTGGATTTGCTGCGTGTCTCGAGATATTTGCCCACGGTGACGAGCGACAGGATCGTGCCCGCACTCTCAAAATACAGGTTGTCCATGCCCGTCATCATGGCCTCGTGGATTTGCCCGGCGGCCAGCTGGTCGGCCATGATAAACATGGCGTAGAGCGACCAGGCGACGGAAGCGGTGGCGCCCACGGCAATAAGGGCGTCCATGGTGGGCGCGCCGTGCGCGAGCGATTTAAACCCGTTCATAAAGTATGCGTCGTTGACGTAGACGATGGGGATAAGCAGGACGAGCTCGGTGAGCGCGAGCGTCATGCTGTGGGTATGGTCGGTGAAAATGCCGGGTAGCGGCCAGCCAAGCATGTGCCCCATGCCTATGTAGAACAGTGGGATGAGGAATACGATCGAGACGATGAGGCGGGTGCGCATGGCGGAGGCGGCGGCCTCCAGCTTTTTGGTCGGCGACTCCATATGGGCGGCGCCGGACCTGGCTTGCGTACTGCCGCTTTGGGCGGCGTCGGTGCCCGTGCTGACGGGTGAGGCCGAGTAGCCAGCGCGATCGACGGCGGTGCAGATGTCGTCGGGGGTGACCTGCGCGGGGTCGTAGTCCACCAGCATAGAGCCGGCGAGCAGATTGACCGCGACGCTCTCGACGCCGTCGAGCTTGCTCACGGCACGATCCACGTGCGCCTGGCAGGCGGCGCATGTCATGCCGCCCACGTCGAACTTATCTTGAGCCATGGCTTCTCCTTTCTGTGGTTCGCTGTTGGAATTGTTAACCTGCTGATACTATACACCCATACCCCCTGGGGGTGTCCAGTAATGGTTGGAATGTATGACTTTTCATTACAGATGAGGGTGGCTGCTCAATCGGTGGCCGTCCCAACCAATCATCTCAATCTGTAACATCTAGAGAAGTTTTAACCCCTTACTGTTACAGATTGAGATGTTGTCTCGCGGGGTTGGGGTTTTGTCTCGTTCCGTAACATCTAGACCTGTATCTGCCGAGCTGGTGTTACAGATCGAGACAATTGCCGGGGAGGGGTCCCGTCACGGCAAGACGCCCGCTCCCTAGATGCAGAACCCGGGGATCACGCAGGTTCGCTTGCTTGGCTTTTCCGCAGGCGTTGCGTACGTAAAGACGTCGCCGTCGTAGCCCACACGGTTCATATAGAGCGTGCCTTCGCTCTCCGATGTGTCGGGACTCACCGTTCGTTCCCACCAGCAGGTGTCCTTGCCCTTCCACTGGCGGACCATCGTCTCGTTCGTGGAATACGGGCTCACCTTGAGCTCGCGGAAGAGCTGATACTCCTTGCCCTCGCCGTTGTAGATGTCTGCCAGGTAGTGATAGCCCTCGGCAAACGAATCGGGCGGTTGCGTACCGCACAGCTCGACCATGGCGGGCAGCCAAAGGGTTGCGGGCAACTCGCTCAGACACGATGCACTGTTGGCGGCGCCCACATTGTTCGAGACCTTCTTGACCCCTTTAATGAGCGCGCGCAACTCGTTGGGCAGCAGCTTAAGGCCGTCGCCGTCGAGCCATTCCCGCAGCTCGCAATCTGCCCAGCCGGCGCTCGGCGGTTCAGTCGCAGCATCGCGCTCGGCAATACCCGCGTCGAACATAAACGTCAGCCCGGCCTTGCCCGTCCCGTCCAGAAGCTCATCGTGGCGGATGCCCACAAGCTGAGCGCCGACCTCCAGCCCGTTGGCGAGCTTCACACGCTTGGTGCACGGATAGGGGATATGCCCATCAACGTCGAGCAGGTGGTAGCGCTTGGCAATCTCGTGTGCCTCGCTACGGGTCTCGGCGGCCTTAATCTTGAGCGAAATCTCCTGCAGCTGAGCCCAGGTGTAGTCGTCAAGCGAACCGCGGATGCCGTCCAGGTAGTCGGGGATGCCAAAGCCATGGGTTGCCGCCCCGATAACGCCGAGCCCCGCAACGGCTGCAACGACGCCGCCGATGACAAAGCGACGGCGTGTCATGGCGTCGTGCCGGGCCTGCTCCAAAATCTCTCGCGCGCGCTCGCCGGCGACGTCGACCTTAAGGTGCGTGCCAGAATCGATATCAATTGCGGCCTCGTCTCCTGCATCCTCGTGGTCCTCAGATTCTGCAGCGGGGAGGTATGTCGAGAGCACCTCGAGCATCTGCTGCTCGGTAGGGCGATCGCCCTGTTCGACCGAGATGCCTTTCATGATGATCTGGACAAGCGCTTTGTCGCCCTCGCAGCGCGGCTCGAGCGGCGCCGGTTTGGTCTTGGTCTTTATGAGGTAGAACGAGCCGGTCGCCGCGGCATCCGTCGA
The DNA here is from genome assembly GCA_905214435.1 of uncultured bacterium. GTDB lineage: Bacteria > Actinomycetota > Coriobacteriia > Coriobacteriales > Coriobacteriaceae > Collinsella. The sequence goes on from CAJMMA010000060.1 coordinate 4,727, forward strand.
CTCGACATCGAACGGTTTGCGACCGCTGTAGAGCTGGTACAGAATGCTCGAAAGCGCATAGACGTCGATCGCGGGCGAGCGGCGAAGGGCCGCGATGCCTTCGATATCCTGTGTGAGCATTTCGGGCGCGGCGTATGCGGGCGTGGCAAAGCGCCAGATGTCGGCGCGCCGGGTGATCGTGTCGTCGCCGAGGGCCATGGTCGCGGAGCCCATGTCGATGAGGCAGGGTTCAAAGGAGCAATCGGCAATCTGCTGCTCGAGCGTTCGGCTGGTGGTGCGGAACATGATATTGGCAGGCGACAGGTCGCGATGGACGACCGGATTCACAAGGCCTTGGGTCATCAAGAGCGCACGAAGCACGGCGTTTCCGACGGCGGCGACCATCTGGGTGGTCAGCCCGCCCGAGGCGTCGTGCGGAAGCAAGGGCAGCGCCTGTTTGAGCGAGGTGCCCTCGACCCACTCCATGAGGATAAGCGGGTCGTCCTCGCACGATCCGTAGCCATAGACGCGCGGAAATCCGCGCAGGTGCGAGACGGTACACAGATGACGGTATTCCTCGAACAGCGCGGCAGTGTTGGCCAGATGCGCGGCCGATTGCTCGGCGGAGCGGTCGGGCGTCTGGTCGGAAAGGATGGCGTTGTCCTTGAGCAGCTTGACGGCAAAGACCTCGCCGCTCGTGTTGGTTGCGCGCAGCACGTGCCCGATATTGCCGCCGTCGCGGTATGCCGTCTGAAGAATAAGCGTCATAAACCGGCGCTTGGCGTCGTCCTCGGCACTGGGGTCGACTGCCACGGCGGTATCGAACGTGTCGAGACGGATGAGTTTGTCGCCATAGGCGCTATCGGTAGTATCCATGGCGTTCCTTTGTCTGGCATGGGTTGCCGCGCGTATACGCGGGCAGTGCGGATATCGGTAAAGTATCATGATAGCCGCACTGCCCACGTATACCGCTGAGTATTGTCGGTTACGACGCAGAAGGTAGAAGACGAAAGACGGACGGCGACCGTCTTTCGATCGCCGTCCGCGCTAGTCCACAATGACAAGGAATGTCGTGTAGAGACCCAGATGGAGCCTGTCGCTGTTTTCGATTTCCACTGGGGGATAGATCTTGCCGGGCTCTCGTTGGTCGCGGGGCGGCTCGATTACGATATCGCCGTCGCCTGCACCCGATTCGAGCACCGTGCCGTTGGTCGATCCAAGACCCTGGGCGTACCAGTGCTCACCCTCAAGCCAAATGCGAAGATGCTCGCGCGATGCATCGGTGCCTACATCGGTGATGCTGGGCGAGGTTTTGGGCAAGGACCCAATTACCGTGCCGCGCGGATCGCGTGTGAGGGGATGGATTTGCATGTCGACGCAGTCGTCGGCATGTGTCCTGAGCAGACCGAGGTTGGGGGCGACGGCGCGCGGCTGCTCCAGGCTGCCCATAAAGCCACGTCCGACGGTGGTCTCGGTGGTGCCAAAATGCCCGCCAGTTTTACTATCGCAAAAGCGCTCAACGGTCGCCACGCCCTGGGCGGGATCGGCGAGTACGCCCGTTGCCACAAAGAGCATCAGGAAGAGCGTGCTCTTTTCGCGCACGGTATTGCCATCAAAGTTGTCGATGTGATTGAGGGCATTTGCATATAGGCGGCTGTCCAGCTTGTAGCTGGCGAGAGCTGACATCATTTCGTTGGCTGCCGGACCGCAATAGTGCTCGGCGATTGCCTGATAGGCGGACTCGCCGCCGCCGAGCTTGCTACAGATTGCCGCGGAAAGGTTGAGCGTGGTGACGGTAAAGTCGCTGTAGATGGCGGGTGCGCACTGGTCGGGCTCGCGATGGACGATGTAGCGGGTGAGATACGAGCGGTTGGAAGAACATTTCTCGAGCAGGGTGCTGCCGAGATAAGAGTTTCCATTGATGAGCATTCGGGCGATTTCGAGATGCTTGAGACCGCCGAACGAGCGAATATCGTTATAGAGGACCGAGCAAGGCGTCTCTGCTGCCACGGATACCTCCTTTGATTGCTTCCTAGCCAACATGACGATAGGAATTAATGCCCCCCCCGGTGGGCGACGTATTAAATGGCTGCGCAATATATAGCGTAACCAAAGCAACATTATAGGCCACATGTTCGAAATTGCAGGAAGCCTGAGAGATTTGGTTATGACTGGACGGTAATCCCTCTCTGTCTTATTCTGAAATATTAGGGGCCGGTTTTGCTTCGCAGCCGTTACAGATTGAGACAATCAGCCGGGCCCGCCGCGTCCGCCTCGTCATCTGTGGTTTACGTGGGGGCATGCGAAGCACGGGTATACTAACCCGCGGCGAATCTGCTCCATCGCTTAGAGCTGCTGCGTCTGGACGGCGCGTGATAGGGCTGCCAAAGCGATCGCCAGCGTGCTGAGCAACGTCCTCTCTGTGCGCACCTGTTTTTGTATGTATTAGCGCACTACCAAGCACGCCCGCGCGGCCGCATGCCGTGCTCATTGCGCGTGCAGATAAGGAACAACAACATATGCGTAATTCTGTATCCGACGTCACGGACGCCGAGATTCTGGACGAGACCCGCGAGGCCATGACCCAGGCTGCCTTCGATGCTGCCGACGAGGCCAGCGCCGCCCAGGCCGTCGAGTCCGCTACCGAGAGCCTGCCCGCCTTTGACGAGCTGGGCCTTTCCGACGAGATGCTTCGTGCCATCGAGAACCTGGGCTACACGGCGCCGACGCCCGTGCAGGCCGGCTCAATCCCCGTGGTGCTCGAGGGCCGCGACCTGCTTGCTGCCGCTCAGACTGGCACCGGCAAGACGGCCGCTTTTTTGCTGCCGACCATGAACAATCTGGAGCACATCGCTCCTCCCAAACCCGTGCGCGAGCGCGGCGGCCGCAACCGCCGTCGCGGTGCTAAAAAGCCCGAGGGCAACGGCCGTGGCCCCGTGATGCTCGTCATCACCCCCACGCGCGAGCTCGCCCAGCAGATCGACGAGGTCGCGAGCAAGATCGCCGACGTCACGGGCCACGTTGCCGTGACCGTCGTGGGCGGCGTGAGCTACAAGCCGCAGACCGCGGCGCTCAAGTACGGCTGCGACATTCTGGTCGCCACGCCGGGCCGTCTGGTCGATCTGATCGAGCAGGGCGCTTGCCACCTGGACGAGGTCAAAGTGCTGGTACTCGACGAGGCCGACCGCATGCTCGACATGGGCTTTTTGCCCGCCGTCCGCCGCATTGTGCGCGAGACGCCGGCCGAGCGCCAGACGCTGCTGTTCTCGGCGACGCTCGACGAGGAGGCCGTGGGCGAGATCACCGACCTGGTGAGCGACCCGGCTCGCGTGGAGATCGCGCCCGCCACGTCGACCGCCGACACCGTCGACCAGTTTGTGTTCCCGGTGTCCATAGAGGCCAAGAACAACCTGCTGCCCGAGTTCCTCAAGAAGGAGGGTCCGGAGCGCACTATCGTCTTTATGCGCACCAAGCACCGCGCCGACAGCTGCTGCCGTCGTCTGGAGCGTAAGGGCATCAAGGCCGCCGCGATTCACGGCAACCGCAGCCAGGCCCAGCGCGAGCGTGCCCTTTCGGCCTTCCGCGACGGCACCGTCGACGTGCTGGTGGCAACCGACGTGCTCGCCCGCGGCATCGACATTAGCGACGTGCGCTACGTTGTGAATTTTGACGTGCCGGCCGAGCCGACTGACTATATCCACCGCATTGGCCGTACGGGCCGCGCCGGCGAGCTGGGCTGGGCCATCACGTTTGTGACCGAGCAGGACGTGGACGAGTTCTACGAGATCGAGAAGCTCATGGACAAGACCGCCGACATCTACGAGGCCGGCGACCTGCACGTGGGTCCCAACCCGCCCGCGGTTGATCCCGAGCGCGACCCTGCGGCCTTTAAGGCGAAGAAGAAGACCAAGCGCGGCAAGTCCAAGAGCAAGAAGAAGCTTGAGCAGGCGCGTCGCGACGGCAAGCGCAACGGCGACGATTACGGCGATGTTGCCGGTCGTTCCAACCGCGGTCGCGACGAGCGCCGCGGCGACGGCGAGCGTCCGAGCCGTCCCAAGCGCGGCGGCAAGACCCGCGTGCGCGAGGGCGTTCAGGCTCGCGTAGACGAGGCTGTTGAGAGCGTGGCCCGCGAGGTAGCTGCCGAGGAGCGCGGCGGTGCCGCTGCCGTCGAGCAGGCCCCGCGCGGTAACCGTGCCGAGCGTCGTGCCAAGCAGTTCCAGGGCGAGGCGCATCGCCGCCGTCGCGAGGATGGGGATCGCGGTGGCCGTCGTCGTGTCGAGCGCGAGGACGAGGGCCGCGGTTCGCGCGGTGGCAAGCGCGGTGCGGGCGACCACCGTCGTTCCGGTCGTGATGACGAGCGCGGTGGCCGTGACGAGCGCCGCGGCGGCGAGGGCCGTGGTGAGCGTAGCACCCGCGGCGGCGAGTCCCGTGGCGGCAAGCGCTTTGAAGAGCGCGGTAGCCGCGGCGGCGAGCGTCGCGAGGGTGCTCGCGGCAATGGCGGCCGCGGCGGCGCTGGTCGTTCTAACGAGTCGCGCGATCGTCGTGACCCGCGTGCCAGCCGCGATCGTCGCGATGACTGGCGCAACTACGACGATACCCGCGAGGAGCGTCGTGGCGGCTATCGTGGCGGGCGTGGCGGCAACCAGACCGGCTCCCGTGGCGGCCGTGCCGGCGGTCGCGATAACCGTGGCAGCTATGGCAACAGCCGTGGTGGCAAGCGCGGCGGCAGCTCCCGTCGCCCCGGTGACGGCGGCGGCAAGCGCAAGTAAGATGCGCATCGCGCGCTAGCGTGAGACAAGCTAAGGGCCCGAGCAAACAACGCTCGGGCCCTTTTGTTTGCCGTGTCCATCGCTAATTCAAACGTGATTTTCTCGGGAATGCATCTGGGGGATGCTGAGGACCTATTTTCCGCCATGCAGCAATGGGTCCTATGGGGTGCGCCGTGCATTTTTTGGAGTATTCTGCAGTTCGAGTTGTCTGCATATGATTCGACGTCGCCAACGGTGGCCTTCGGATATCCCTAGCGAGCGTTCCGAGTCAGATTTCGCCGTTTTCCGGAGCAGGGGCGCGTCATTCTCGCCATGTCGGGACTTAGAACGATACGGCGCCCTACAGTTTTGCCCACCCGCGGCGGTGCTGGCGCGGTCACGTTGCAGAATACTCCGTTTTTTGCACGGGCCAGGATGGGGTACCTCAGGAGAACGCGGCGATATCCCGTAAATATATACAATCTGTACCGTAATTTATGCAAAACGAAGAGGCAGACAGCGCAGGGTGGGCGCATTGGGGTGTTTGGTGCACCAAAACGGGGATCCCACGCGCCGTATACTCTGTCTGAATGTGAAAACGGCTTGACGCGTTGCCAGGCGTAGGGGGGAGGGTGCCTCGATGAGCGTATTCGAAATTGTGTTTAGTCCGACGGGCGGAACGCGGAAGGTGTCTGGCCTTGTGGCCGGGGCGCTGGACAAAAAGACCGTTACCGTCGATCTGACCGATAGCGGGCTAGATTTCAGCGCTGTCTCGATGACTGAGGACGACGTGGCTGTTATCTCCGTGCCAGCGTATGCCGGCAGAGTCCCTGCCGTGGCGGTCGACCGGCTGAACATGGTTCACGGCAACGGAGCGCGGGCCGTTCTGGTGTGCGTCTACGGAAACCGCGCGTTTGAGGACACGCTCGTAGAGCTGGAGGACGTTGCGAAGCATGCGGGATTCCAGGTAATCGCGGCAGTTGCAGCCATTGCAGAACATTCCATTGCGCGACAGTTTGCTGCCGGTCGTCCGGATGCGCAGGATGCGGCGCAGCTCGCAGAGTTTGCGCAGCAAATTCAGCAAAAGCTGTTGGCTGAGGATGCATCCGAGCCCTCTATTCCCGGCAATCGTCCTTATAAACAAGCCAGAGGTCACCGCATGGCACCCGAGGCAACAGAGGATTGCGTCTCCTGCGGTGCATGCGCCGCGGCGTGCCCCGTTTGTGCTATCGACAAGGGTGACCCCAAACGAGCAGCTGGCGAGGCGTGCATCTCCTGCATGCGCTGCATTGCCGTATGCCCGCGAGGCGCTCGTAAGCTTGATCCCAACAAGCTATCCGCTGTTTCCCAGATGCTGAGCAAGGTTTGCGTCGTGCGGAAGGAATGCGAGCTCTTTGTCTAGCGCATACGAAATTGGTGCAATGGGGCCAGGTTAATCTGCACCAACCTGGTGCAAACAAACCTGTCCCCAATGCACCAGAGTGAGGAGTGTCCCCGAGTGCCGGCGGGAAAGGAACGCCCCTAAGTGCCGCCTAAATACCGTTTATCGAAGAAAAAATACCGCTCACCGGTCATAATGATTGTTCTG
>CAJMMA010000061.1 GCA_905214435.1 uncultured bacterium
ATGAGCATTTGTCCTGCGACGCGCGATGTGTCGGCGTATGGTCGCATTACCGTGGCCCTGTACTGCACCACGGCGCTGCCGATCATCGTTGCCGTTACGAGCGTTGCCGTCAACGCGGGCGCGCTGTCGCAAGATATTGCGTCGGTCATGGTTGCCGCCGGTGCCATCACGGTGTTCTTGATGCCATTGCTCGCGCAGCTCTTCTACCGCGTGGTGGATGCCGCACCGGTCGCCGCCGTGGCAGAGGTTGCCGAGCATCCATCCGATGCGCTCGACATCTTGCGCGCCCACCACGACCTAGCGAGCTTGCTCGCGCGCGAGCACGAGCTGCTGACCTCGCATGGCCATGGTCGCGTATTCGAGGGCCTGCCTACGCTCGATACGATTGCCGAGCGTCTTTCCGCCGAGGCAGCGAGCGGCCACATCGATGCCCGCATCGTGGACGCGGCGCACCTGCTTGCCGATAAGACCTATGGAGACGAGGTCGACCCGTCCGAGCTGACTCCGCGTGAGCGCCGCCGCCTGGAGCGCGCCAAGCTCGCTGTGCGCGAATACCGCCGCCGCATGCTGGAGCTCTATGCGCGCGAAGAAGCCGAAGACGACGACGGTAAGTAGTCGATACTTTCTCGGGGAAGCCGCGTCCCGCTTTGAAGGCTCGGAACGGGATGTGGTTTCCGCAAGGAGGTCCTGGGGGAAACCGTGCCCCGTTCTGATCCGAAATACTGGGACATAGTTTCCCTTTCATAACAGGAGAAGGCGCGCTGTCTGTAGTTGATTCAGACGGCGCGCCTTTTTGGTTGAGCTATGTTGAAACTTGAAGCCAAAGCTTGTGGCTCCTTAGGAGCGGGCGGCTCCGTCGACGGGGAGCACGGCGCCCGTGACATAGGAGGACATGTCGCTCGCCAGGAAAACAAAGGCGTTGGCGACATCCTCGGGCTCGCCCATGCGACCCAGCGGAATGGTGGCGATGATGGGCTTGATGACCTCTTCGGGCAGGTTGGCGACCATGTCGGTCTTAGTCACGCCGGGGGCGACGGCGTTGACGCGGATGCCCATGGGAGCGAGCTCGCGCGAGAGCGACTGGACCATACCGTTGACGGCAAACTTGGACGTGGGGTAACCGACGCCGGAGGGCTGGCCGTACTTGGCGACCATCGAGCTTGTGGTAGTGATGGTGCCGCCGTGGCCGGCCTCGGTCATGATCTTGGCGGCAGCCTGGTGGCCATTAAAGACGGCGACGACGTTAAGGTCCATGACCTTTGCGAACTCCTCGGCCGTATAGTTAAGGAGCGGCGAGCGCTGGGAGATGCCGGCATTGTTGACGACCGTGTCCAAGCCGCCCATGTCAGCGGCAGCCTGGGTAAAGGCCTCGGTCACGGCTTCGAGCGAGGTGAGATCGCAGGAGCGACCCCAGACCTTGGCGTCGGGATAGGCGGCTGTCAGCTTCTCAACGGCCGTGTCGGCAGTCTCCTGGCGCGAGCCAAAGACGGTGACGGCAGCGCCTTCCTCGATAAAACGGCAGGCGATGGCATAGCCGATACCGCGTGTGCCTCCGGTGATGATTGCTTTCTTGCCCTCGAGCAACATGGTGCTTCCTCTCATCGCGGGCGGACATTCGCAGCACAGCGTAGCGGTAGTCGGAATCGGCCGCGTTTGCATATCGGTGAACGGTAGCCCGCGTTACCGATGAGCGGCTCGCGCAAATGTGCTTTGCCGTTGTGCTTAGGGCAGGTGACAAAAGGGCTCCCGTCCCACATCGGACGGGAGCCCTCAAGGCGCGTATTGCTAGGCGAGCGTTGGGCTAGTTCGCCATGACGCCTTCGGTCCAAGCCTCAACGTCCTCGATGCGCAGGACGTTGGCGACCTCGGCCACGCAGCCGACGCTGGCAAGCTCGGCGGCGGCAGCCTGGACGTCCTTCTCGAGCGCGCGGTGCGTCAGGAAGATGACCGAGCAGGCATCGCTGACGCCCGACTTGCCGTCCTCGACCTGGTTGATGAGCGAGATCGAGATGTTATGCTTGGCAAAGATGTCGACCGTCTCGGACAGGGCGCCCACGCGGTCGGCGACCTTCAGGCGCACATAGTACTTGGTCTGGAGCTCGTCCATGGGCTTAAAGGCGAGGTTGTGGCCATAGGGCTCAATCTCGGGCAGCGGAGCCACGCCGCGGCTGATCTGCTCGGAGAGCGACAGGATATCGCCCACGACGGCGCTCGCGGTGGGGAAGGAGCCTGCGCCCGCGCCGTAGAACATGGTCTCGCCCACGGCGTCGCCTACCACGTAGACGGCGTTCATGGCGCCGTTGACCTTGGCGAGCATATGGTCTGCGGGGATCAGCGTGGGATGCACGCGAACGTCGACGCCAGCGTCGGTGTTGCGGGCGATGCCGAGCAGTTTGATGGTGTAGCCGAGCTCGCGGGCCTGGGCGATGTCCTCGGCGCCGATGGTGCGGATACCCTGCTGGTACACATCATCGGTGGTAACGCGGGTGCCAAAGCCGATGGAGGCGAGGATGGCCGTCTTGCTGGCGGCATCGAAGCCGTCGACGTCGGCGGACGGGTCGGCCTCGGCATAGCCCTTAGCCTGTGCGTCGGCGAGCACGTCAGCGTAATCGGCGCCCTCGGCGTCCATGCGCGACAGGATGTAGTTGGTGGTGCCGTTGAGGATGCCGGCGATGGTCAGGATCTTGTTACCCACCAGGTCGTGCTCGAGTGTGCTGACAATGGGGATGCCGCCACCGCAGCTGGCCTCGCACTTAATCTGCACGCCGCACGCACGCGCCTTCTCGGCAAGCGTCTCGACGTGACGGCCCAGCAGGGCCTTGTTGGCAGAGACGACGTGCTTGCCGTGCTCAAAGGCGGTGGTGAAGATCTCGGTCGCGGGGTGCTCGCCGCCGATGAGTTCGACGACGATATCGACGGCTGGGTCGGTGACGACGTCATGCCAGTCACTCGTAAAGGCCTCGCGCTCAATACCGGCTGCCTCGGCCTGCTCCCAGGCAAGCGCGCAGGCGCGGGTCAGCTTAAGGTCGATGCCGTAGGCTGCCAGGTACTCATCGTGGTGGCTCTTGATCAGACGGGCCACGCCGCCGCCGACGGTTCCCAGACCGATCAGACCGACGTTCACGGTGCGCAGGGATTCGCTCATAGATAGCTCCTTCGTGCATCTTATGGATGGATTAACCGCTTAAAGGTTGAGTGCATTCTAGCGTGAACCGGGGGCGCGTGCTCGCCAGGCAACAGGAGCCGCACAAAACGGCACCCCCGAAACGCTGCGGAAACATTGGAAACACGCTCGCTACAAACGGACTTCCGTAACAAACTGTCAACGTTTGCGCCATAAGGTTTGCCCTGTACCGCAAGACGGCCGCACCGCGGCCAGCGAAAAAGGGGGACACCATGTTCAACATCAACAGCACGCTCAGCCGTAGGAACTTTCTCGCCGGCGCTGCGGCGCTCGGCAGCACCGCCGCACTCGCTGGTTGCTCGTCGGGTGGCTCGGACGGCGGCACCGCCGATGACGGCAAGACCTTCAAGATCGGTGTCATCGGCCCTCTGACCGGCGCCGCGGCAACCTATGGCGTTTCGGCCGAGAAGGGTGCCAAGCTTGCCGCCAAGGATTTCTCGACCAAGGACCTCAAACTCTCGCTTAAGTCCGAGGATGACGTCGCCGACGGCGAGAAGGCTATCAACGCTTTCAATACCCTGTGCGACTGGGGCATGCAGGCACTCGTCGGCCCCGTCACGACTGGTGCCGCCGTCGCTGTCTCGGGCGAGATCGCCGACGATATGCTCATGGTCACGCCCTCTGCTTCGTCCCTCGACGTCACCAAGGACAAGACCACGGTTTTCCAGGTTTGCTTTACCGACCCCACCATGGGCGCGAGTGCTGCCAAGTTTTTGGCCGAGAAGTATGCAGACGCCAAGATCGCCCTGTTCTACAACTCCGGCGATACGTACAGCTCGGGTGTTGCCGATGCCTTTGCCGAGCAGGCCAAGGAGTCCAAACTTGATATCGTCGATACCGAGACCTTTAAGGACGACTCCTCCACGAGCTTTACCAACCAGCTCACCAAGGCCAAGGAGGCCGGCGCCACGCTCATCTTTGCGCCGATCTACTACACGCCGGCGTCCGTTTTGCTCAAGAACGCCAAGGACATGGGATACGACATGACCCTCATGGGTACCGACGGCATGGACGGCCTGCTCTCCGTTGAGGGCTTCGACACCTCCCTTGCCGAGGGCGTGCTGCTCATGACCCCGTTCTCTGCCGACGATGAGAAGAACGCCGACTTTGTCAAGGCATATAAGGACGCCTACGACGAGACGCCCAACCAGTTTGCCGCCGATGCCTATGACTGCGTCCATGCGATTGTCGAGGCTATCGATAAGGCAGACATCGATATTACGGCCGACGGCGCCGACATTGCCGGCGACCTCGCCAAGGCCATGCGTAAAATCAAGATCGAGGGCCTGACGGGCGAGCTCACGTGGAACGACGAGGGCCAAGTCGAAAAGCCTGCTACGGCCTATGTGATTCAGGACGGCAAGTACATCGCTGCCTAAGTGCGCATAAAACGCGACCGGTGAGGCTGTATTATTCAGGGCAGGGACGCTTGTAACAGAATGGAAACATTACTTTTACATAATAAAGTGGCATTACTGCATAAAATAATAGAAATACGCAGAAACATGGATAAATGAACAAATCCAAAGAAAAGTTGAAATAATCGCCACTTTTCCTAACTAAAGCGTCTACTATTTTGCGAACGCCGAACACGGCGAAGGATGGCCTGTCGGGTAACCAAAACCCGACGAGATTTGAGAGGAGAGCCGCATGTCGAGCCTCACCGGTAAGTCATTGAACCCTGTTATGAATCGCAGGAGTGTTATCGCGAGCGCAGCAGGTCTGGGGGCGATGTCCATTCTAGCTGGCTGCTCCTCCAACGGCGGCGACAGCGGTTCCGCTTCGGGCGACGCTTCGTTTAAGATCGGCACCATCGGCCCGCTGACCGGCGCCAACGCGTCCTACGGCAAGTCCGTTACCCAGGGTGTCGAGCTTGGCTGCAAGGATTTCTCGACCAAGGAGCTGCCGCTTGCCAGCAAGGCCGAGGATGACCAGGCCGATGGCGAGAAGGCCGTCAACGCCTTCAACACCCTGCTCGACTGGGGCATGCAGGCCCTCGTCGGCCCGACCACCACGGGTGCGTCGGTTGCCGTTGCCGCAGAGTGTGGTAACGACCCCAAGACGTTCATGATCACCCCGTCCGCGTCCTCCGAGGACGTCACCGACGGCAAGGATTGCGTCTTCCAGGTTTGCTTCACCGACCCCAACCAGGGTGTCAACGCTGCCAAGTTCCTGGCGCAGAAGTATGCGGACGAGAAGTTCGTGCTGTTCTATAACTCCGGCGACGCCTATTCTTCGGGTATCGCAGATTCCTTTAAGGCCCAGGCCGCTGAGTCCAAGCTCGAGGTTGTTGACGAGGAGACCTTTAAGGACGACTCCGCCACGAGCTTTACCAACCAGCTGACCAAGGCCAAGCAGGCCGGCGCCACCATGATCTTTGCGCCGATCTACTACACGCCGGCGTCCGTCCTGCTCAAGAATGCCAAGGACATGGGCTACAACGTCAAGATGATGGGCTGCGACGGCATGGACGGCATCCTGGGCGTTGAGGGCTTCGACACCTCTCTTGCCGAGGGTCTGCTGCTCATGACCCCGTTCTCCGCCGACGACGAGAAGAACGCCGACTTCGTCAACGCTTACAAGGATAAGTACGGCGATACTCCCGACCAGTTTGCCGCCGACGCCTACGACGGCGTGCACGCGGTGGCCGAGGCCCTCAAGGAGGCCGGTCTTGGTGTCGACGCCGACCCGACCGAGGTCGCCGAGAAGCTGCCCAAGGCTATGCTCAAGATTACCGTTGACGGTCTGACCGGCAAGCTCACCTGGAACGATAAGGGCCAGGTCCAGAAGGACCCCACGGCGTACGTCATCACCGATGGCAAGTACGTACAGGCCTAATAGACCGCCTTACATAGAGCGGTTTTGATCCCAAGCAGGGGAGGTTTTGGCCTTCCCTGCTTGCTTGGTATCTAGGGACAGTGTAACGTCCCTGTTTCATACATTAACTGGAAACCTATTCGAAAGGGGGATGTGGAACATGACGGTCTTTATCCAATACCTGGTCAACGGCCTGTCCATGGGCAGCGTCTACGCCATCATCGCGTTGGGCTACACCATGGTCTATGGCATCGCCAAGATGCTGAACTTCGCTCACGGCGACGTCATCATGGTCGGTGCCTATGTCTCGTTCTGTGCCACGTCGTATCTCGGCCTCCCGGGCTGGGCATCTGTAATTCTCTCTTGTGTGGTCTGTACCGTTCTCGGTGTTCTCATCGAGGGCCTGGCATACAAGCCGCTGCGTCAGGCGGGCCCGCTGGCCGTTCTGATCACGGCCATCGGCGTGTCTTACTTCCTGCAGAACGCCGCACAGCTTCTGTGGGGCGCCACGCCCAAGAACTTCACTTCGCTCGTCACCTTCCAGGTGCCGGAGTTCTTGGCCAAGTTCAATGTAAGCGCCGTCTCGCTCGTCACCATCGTCGCCTGCCTGGTTATCATGGCCGGCCTGATGTTCTTTACAGGTAAGACCAAGATGGGTAAAGCCATGCGCGCCGTGTCCGAGGACAAGGCTGCCGCTCAGCTCATGGGCATCAACGTCAACCGTACCATCTCGATGACGTTTGCCATCGGCTCTGCCCTTGCTGCCATCGCCGGCGTGCTGCTGTGCTCCTACTCGCCGGTGCTGCAGCCCACGACGGGTGCCATGCCTGGCATCAAGGCCTTCGACGCCGCCGTCTTCGGCGGTATCGGCTCCATCCCCGGCGCCTTTGTCGGTGGCATTCTCATCGGCATCATCGAAGCGATGGCGCAGGCCTATATTTCCACGAGCCTTGCCAACTCCATCGTCTTTGGTGTTCTGATCATTGTCCTGCTCGTCAAGCCTGCCGGCCTCTTGGGCAAGTACGTCCCCGAGAAGGTGTAGGTGAGCGTTATGAAGTTTCTTAAAGACAAGCAGACGCGTCACGACTTTGTCACGTACGCCATGTGCATCGTGGCATTTGCCATCGTGTTCTTTATGCAGTCCAACCATATGATCCCGCGCATGATTGCCGGCCAGTTGGTTCCCATTACGGCCTACATCGTCATGGCCATTTCCCTCAACCTCGTCGTCGGCATCGCGGGCGACCTGTCGCTGGGCCATGCGGGCTTTATGAGTGTCGGTGCCTACACGGGCATCGTCACCGCGGTCGCCCTCGAGAGCGCCGTTCCCTCCGATCCAGTGCGCCTGATCATCAGCATTGTGGTCGGCGCTATCGCCGCTGCCATCTTGGGCTTCTTGATCGGTATCCCGGTCCTGCGCCTGAGCGGCGACTATCTGGCCATCGTGACCCTGGCTTTTGGCGAGATCATCAAAGAGATCGTCACCTGTCTCATTGTGGGCGTCGACTCCCGCGGCCTGCATGTGATCTTTAACATCACGGGTAACTCCACGATCGACGACCTGCACCTGCTCGAGGACGGCACCGCCATCATCAAGGGCGCCCAGGGCGCCTCGGGCGTGTCGACGTACTCGACCTTCCTCGCCGGTGCCATCCTGGTCATGGTCGCACTCGTGATCGTGCTCAACCTGGTTCGCAGCCGTACCGGCCGTGCCATTATGGCCGTGCGTGACAACAAGATCGCTGCCGAGTCCGTGGGTATCTCCGTCACCCAGTACCGCATGATCGCCTTCGTGGTTTCCGCTGCCCTCGCCGGCGCTGCCGGAGCCCTCTTCGGCGGTAACTTCTCGCAGCTCTCCGCCACCAAGTTCGACTTCAACACGTCCATCCTCATTCTGGTGTTCGTGGTCCTGGGCGGTCTGGGCAACATGCGCGGCTCCGTCATCGCGGCGGCGTTGCTTACGGTGCTTCCCGAGCTGCTCCGTCAGTTCTCGGACTACCGCATGCTCATCTACGCCATCGTGCTGATCCTGGTCATGATCTTTACCAACAACCCGCAGCTCAAGTCGTTCTTCGCACGCATTAAGGACCGCTTTGCTTCCAAGAAGGAGGTGGCAGCCGATGCCCAGTAAGTTTGAGTTCAACAAGGGCAAGATGGTCCCGTATCCTTCTGGCGCCATCGTTCCCGACCGCGACCTGGGCCAGCGCCCGGCGCTCGAGTGCATCCACTTGGGCATTGAATTTGGCGGCCTTAAGGCAGTCGACGACTTTAGCCTGACCATCGGTAAGACCGAGATCGCCGGTCTGATCGGTCCCAACGGTGCCGGTAAGACCACGGTCTTCAACCTGCTCACCAAGGTGTACCAGCCCACGCACGGTACCATCCTGCTCGACGGTGAGGACACCTCGGGCAAGTCGGTCTATCAGGTCAACCGCATGGGTATTGCCCGTACCTTCCAGAACATTCGCCTGTTCAACACCATGACGGTGGAGGACAACGTCAAGGTCGGTCTGCACAACCAGGAGCGCTACTCCGGCTTTGAGGGCGTGCTGCGCCTGCCGACGTATTGGAAGCACGAGAAGGCCGCCCACGAGCGCGCCATGGAGCTGCTGTCCATTTTTGATATGGAGCACCTGGCAAACGAGCAGGCCGGCTCGCTGCCTTACGGCGCCCAGCGTCGTCTGGAGATCGTCCGCGCGCTTGCCACCAACCCCAAACTGCTGCTGCTCGACGAGCCTGCCGCCGGCATGAACCCGTCCGAGACCGCGGAGCTCATGGAGAACATCGTCAAGATCCGCGATACCTTTGGCATCGCCATTATGCTTATCGAGCATGATATGTCGCTCGTCATGAACATCTGCGAGGGCATCTGCGTGCTCAACTTTGGTAAGGTCATCGCCAAGGGCACGGCCGAGGAGATCCAGAACAACGATGCCGTAATTGAGGCATATCTGGGCAAGCAGGATAAGGGGGAGAACTAAATGGCAGAGCCGATGCTTTCCGTCTACAACATCAACGTCTGGTACGGCGCTATCCACGCCATCAAGGACATCTCCTTTAACGTCAACGAGGGCGAGATCGTGGCCCTGATCGGCGCGAACGGCGCCGGTAAGTCCACGACGCTTAAAACCATCTCGGGCCTGCTGCGTTCCAAGACCGGCTCCATCAAGTTTATGGGCGAGGACATTACCCATACGCCTGCCGATAAACTGGTGGGCAAGGGCCTGGCCCAGGTTCCCGAGGGCCGTCGCGCTTTTTTGCAGATGACGGTCGAGGAGAACCTGGAGATGGGCGCCTACACGCAGCCCAAGTCCACGGTGGCTCCGGGCCTTGAGCGCGTCTACGAGCAGTTCCCGCGCCTTAAGGAGCGCCGTCACCAGGTCGCCGGCACCCTTTCGGGCGGCGAACAGCAGATGCTCGTTATGGGGCGCGCCCTTATGAGCAACCCCAAGCTGCTCATGCTCGATGAGCCTTCTATGGGTCTGGCGCCGATTCTGATTGAGCAGATCTTCCAGATTGTCGAGGACCTGCACAAGGCCGGTACCACGGTGCTTCTGGTCGAGCAGAACGCCCAGATGGCGCTTTCAATCGCCACGCGCGGCTACGTGCTCGAGACCGGCAAGATCACCATGACCGGCACCGGCCAAGAGCTCCTGCACGACGACAACGT
>CAJMMA010000062.1 GCA_905214435.1 uncultured bacterium
GGCTCGATCTTGACGGGCGCACCGGCCTTGCGGATGGTGCCGAGGGCGCTGAGGGTGGCGTCATCGCCTATCGCCGCGACAACGGCTGGGCGTGTGTGACGAACTTCGGCGCAGCACCCGTGGAGCTGCCGGCGGGTAGGGTCCTGCTCACCTCATCACCGCTTGTAGACGGTGGGCTCGCGCAGGACAGCTCTGCCTGGATCATGCTCGGTGAGATGTAAGGGCCTCTTGCGGCGAGCTTGCGTTTGCCTGCACCTTCCGTGGTGGTTGATGTCTTCGCGAGGTTCGCGAGGGTATCGCAAAACTTTTCAAAAAAGTTCTTGCATAGGATGCGGGTATCACGTAAGATTAATCCTCGTAAGCGGACATGGCTCAGTTGGTAGAGCACAACCTTGCCAAGGTTGGGGTCGCGGGTTCGAGCCCCGTTGTCCGCTCCATTTGGGCGTTTAGCTCAGGGGGAGAGCGCTTCCCTGACACGGAAGAGGTCAGAAGTTCAAATCTTCTAACGCCCACCAAATGTTCGCAGCTCAGAGGCATCGCCTCTGGGCTGTTTTGTTTTGGTCGCCAAATGGGTCGCCAAATACGTCACCAAATTTCGAGTTTTTGATCTTCCGGGATGCCTCTCAGTAGTCATCCGAGGAAACTCTCATCTTCTCCGTTTGCATACACATATCTTTCAAGGATTCGTGCCGCGGTTGCATGAGGCTCGGCAAGGCATGACCGCAACATGTTGGTCAAGCATAATCTTTTGGATTCTTTTGGCGTGAGCGGCTTGGTTTTGGTAGGATTTGTCAGCGGCTTGACTAAGGGGGTTTTATAACTGCCATGCAGGTAGCCGTGTTGGTAACGTTTTACCGACTTGTCAAATACCCCTCATTTTTAATGCGTCTGCAAAATGACCAATTGCTTTGACCTGCTGAAACACTATATGTTGTGTTTGACCTAAAAAAAGAATACAGGATATAGATGCCTCTTTGTCGTATGATAGATGGCGGACAGAGAACGAAGACCTTAACTGCCTCTTTTGAACGTGTCCTTGAACCGTTTGATCGGCTCCTGGGAATGTCCGCATGGAGGCTTATGGTTTATCGAAAACACAGATTGCGCGACGGCGCCGCAAGACAGGGGCAAGCCCTGCCGGGCATCGTTTGGCTCTGAAGCGCAATGAGGCTACGATGCGAAAGAGGCAAGAGGATGAAGATCATCAAGCGCAGCGGCACCGAGGTTGTCTTTGACATCGATAAGATCGTCAATGCCATCCGCGCCGCCAACTTGGAGGTCGAGGAGAGCTCTCGTCTAACCGACCGCCAGGTGGTTTACGCGGCACAAAACGTCGCCGAGGCATGTGAGAACGCGGGCCACACCGTTTCGGTCGAGGAGATCCAGGATTTGGTCGAGGACGAGATCATGCGTCTCGACTGCTACGAGGTTGCCCGCCACTACATCATCTATCGCTATGTCCAGAGCCTGAAGCGCCAGAAGAACACGACCGACGACAAGATTCTGTCGCTGATCGAGTGCAATAACGAAGAGGTCAAGCAGGAGAACTCTAACAAGAACCCGACCGTCAATTCCGTCCAGCGCGACTATATGGCCGGCGAGATTTCCAAGGACCTGACTCAGCGTGTGCTGCTGCCCCAGGAGATCGTGGATGCCCACAATGAGGGCCTGATCCACTTCCACGATTCCGACTACTTTGCCCAGCACATGCATAACTGCGACCTGGTGAACCTAGAGGATATGCTCCAGAACGGTACTGTTATCTCGGGTACGCTGATTGAGAAGCCGCACAGCTTCTCGACGGCTTGCAACATCGCGACGCAGATCATCGCCCAAGTTGCTTCCTCCCAGTACGGTGGCCAGTCGATTTCGCTGACCCATCTTGCCCCGTTCGTCGAGGTGAGCCGTCAGAAGATTCGCGGCGAGGTCGCCCGCGAGCTCGAGGAGCTCGGCGTTTCCGCATCTCCCGAAAAGGTCCGCGAGGTTGTTGAGGACCGCCTGCGTGACGAGATCCGTCGCGGCGTCCAGACGATTCAGTATCAGGTCGTGACCCTTATGACCACGAATGGCCAGGCGCCGTTCGTGACGGTCTTTATGTATCTCAATGAGGCCCGTACGCCCCAGGAGAAGCACGACCTTGCCATGATTGTGGAGGAGACGCTTCGTCAGCGCTATGAGGGCGTTAAGAACGAAGCCGGCGTGTGGATCACCCCGGCGTTCCCCAAGCTCATCTACGTGCTCGAGGACGATAACATTCGCGAGGATTCGCCGTACTTCTATCTGACCAAGCTCGCCGCCAAGTGCACCGCCAAGCGCATGGTGCCCGACTACATCTCCGAGAAGAAGATGCGCGAGCTCAAGCTGTCTAAGGGCGAGACTGCCGGCAACGGCGATTGCTACACCTGCATGGGTTGCCGCAGTTTCCTGACGCCCGACCGTTCGGGCAACGGCTTTAACAATGTCGCCAACGCGCTGAACTATGACCCGACCAAGCCTAAGTACTACGGTCGCTTTAACCAGGGTGTTGTGACCATCAACCTGCCCGATGTCGCGCTGAGCTCGCATCAGGACATGGATAAGTTCTGGAAGATCTTCGACGAGCGCCTTGAGCTGTGCCATCGTGCCCTGCTTTGCCGTCATGAGCGCCTGATGGGCACGCTTTCGGATGCCGCGCCGATTCTTTGGCAGTACGGCGCCCTGGCGCGTCTGAAGAAGGGCGAGACGATCGACAAGCTGCTCGTGGGCGGCTATTCCACCATCAGCCTGGGCTATGCCGGCCTGTATGAGTGCGTCAAGTACATGACGGGTCACAGCCACACCGAGAAGGAGGGCACGCCGTTCGCCATGGCCGTCATGCAGCGCATGAACGACAAGTGTGCGGAGTGGAAGGCCGAAAGTGATATCGATTTCTCGCTGTACGGTACGCCGTTGGAGTCGACGACCTACAAGTTCGCCAAGTGCCTGCAGCGCCGTTTTGGCATTATCCCGGGCGTGACGGACAAGGGCTACATTACTAACAGCTATCACGTCCATGTGTCCGAGGAGATCGATGCCTTCGACAAACTTAAGTTTGAAGGCATGTTCCAGCAGCTTTCGCCGGGCGGTGCTATCTCCTACGTTGAGGTTCCCAACATGCAGGACAACCTCAAGGCTGTCATTCGCGTGATGCAGTACATCTACGACAACATCATGTACGCCGAGCTCAACACCAAGAGCGATTACTGCCAGGTGTGCGGCTACGATGGCGAGATCAAGATTGTCGAGGATGACGGCAAGCTGGTGTGGGAGTGCCCCAGCTGCGGCAACCGCGACCAGGAGAAGATGAACGTCGCTCGTCGTACGTGCGGCTACATCGGTACCCAGTTCTGGAACCAGGGTCGAACCGAGGAGATCCGCGACCGCGTGCTGCATCTCTAATAACCATTCCAGGCCGCCCCGTAGCGAGGCCCCGGACCTTTACTCGCTATTTCGGACAGTCCTGGCTCACGAACAGGAGGCGCCACTGGCGCCTCCTGTTCGTGCGGAACTCATAGCGAGTAAAGGTCCGGGGCCTCGCTACGGGGCGGCCAAGTTGATGTAACTGAGATGCAGCACGTAGCCTGCTCGCTCCTCGAAGTTCTTAGCGGAAATGAGTTGACTTGCAACAACGCTTTGCTTGCGATGGCGGTTGAGCCGCAACCCAGTTTTTATTAGACCTCGAACCCTATACTCGATGTTCGCTTCGTTCATTGAGTTACCCTTTGCATGAGGCCGGGACATATCGTCCCGCCCGCAGTTTCGCAGGCCGAAGGCCGAGAATGTTTGAGGACGGGATGATATGTCCCGGCCTCCCGGGAGAGTTACCTATGAACTACGCGAACATTAAGTATTTCGACATTGCTGATGGAGAAGGCGTCCGCACTTCTCTGTTTGTGAGCGGGTGCCGTCGTGGCTGCAAGAATTGCTTTAACTCCGTCGCGTGGGACTTTGCCGCGGGCGAGCCGTTTGATCGTGCCGTCGAGGACAAGATTATCGAGAGCCTCGATCATCCCTTTATTGACGGCCTGACGATTCTGGGCGGCGAGCCTATGGAGCCCGAGAATCAAGCGGGACTCGTTGATTTTGTCGAGCGTGTTCGCGCGGCCTATCCAGCGGGGTCGGGGAAGACTATTTGGTGCTTCACCGGCGATGTGCTCGAGGAGCTTATGCCGGGAGGCCGCCACCATACCGAGGTCACGGACCGTATCCTTGCCTGCCTCGACATGTTGGTGGATGGCCCGTTTGTTCAGGATCTGTATGATATCTCATTGCGTTTTAGGGGCTCGAGTAACCAGCGCGTGATCGATATGAACGCTACGCGCGCCCGTGCTGAGCGCGAGGGCGTTGCGCTTTGTGATGCGGTTGAACTTTGGCGTGATGATCCGGTCTATTCGACCCATACTATGTAGCTTGTGGTCGATGCCGGAGGGCGTGGTACCATAGCGCGAACGTGAAATCGGAAAAGTGAGGCCCAGATGGTCGATCAGGAAAAAGTCGAGGCCGCCATTAAGCTATTGCTTGAGGGCATAGGCGAGGACCCAACTCGTGAGGGCCTGTTGGAGACCCCGGCGCGCGTTGCCCGTATGTATGGTGAGATCGCCGGCGGCATGGGCCAGAGTGCCGAGGAGCACCTGTCCAAAACCTTTGCCGTCGCTTCGAACGATTTGGTTATCGAGCGCGACATCACGTTCTATTCGCTGTGTGAACATCATCTGCTACCGTTTTATGGCAAGGCCGCCATTGGTTATATCCCTAACGGTCGGGTGGCTGGGCTTTCCAAGCTCGCCCGCACGGTTGAGGTTTATGCCCGCCGTCTGCAGCTGCAGGAGCAACTGTGTGCACAGGTTGCCGATGCCCTCATGGACTATCTCGCTCCCCAGGGAGCGATTGTGTTGATGGAGGCCGAGCATATGTGCATGACGATGCGTGGCGTGCAAAAGCCCGGCACCAAGACCGTGACGCTCGCTCGCCGCGGCGTCTTTGAGACCGATCCCGCGCTCGAGGAGCGTTTCTTTAGGATGTTGGGCCGCTAACCATGAGAGTCGTCAACGACTTTACATCGAAGACCGATGAGGGGACGTCGCGTCGCGGCTTTATGGCTTCGGGCCTGGCCCCCTTTGGTGCCATGCCTCGCATTGATTACATTTGTGCCAACGGGCTGTTCCGACGGCACCTGGGCAACATTGCACAGTTGGAATCGGGGCGCATCTTCTGCCGCCACGGTATTGACCATCTGCTCGATGTCGCTCGCATTATGTGGATCAAGAATCTCGAGGAACAGCTCGAATTTGACCGCGAGGTCATCTACGCCACGGCACTTCTTCACGATATCGGCAAAGATGAACAGTATGAATCGGGTATATCCCATGATGTTGCAAGCGAACGCGTCGCTGATGCGATTCTCGGCGGCATGCCCGATGACGTGGCGTTTGAGCCGGCCGATGCCGCAGCCATTAAGACGGCCATTCTGGGCCATCGAAAGCTGCGCGTGAACAGCCAACCGCTTGAGCGTCTGCTCTATGCAGCCGACAAAGCGTCGCGCGCCTGCTTTGCATGCCCCGCGCGCAATGCTTGCAACTGGAGCGATGATAAAAAGAACCTGTCGATTCGCGTGTAGTTAGTTTGCGCGGTCGGGGTTCTAAACGAAGGAGACGATCGCGTTGAGTAACAAAAAACTGCCCGAGAATGCAACCAAGACTGAAGGTGCTGAGCTCGCCCGCCGTGGAAGGGGCGAAAT
Organism: uncultured bacterium; assembly: GCA_905214435.1. Taxonomy (GTDB): domain Bacteria; phylum Actinomycetota; class Coriobacteriia; order Coriobacteriales; family Coriobacteriaceae; genus Collinsella. The sequence goes on from CAJMMA010000062.1 coordinate 5,756, forward strand.
ATCCACCGCAACGGCGGTGCCTCACGTGAGCTATGACGATCTGCGCCATGCCGATCGTATTGTCATTGACGGCCTTGAGGTTTTTGCCAACCATGGCGTGTATCCCGAGGAGAACGCGCTGGGTCAGAAGTTCATCGTTTCTCTGGTGCTCTATGCCGACCTGCGCGCGGCGGGGGAGCACGATAACCTGGATGCCTCGATTGACTACGGCTCGGTGTGCCACGATGTCGATGGCTATCTGCGCGAGCATACGTTTAAGCTCATCGAGGCGGCAGCCGAGGGGACAGCCCAGATGCTGCTGCGCCGTTATCCCTCGCTGCTTGGTGTGCGCATAAAGCTCGATAAGCCGTGGGCTCCTGTTGGCCTGCCCCTGGCAAGCTGCGGCGTCGAGATCGAGCGCGTGCGCTAACCGGCTCTAATACGACTCTATGGGTGGCTGCTTGAGCCGCTGCGACAGAGCTTTATTGTTGGGACAGTACGTGTCGAGCAGGGCGTGGAATCGCTGATTGTGGCTTGGCTCGAGCAAGTGGACGAGCTCGTGGGCGACAACCATGTCGAGGCATTCGATGGGATAGGCGGCAAGTTCGAGTGCGATGCGAATGGCGCCGGTCTTGGGCGTGCATGATCCCCAGCGCGTTTTCATGCTGCGCACGGAGACGCGGGCCACGGTGACGCCCATTGCGATTTCGTACGCGTGCACCATATCGTACAGCGCCGTGGTGACCTCGGTTGCATAGAGCTGGTCGATACGGGCTTGGAGCTCATCGGACGTTAGGCCGTCGAGGATTGCGTGCCGCTTGGCCTGTGGGCCTTCGTCCGATTCATCGGTACCCATAAAACTTGCGAAGGTGGCCTGTTTGGGTCGCGGTGCGGGTGATGTAAAGTTGTGATCGAGTGCATCCTGTACCGTGATGGGCTTGCCCCAAAGTGCAATGATGGACGAGGGGCTGAGCGGCTCTCGTGCCGTCGCCTGACGCTGCTCGCGCTGGGCAAGTCGGCTGGTAATCCAGGCGCTGTTGCGCTTCACAAACGCTTCGATACGCTCGCGGGTGGCGCCGAGCGGTGCGCTGGCGTGGACCTCACCGCTCGAAGTGACGCGTAGGTTGAAGTTCTTGACGCACTTTTTGGTAACGACGACGGGGATGGGTGTCCCATCCGGTCGGGATGCGGAAATCGTAAACTGCTGCGTCAAAAGCGGTCCTTTGGATTGGGGACGGGCCGGCATGTCGACCGTTCGGCATGCCGGCCCGCTCAAGGGATGTGAAATTAATAACGCTCGAAGAAGGCAAGCGCGTTGTCGCTGCAGAGCTTTTGCATCACGGTCTTGCCAAAATGCTTGGAAAGCATGTTCTGGAACTCGGGCATCATGCTGGCATCGGAGAGGAAGGCGGGCACCGTGGCACCGTCCCAGTCGCCACCGAGTGCGATGACGTCCTCGCCGCCCAGGTCGAGCCAGTGCTCGATATGTGCCGCCAGCTGGTCGAAGGTGACGTCTGCGGCGGTCTTGTTGGTTGCGTCGTTGGAAAGGAACTCGCTGCAGTAGTTGAGGCCGACGATACCGCCCATGTCGCGAATGGTGCGGAACTGGTCGTCGGTGAGGTTACGCTTGACGCCGCAAACCGCGCGGGAGTTGGAGTGGCTGGCGACGAAGGGGCGCGTGGCGCGGGCGGCGACCTCGTCAAAGCACTCATCGTTGAAGTGGGAGACGTCGAGCACCATGCCGGCGTGCTCCATCTGCGTAAGCGCCTCGATGCCGGCGGCGGTGAGGCCGGCGTGGGTGTTGTGGCCGCTCGCGAGCGGTCCCTGCGCGTTCCAGCTGAGTGACGACATAAGCACGCCCAGGCTCTTGAGCACCTCGATCAGCGCGGGGTCCTCGGCAAAGAACGTGGCGTTTTCGATGGTGTGGATGCAAGCGACCTTGCCGTCCTTGAGCGCGGGGCGAATGTCTGCGGCGCTGCGCACGTTGACCATACGGTCGTGGTTGAGCATTGCCTGGCCGCTCATATGCGCCATGATCTGCGCCTGGAAGCGCGCGGCGTGGGCGGTGGGAATCTCGTCGGGGACAAACGTGGCGAAGCACTGTGCCCACGGCGTGTTGCCGATCTTTGCGAGCGAGATGGCACAGGCGTTACCCTCGATGAGGTCGAAATCTTGCGGATGCGTTTCGTCGCCGGGGAAATAACCGTCGGTGCCGGCGGTAAAGCGCAGGTCGAGATCGAGCGTGGCCCAGCCGATTCGGTCGGCAGTGTCGCAGTGTAGGTCAAATACGGGATATGCCATGGTTCCTCCGGTTGCAGCGTTTCTTTGCAAACTGTCATTGAATTGTATGACTAGGGTATAGTTAGCGCCATATGTTCACGGCGGCCCGCGTTGTGCGCCGCCCTTATCACGGAGGTTACCATGTCCAACCAGGGCAAGAAGGTCAAGACCCATTATCGCGGCACGCTCGATGACGGCACGCAGTTCGATAGCTCCTACGATCGCGGCGAGCCGCTGGAGTTCACCTGCGGCGCCGGTCAGATGATCAAGGGCTTCGACGCCGCTGTTGTCGACATGCAGGTGGGCGAGAAGAAGACCGTGCACATTCCTGCTGCCGATGCCTACGGCGAGCACAATCCCGAGATGGTTCTGACCTTCCCGGCCGAACAGGTTCCCAACATCAAGCAGATCGAGAAGGGCATGAAGCTTTTCCTGTCCACGCCGAGCGGTATGCCCGTTCCCGCCGTGGTCATCGACGTAACGCCCGAGGCTGTGACGCTCGACGCCAACCACGAGCTGGCCGGCAAGGACCTCAACTTTGATATCGAGCTCGTTGAGGTCGAGGGTTAGAGTATGCCTGAACGCTTGGTTTCGACGACATGCTTGGGAAATCTCAACGATCCGTCCTATGAACTCCTGCTTCGCCGGAAGTTGGGCGGCGTCTTTGAAGTTGACGAGCTACTGTTCGATTGGGACCGGGCTGATGTATGCGCGTTTGCGGGCGTGACGGAGCTGGGGCGCACGATCGATGTTCGGCTGGATGCTGCCGACGGCGGTCGTCTTGCCGATGGCGACGTGCTCGCCATCGACCGTTCGGGCATGGAGCCCGTGGCGGTTGTCGTGCGCCTGCGCAGCGCCGAGGTTTATTTGGTCGAAGTCGACCGCATGGATTCGATTGCGCTCGCGCATGCGTGCTGGGAGATCGGCAATATGCACGCGCCGCTTTTCCGAGGCGATTCGGACGAGCATACCGTGCGCATGTATACGCCGGTGCAGCCTGTTTTGGGCCGCATGCTCCGGGGCGTCGAGGGTGTTCGGCTCTCGGTGGTTACCCGTGAACTCGATGCGGACCGGCGCTTTGCATCGAGTGCGGCGGAGGCCGTCGTGAGCATGGCTCCCGACTTTACCATCGTAAAAAAGACGCGCGGCTAAGCGCGTATATACGCAAGGCGGGCTTTGAGGGGCGACCAATCAAGGTCCGTCTTGCTGTTGATAGGAGGCTTTGGGGAAGCATATGGGTCTTGAGGGAATCAAGCTGATTGCATGCGATTTGGACGGCACGTTGCTGCATCCGGGGGAGCGCGAGCCGCGTTCCGAGGCCTTTGAACTCATCGATGAACTGCATCGTCGCGGTATCGTGTTTATGCCGGCGAGCGGCCGTCAATATGCGAGCTTGCGCTACCTGTTTGCCCCGGTGGCCGATGAGCTCGCCTATGTATGCGAAAACGGAGCCCTGGTGATGAGCGAGGGGCGTGCCGTTGTCAAGCG
>CAJMMA010000063.1 GCA_905214435.1 uncultured bacterium
GAAAGGAACCAACCATGTGCGATTGCATCTTCTGCAAAATTGCCAACCACGAGATCCCCTCGACCGTTGTCTATGAGGACGACCAGGTCATCGCCTTCGACGACCTCAATCCCCAGGCGCCGGTCCATACGCTCGTGATCCCCAAGAAGCACTACAGTGACATCGCCGACAACGTACCTGCCGAGACCATGGGCGCCATGGCTCACGCCATCCAGGAGGTCGCCAAGGCCAAGGGCTTGGAGGACGGTTTCCGCGTCATCTCCAACAAGGGCGTCAACGCCGGCCAGACCGTCATGCACTTCCACATGCACGTTCTCGGTGGCAAGAACCTGGGCGAGAACCTCATCTGAGGGCGCGTAGGCCGTCGACTTGGCTGCCTTTGGAGTAATCTATGCAGCTTTCTCAACTCGAATACCTTCAAGCGGTAGCGAACTATGGCGGCGTGCGCAAAGCAGCTCGCGCCGTTCATGTGAGTCCGCAGGCTGTTTCGTCGGCAATCAAAAAGTTGGAATCTGAGTATCAGATTGTTTTGCTCGACCGATCGGCGGGGGAGGCTGTTTTGTCTCCGGCGGGCAGAGAATTTGCGCGTCGTGCACGCGTGATCCTGGCACAAGTCGACGATCTCAAAAAGTACGCTCAATCGAGGGACGACGGCGTCTCGCCCGACGGCCACTTTCGTCTTTATGCCCCCTGCCTTCATGGGCGGGGGCGCCTTTTTGCCGAAAACTGGTATGACTCGTTTGAACGCTCGCACCCTCAGATTCATCTTGATGTGTGGCATCAGCCAACGGCAACATGCTTTGAATCACTTATACTTGGAATTTCGGACGCGGCTATCTCGTTTGAGGAACCACGGGACAGCGTCCTTTCTTCAAAATATATGGGTGAAAAGGAGCTCAGGGTTCTTTCATGTCCAGCTGGTCATCAATCTGTTGACGCTATGACCATTCGTGAGTTACTGGGCGGCAGGCTCGCTGTTCCCATTAATTTGTCACCCTGTCTCAATGCAATCAATCAATGTCCCGAAGCTCAGCTGGTTAATTTCCGCTTTCGCGATGTCGAATACGGAAACAGGGCGCAGGCTGAGTTTCTTCAAGCCGGGGGATTGATATTGAGTTTTTCTGGCTCTTCTCTCGCATCGGATGGATCGGAAGTGAGCGAGTGCTCCATTGAAGCCTCACATGACGTAGCCTTGCCCATCTACTTTTGCTATCGACAAAATGCCTGGACTGATCGACACCAGTCGGTTTTTCTGCACCTATTGCGTCATCTTGCTTCGTGAGATTAATTGGCTTCGAGGCATCAAGTGATTATTGACGCCTTGTAACACATAGCTGACAGCTTTGCCCTCATGCTTTTCCAAGATTCCGATTTAGATTGCTGACTCTTGGAGGGTGGAGCATGAAAAACCGTACGGTTTTGCTTTATATGACGTTCGTTTTTCTGTCGAACTTCAGCACCATTTTGTATTTTCTGACGGTTTACCTTGAATTCGTCGGATTCTCGATGGTGGCGATTTCTAGCATGATGATTGCATATCAAGTGAGCAAGTTCATCCTTGAAGTTCCCACTGGCTATATTGCTGATAGGTTTGGACGAAAGACTAGCGGTCTCGTTGGCGTTGTGGGAATGCTTGGATACTACGCCGCCCTGCTTCTCGTCCGTTCTCCCCTGCTTTTAATCGGTGCGTTCGCTCTCAAGGGTTTTGCCGTTGCGTGTGTGAGCGGATCCATCGAAGCGATTTACATTGACAGCGTCTCTCAGGACCAGCTCGTAAGACTTAATGTCGTTGAGCGATTTGTTTTCTATGCCTCTTATGCCATCTCCGCTTGCGTGGGCGGTTTCATTTCGTCCGTCGGTGCATATCTCATTGGTCTTTCGGCAGATATCATCGCAATGGTGTTGACGTTGGTTGTCGTTGTCTGCATTCCTGAGATGCGAAGAGGGGGCACTGCGACGACACCTGAACATGGGATTAGCCCGAAGATGATCGGTGCCGCTATTGCGGGTAATGGCATTCTTCGTTCAGCGTTCATCATGGACTGTTCTCAGGCATTTGCCTTCGTCGCCCTGGAAGATTTTTTCTCACTGTTGCTTGTAGGCCGCGGAATGAATGCCGTCGCTTCGGGCGTGACCATTGCGGTCCAGCTCCTTGTCTCCGCCTCCATAGGGTTTATTGTGCCCAGCGCGATTACTCGTGTCGACAAGGGCCGTTTTGCACGTATTTGCGGCATCATTCGCTTAGTATTGACAGCTTTGTTTTTGATTCCCCTTACTCCGGTTAATTTGCTGCCCGTGTTCTATGTGCTGCAGACGGTTGCGTACTCGTTGTTTGCCCCAATCAAATACTCAATTTTTCAAAATGCTGCCGATTCTTCGATGCGCTGTTCACTGATTTCGGTTCAAAGCCAGATGGTGGCGGTGGGTGCCGTTCTTTTCTATCTGCTCAACGCTGTGTTGAGTAGCGTTGCGGGCATTCGAGTCGTATTGCTTGTTGCGCTCGGGATTTCTTCCCTGGTGTATATCCCCGCGCTATTTCGTCTTACAAGTCAAAGGCCGTGAGTATTTGGGCATCGATAACTTATATATCAACGCAATAAACCCGAGCGCGAGGGCGTTTGGGTTTATTATTGAAGCGTATGTAACCTGGCGGCGCCACACCGCCTGTTAGTAGGGAGACACATGAACGTTCTGGTCGTCAACGCAGGATCTTCGACCCTTAAGTATCAGGTCATCGATACCAAGTCCCATAAGGTGTCCGCAAAGGGCTCCTGCGAGCGCGTCTGCTTTACCGGCGGTACCTTCACCCACGCTGCCAACGGCTCCAAGAAGGTGACCGAGAACATTGAGTTCCCCGACCACAAGGTCGCCATCGAGGTCGTCCTGAAGGACCTCGAGGCCAACGGCGTCAAGATTGAGGGCATCGGCCACCGCATCGTTCAGGGCGGCTGGTACTTTGGCGATTCCTCCCTCGTCGACGAGGACGTTCTCGCCAAGATCCGCGAGGTTGCCCCGCTCGCCCCGCTGCACAACAACCCCGAGGCTAACGTTATCGAGTACTGCCTGGAGCAGTATCCCGACCTGCCCAATGTCACGGTCTACGACACTGCTTTCCACTTCAACATGCCCGAGGTCGCCAAGACCTACGCCCTGCCCAAAGATGTCTGCGACAAGCTGCACATCCGTAAGTACGGCGCCCACGGCACCAGCTACCGTTACATCTCCAAGAAGGTCGCCGAGATGACCAACGGCGAGGCCCGCAAGGTCGTCGTGTGCCATATCGGCTCCGGCGCTTCCCTGTGCGCCATCGAGGACGGCAAGTGCATGGACACCACCATGGGCCTGACGCCGCTCGACGGCGTCATGATGGGCACCCGCTGCGGCTCCATCGACCCGGCTACCGTGTGCTACCTGCAGCGCGAGGGCGGCTATACCTTCGACGAGGTCGACGAGATGATGAACAAGAAGTCCGGTCTTTTGGCTGTGACCGGCGGCAAGACCAACGACTGCCGCAACGTCGAGGAGCTCGCCGCCGCTGGTGACCCCGAGGCTCAGCTCGCCTTCGACATGTTTGTCTACAAGATTGCCGCCAAGGCGGCCGAGATGGCTACTTCTATGTGCGGTATGGACACCCTGGTCTTTACCGCCGGCATCGGCGAGCATGCTCCGGCCGTCCGCGCCGGCGTTGCCGACCGCCTGGCCTTTATGGGCGTCAAGATGGATCATGCCCGCAACGCCCTGCGTGGTGACGGCGCTTGGTGCCTGTCTGCCAAGGATTCCAAGGTCAAAATCTTTGTCATCCCCACGGACGAGGAGTTCATGATCGCTTCCGACGTCGAGCGCATCGTCAACGCCAAGTAATTACAAGAGGGGAGGGGCTGGACGGCAACATGCCGTTCAGCCCCTCTTTTGAACTCGTTGGGCGATATGCCTGATAGCTATTTATCAAGTTGTGATAACTTCTTATTAACATACGGCCGCCTTGAGCGGTCTGCGCCGACCGTATCGCACTGCAAAGGAGTCTCATGAACGTACTTGTTGTCAACGCCGGTAGCTCAAGCCTTAAATACCAGCTTTTGGATACCGATACCCGCGAGGTTTTCGCCAAGGGCAACTGCGAGCGCATCGGTTCGGACATGGGCATCTTTGGCCACACCGAGAACGGTGGCGCCAAGCAAACCGAGGAGGTTCCCTTCCCGGATCACCGTTCGGCTATCGCACGTGTGCTCGAGGAACTCGAGAAGACCGACTTTACGATCGATGGCATTGGACATCGCATCGTTCAGGGCGGTTGGTACTTCGATGATTCCGCGGTCGTCGACGACGAGGTTATGGCCAAGATTCTTGAGGTGGCTCCCTTGGCTCCGCTGCACAACTACGGCGAGGCCGCGGCGATTGAGTATTGCCGCGAGAAGTATCCGGAGCTGCCCAACGTGGCCGTCTTCGACACCTCGTTCCACATGACCATGCCCGAGGTCGCCTACACCTACGCGCTGCCCAAGGACGTGTGCGACAAGTATCACGTGCGCAAGTACGGCGCTCACGGAACGAGCCACCGCTACGAGTGGATGATGGCCAAGGAGATCCTGGGTTCGCGCTGCCACCGCCTGCTTTCGTGCCATTTGGGCAACGGCGCCTCGCTTGCCGCCATCGAGGACGGTGTATGCCGCGATACCACGATGGGCCTCACGCCGCTCGACGGCCTGATGATGGGCACCCGTTGTGGTTCCATTGACCCGGCTACCGTGTGCTACCTGCAGCGCGAGGGCGGCTACAGCTACCAGGAAGTCGATGACATGATGAACAAGCAGTCTGGTCTGCTTGCCATCTCGGGCATCTCCAACGACGCCCGTGACATCCGTACGCGCGCCTCCGAGGGCGACGAGCGCTGCCTGCTCGCCTTCGATATGTTCGCCTACAAGGCCATGCAGCAGGCCGGTTCTATGATCGCTTCTATGGCGGGCGTGGATACCATCACCTTTACCGCCGGCATCGGCGAGAACGACTGGTCGATCCGCAAGGCCTTCTGCGACTGTTTTGAGTGGCTGGGCGTGCGCATCGACAACAACAAGAACCGCGAGGCCGTGGGCAACGGCCCACAGGTCATCAGCGCCGCCGGTTCCGCCGTCACGGTCATGGTCATCCCCACCGACGAGGAATACATGATCGCCCACGACGTCGAGCGCCTGACCAAGAATAACTAGTGCGTTCGTTTGCGATTGAACGAAAGGCCTCCTGAGCAGCAGCTCAGGAGGCCTTTTTGCTAGCAGGCGGAAATTCCAGTCCCAAAGTGATCATCACCAGTAACGCCTGCGCTCCCAGCAACGACACCCATCCATTCAGATCCTCAGCTCCAGCTCGTAGCCAAGCCGCCGTCCACTCCAGATGCTCTGAACGCTTCGTAGCAGTAGAAGGCCGTACGGGCTAACCCCTGAAAACATTCCGCAGACCAGAAACGCCCCCGTTCGTAGCTCCGAAGGAGCAGAACGGGGGCGTTTCATTGGTCGAGGACGTTTTCAGGGGTTAGCCCGTACGGCCTTCGGGCGAGTGCGTCCGCTACTCAGCCATCTGAGCCTGGACGGCGGTGATGGCTACGACACCCACGATGTCGTCGGCAGAGCAGCCGCGCGACAGGTCGTTGACCGGCTTGGCGATGCCCTGCAGGATGGGGCCGTAGGCGTCAGCGCCAGCGAAGCGCTGGACCAGCTTGTAGCCGATGTTGCCTGCCTCGAGGTCGGGGAACACGAGCACGTTGGCCTTACCGGCGACGGAGGAGCCGGGAGCCTTGAGCTGGGCGACGGTGGGGACGATAGCGGCATCGAGCTGCAGGTCGCCGTCGATGGCGAGCTCGGGAGCCTTCTCTTTGCAGAACTTCACGGCCTTCTGGACCTTCTTGGCAACCTCGCCGCCGGCGGAGCCCATGGTGGAGTAGGAGAGCATGGCCACGTGCGGCTCGACGCTGCCCATAAAGGTGGACCAGGAGTGAGCGGAGGCGATGGCGATCTCGGATAGCTCGTCGGAGGACGGGTTGATGTTGAGGCCGCAGTCGGCGAAGATCAGCGTACCGTCGGTGCCGAACTGCGGGGTGTCGGTGCACATCACGAAGAAGGCCGAGACCAGCTTGGTACCCGGGGCGGTCTTGAGGATCTGCAGCGCGGGGCGCAGGGTGTCGGCGGTGGAGTGGCAGGCGCCGGAGACCAGGCCGTCGGCGTCACCCATCTTGACCATCATGGTGCCAAAGTAGGTGGCGTCCATCACCTGGGCGCGAGCCTGCTCGATGGTGACGCCCTTCTTGGCGCGGAGCTCGGCAAACTTCTGCGCGTACTCCTCGTGCTTCTCGGCATTGCGCGGATCGATGACGGTGGCGCCGGGAACGTTGATCTCGTCGGGGTTGCCCAGGATGACGATTTTTGCCAGGCCCTCCTCGATGATCTTGGTGGCCGCGACGATGGTGCGCGGATCCTCGCCCTCGGGCAGGACGATCGTCTTAAGGTCGGCCTTGGCGGCAGACTTCATACGGTTAAGGAAATCGCTCATGTTACTCCTTACAAGCGTTTCACTAAGCTCCAGGCGCCCGGCTGTTCACGAATAAACCCGCTGCTAGCGGGTTTACCTTTCAAATTTGTACGCCGCGGTGCTTGAGCTTTCCTTGTGTGGCAAGCTCATTATAGGACGCATTAGCGCTATAATCGCTCTGATAAATATGTCTCGAAGAATGTTCGAGAAAAGCCCAGCTAACGAGCCCGTGGCTTTTGACAAGGAGTATCGATGCAGATTACCTCAGGCCTGCCTGAAGGCTTTAACGCCGGCGCGTACGACATGATTGTCGTCGGTGCTGGATATGCCGGTGCCGTTTGCGCCCGCCGTCTTGCCGAGACCATCGGCTATCGTGTTGCCGTTTTGGAGCGCCGTAGCCACATTGCGGGCAATGCCTATGACTGCACTGACGAGGCCGGAATCCTGATCCACGAGTACGGTCCGCATATCTATCACACCTTTAACGAGCGCGTGCACAATTTCCTGTCGCGCTTTACCAAGTGGACGGATTATCAGCACAAGGTGCTCGCCAACATCAACGGCACCCTTATGCCCGTGCCCTTCAACCACGCGAGTCTCAAGCTCGCCTTTGGTGACGAGCGCGGCGAGGAGCTGTATCAGAAGCTCGTGGAGACCTTTGGCAAGGATGTCAAGGTGCCCATTATGGAGCTGCGTAAGAAGAACGACCCCGACTTGGCCGAGGTCGCTGATTACGTCTACGAGAACGTCTTTTTGCATTACACCATGAAGCAGTGGGGCCAGACGCCCGACCAGATCGATCCCTCGATCACCGGTCGCGTTCCCGTCTTTGTGGGCGACGATGACCGCTATTTCCCGCAGGCTCCCTTCCAGGGTATGCCGCAGGACGGCTACACGGCGCTGTTCGAGCATATGCTCGACCACGACCTGATCGACGTGTTCTGCGACGTGGACGCCCGCGATCTCTTTGAGATCGACGAGACCACCGTCAAGATCGGCGGCAAGGTCTACGGCGGCGAGATCGTCTATACCGGTCCGCTCGATGAGCTGTTCGACCTTGACCTGGGCGCTCTTCCGTACCGCACGCTCGATATGAAGTTCGAGACGCTTGATATGGACCAGTTCCAGCCCGTGGGCACCGTCAACTACACCACGAGCGAGGACTACACGCGTATCACCGAGTTCAAGAACATGACCGGTCAGGTTTTGCCCGGCAAGACCACCATCATGAAGGAGTACTCCAAGGCCTATACGCCCGGCTCGGGCGAGACGCCGTATTACGCCATTCTTGAGCCCGAGAACCGTGAGCTCTATGAGCGCTATCTTGAGCGCGTCCAGAACCTGACAAACTTCCACCCGGTGGGTCGTCTGGCCGAGTATCGTTACTACGATATGGATGCCGTGACCAATTCCGCCCTCGATCTTTCGGATGAGATTATCGCCTGCCATGCATAAAGTCATAACATTCGGTATTCCCTCGTATAACGCCGCTAAGGACATGGACCATTGCATTACCTCCATCTTGGAGGGGAGCAATTATGCCACCGATATCGAGATTATCGTGGTGGACGACGGCTCCAAGGATGAGACGGCCGCCAAGGCCGACGAGTGGGAGGCCCGTTATCCTGGAATCATCCGCGCGGTGCACCAGGAGAATGGCGGCCACGGTATTGCCGTCCTCTCGGGCCTGCGTGAGGCGCATGGTACGTACTATAAGGTCGTTGACTCGGACGACTGGCTCGACGGTGCGGCGCTTTCGACCATGCTGTCGATTCTGCGTGGCTTTGAGGAGCGCGACCAGCGCGTCGACCTGTTTATCTCGAACTACGTGTACGAGAAGGTTTACGAGGGCACGCATACCGCTATTGGCTACAAGTTTGCCCTGCCGCGCAAAAAGATTTTCTCTTGGGACCAGATCGGACACTTCCGTCCCGATCAGAACCTGCTCATGCACAGCCTGTGCTATCGCACCGACGTGCTGCGCGAGTCCAATCTGCCTATGCCGGCACACACGTTCTACGTGGATAATATCTACGCATACGTGCCGCTGCCGCGCTGCAAGACCATGTACTACGCCGACATCGACCTCTATCGCTACTTTATCGGTCGCGAGGGCCAGAGCGTCAACGAGGCTACGATGGTCAAGCGCCTGGGCCAGCAGTTCCGCGTAACGCGCATCATGATGGAATCGTTCCACCTGTACCAGGACGTTGAGTCCTCGCGTCTGCGTTCGTACATGATGGGCTACTTCACCATGATGATGGCGATTTGCTCGGTGCTCACCAAGCTTTCCGAGGAAGATTGTGCCGATGAGCGCCTGAAGACGCTGTGGAAGGACCTGAAGGAGTACGACGAGCGCATGTATCGTCGCGCTCGCTACGGCGTAGTCGGATTCTTTACCAACCTGCATGGACGGGCCGGAGACAAAACCACACTCGGCCTATACCATCTTGCCTCAAAGATCTTCAAATTCAACTAGCTGCTGAGTAATTGCTGCTGATAGGTTGACTGGGCCCCTTGGCCTTTAGTTTGCTACTGCGAACAGTCCTGCTCGCACGGAAAGCACATTAAGTGCTTTCCGGCTCGTGCGGAACTTGTATCAAACTAAAGGCCAAGGGGCCTCTGCTATAAGTATCGATTCTGGGATTGTTTGAATTTGAAGATCTTGGACGCGCGGTACACAGGGGCCTGGGCTGAAAGGGATCTTGTTGAGTAGGTTGCCCGGTGGAGCT
>CAJMMA010000064.1 GCA_905214435.1 uncultured bacterium
GCTAAAGCGTACAATAGCGCCTATGCGAAAGGGGAACAGATGATCAACGAAACTATGTATGCTCGCGGTGCGGAAAGCTCCATCATCCGTGAGATTTTTAGCTATGGCCTTGAGCGCAAGGCGCAGATCGGTGCGGAAAACGTATTCGATTTTTCGCTGGGCAACCCGAGTGTTCCGGCGCCAGCTGCCGTGGCGGAGTCCATTAAGAAGGCCTTGGGGCTGCCGAGCGACCAGTTGCACGGCTACACCCCCGCTCCGGGCCTGCCGCAATGTCGAGCAGCCGTCGCCGAATCACTCAACCGCCGCTTTGGAACGAACTATGAGGGTAAGGGCGTCTTTATGACGGTGGGTGCCGCGGCTTCGCTCACCTGCACGCTCAACGCCGTTACGAACCCGGGCGACGAGGTTATTGTTATCGCCCCATACTTTCCGGAGTATCGCGTTTGGATTGAGAAGGCCGGCTGTACGTGTGTTGAGGCGCTCGCCGATGAAGATACGTTCCAGCTGAGCGTGGACAACGTGCTCAAGGCGATTACCGATAAGACGGCGGCCGTCATCATCGACTCGCCCAACAACCCGACTGGTGCCGTATATACACGCGACACGCTGACGCGACTGGCCAATGTTCTGCGCGAGGCCAACGCTCAGCGCGATCCCGAGAATCCGATTATGCTCATCTCGGATGAGCCGTACCGCGAAATCGTGTACGGTGCCGAGGTACCTTGGGTGCCCTCGATTTACGAGCACACCATCGTGTGCTACTCGTATTCTAAGTCGCTTTCGCTGCCGGGTGAGCGCGTGGGGTGGATCTTGGTTCCCAACACCAATCCGCAGGCTGCCCGTCTGATGCCGGCTGTTGCGGGTGCTGCCCGTACGCTGGGTTTTGTATGCGCACCGGCACTCTTCCAGCGCGTAATTATCGACTGCATCGATGAGCCGAGTGACGTTGAGGCCTATGCACGCAACCGCACCGCGCTTACCGACGCACTAGCGGAGTACGGCTACACCTATGTTGAGCCGGATGGCGCGTTCTGCCTATGGGTGAAAGCGTTGGAGCCCGATGCGAATGCGTTTTGCGAGCGCGCAAAGAAGTATGAGCTGCTTGCGGTTCCCTCGGACAGCTTTGGTATGCCGGGTTGGTTCCGCCTGGGCTATTGCGTGAGCTACGAAACGATTGTCAATTCGCTACCCGCTTGGAAACAGTTGGCGGACGAGTATCGTTAAAAGTAAAGCGCTCTGCCTACAATGTTTTACGTGAAACGGGGTTTGGTGTTAAGCCGGACCCCGTTGTCATGGACGTTGTGTCTTTGGGATGGAGTGGTTTTACGACTATCGAAGGCTATGCGTACAATGAATATAAGCGACGGCCGTGCCAGATAAGGAGACCTGATGCCCTACCTGCTTTCTTGTGACATTCATACCCATACGATGTTCTCTGCGCATGCATATTCGACCATTGAGGAGAATGTGTACTGGGCGGCAGAGCGTGGTCTGCAGGTACTCGGATCTGCCGACCATTTGAGCTCTATGGTTACGGCTTGCCCCAATGACCTGCGCAGTTACCAGTTCTTTATCAACCAGGATATCTGGCCGCGCATTTGGAGCGGCGTGCTGGTGCTGCGTGGTGCCGAGGCCGATATCGTTTCGCTGGACGGAAGCCTGTTTGGCGAGGACACTCCTGTCACGCTCGATATTGCCGGCGATTCGTACAGCCGTCAGCATTCGCTGTTCGATTTGGTTACGCGTAATTTGGATTATTTGGTTGCAAGCGTGCATAATCCGCAGATTGCTGAGGGCGCGACGCTGGCCCAGACGACCGAGATGTATATCAATGCCTTGGAACACCCCAAGGTGTTCATGCTGGGCCACGCGGGTCGCTCGGGCGTGCCGTTCGATATCGACGAGGTGCTGTTGGCGGCTAAGGCCAAGCACAAGATTATCGAGATCAACAACCATAGTCTTGAACACGGTGTCGACACTGAGCATTGGGCTGTATGCCGCAAGATCGCCGAGCGTTGCGCTGAGCTTGGCGTGGGCATTGGCGTTTCGACCGATGCGCACATTGGCATGGCAATTGGTAAGCTCGATCACGCGCGCAAGATGCTCGACGAGATTCACTTCCCGCTGGATTTGATCGTGACGCGCGACCGCGAGACGCTGCTGCGCGAGATGGCGGCAGCCGGCGTGTGTGACCTGCGCAAGGGGATGTAGCGGAGTTCATAAACCAAGCGAAGGGGGGCGGTCTAGACGGGCCGCCCCCCTTTCTTGTCTCGAAAATCTACCGGGGTGGATTAGCGGCGCTCGAGGACCGCTACGGTTTCGGTGTGGTCGGTATGGGGGAACATGTCGACGGGCGTGATCTTGAGCAGGCGATAGCCTCCGTCGAGGAGCTGGTGCAGGTCGCGCTCTTGGGTCACGGGGTTGCAGCTGATATAGGTGATGCGGCGCGGCTTAAGTGCGCAGGCGGCTTCGAGGAACTCGGGTGTGGAGCCGGCGCGCGGCGGGTCGATGGAGAGAACGTCAACGCGCTCGTTGTTATCGGCAGCGTCCAGGATGTAATCGGTGGCGTCGTCGGCCATAAACCAAGCGCTGCGGGTGAGGCCGTTGAGCTCGGCATTGCGGCGTGCGTCGGCAATGCCCGCCGGGTTGCGCTCCACACCGAGCAGCATGATGCCGATACCCTTGTTCTGGGCTTCTTTAGCTGCGCAAAGACCGATGGTGCCGCTGCCGCAGTAGGCATCCATAAGCACATCGCCCTGGCGCAGATCCATGCCATCGACAGCGAGCTGGTAGAGCAGCTCGGTCTGCTGCGGGTTGGTCTGGTAGAACGCGGTAGGGGAGATATCGAATTCGCAACCGAGCAGCTGGTCGCGCATGCACTCGGCGCCATAGACGATACGAGTCTCCTCACCCAAGATGGCGTTACCGGGGCGTCCGTTGATGTTTTGGGCAACGGTGACGATATGCGGATCGAGTGCGGCGACAGCCTCAAAGAACTCCTGCGCATGCGGCAAGTCGCGCTGAGCGGTCACGAGGGTGACCATAATCTGGTCGGTACGCCAACCGCAGCGAACGACGGCATAGCGGAGCAGCCCCAGATGCTTGTCTTCGTTAAAGGCAGGAATATGCAGACGTTCGGCCTCGCGAGCGATGCCGTTGAGAATCTGGCGGGCACCCGGCGCCTCGACGGGGCATTCGGGCACGGCAACGATTCTGTGCGAACCGCGCTCAAAGAAGCCGCAGCGGACAGCGCCCTCCTTACCGGGAGCAAAGGGAGTGGCAGCCTTATGACGAAAACCGCGCGGAGCAGGATATTTGCCCGGATCGCCCAAGGTAACACCCATACCGCGAATGGGATCCGCGGCAACACCCTCGCGCTCACAGAGCTCAGCAAACAGCTCCTCCATAGCAGCCTGCTTGGCCGCCAACTGCTTCTTATAAGGACGATTGAGCGCCGTGCACCCACCGCAAGCTTTCATGATCGAACAGGGAGACTTGGGGTCCGCAGCCTTATGTGCAGACGAAACCGGATCTTTATGCGAGCGCTCGGAGCGAGTCTGAGATGCCTTGTCCTCGCTCCGACGAGAGCCGGGACGCTTGGCCTTAGTCTTGCCCTTAGCCGACTTGCTTTTTGCAGCTTTAGAAGACTTGGATTTCGTAGAGGATTTCTCCTCTTTTGACCCCTCAGCCGCTTCCACCAAAGCACGACGAGCCCTACGCTCCGCACGAGATTCTGCCATCAATAACTCCACTAATTCATGAATTAAAAGCTGCAAGCATTGTACCGTGCCAAGCCAGCGGGCGATATGCAAGCGGTCATTTCCTGTCAGCGATAAGCCCAACGACGTTTGCCCGCCGGGCACCGGGGCAGGGGTTAAGTTTGTCGCGAGTTCCGCACGAACAGGAGGCCACTTAATGTGGCCTCCGTCGTGAGCAGGACTGTAGAGCAGCAAACTTAACCCCTGCCCCGGTGCCCGGCGGGCAACCTATCCCTTGTACTCTATCAAGGTAAAGTGTATGATTCTGAACGTTACATGACTCACTTTACTTAACTAAAGTGCAACCAAGGGGGAATACCATGAATACCGATATGTCTCGTCGTCAGTTTGTTGGTCTAGCCGGCTCGCTCGCCACGGTGCTCGGCCTTGGTCTTGTCGGTTGTGGCGGCGGTGCCGCTAAGGGCTCTGCTGCCGGCTCTGCCGCGGCCAAGGATACGAAGGGTGCCGCGGAGTCCAAAAAGCTCGTGGTGGGCTTTGACAAGTCCTATCCTCCGTACGGCTTTGTGGGCGATGACGGCGAATATACGGGCTTTGACCTTGATCTGGCCAAGGCCGTTGCCGATAAGCAGGGCTGGGAGGTCAAATACGAGGCCATCGATTGGGATGCCAAGGATACGCTGCTCAACTCCGGCGCCATCAACTGCATCTGGAACGGCTTTACCATGGAGGGCCGTGAGGACGGCTACACGTTCTCCGAGCCGTACATGCTCAACGAGCAAGTGCTCGTGGTCAAGAAGGACGCGGGTATCAAGAGCTGGGACGATCTCGCTGGCAAGACCGTGATCACTCAGACCGATTCCGCTGCGCAGGATGTGCTCGCGGGCGACCAGAAGGATCTGGCCGCGACGTTTGCCACGCTCGATACCATCGGTGAGTACAACACGGCGTTTATGCAGCTCGAGAGTGGTGCAGTCGATGCCGTTGCCTGTGACCTCTCGATCGCTCAGTATCAGCTTGCCGCCAAACCCGATGCCTATACGCAGCTCGACAAGCCGTTGTCCAGCGAGCACTACGCCGTTGGCTTTAAGAAGGGCGACACCAAGTCGGCCGATGCCGTGAGCGAGTCGCTCAAGGCGCTCTATGAGGACGGCACGGTCAAGGACCTGTGCGATAAGTACGCAAGCTACGGCCTATCCTTCGACAACTGGGTTCTCAAATAGCGGCTTTCCCAGGCACCCGATTTTGCCGCTCAAACCGTCGCTTGCGTACATTTAGTACGCGGCGCTCCTCTTTCACGGCAAACTCGGGCACCTGGAAAACCCGCTTTAGCATTGGGTTCGCTGTTCCGTTACTGTGAAAGAGAGCTTGGGTTGTCTATTCAGGTCATGATGCAGATGCTTGGCCAGGGATTCTTGGTCAGTTTGCAGCTGTTTGTGCTGACGCTGCTGGGGTCGATTCCGCTGGGAATCCCCGTGGCGTTTATGCGCATGAGCAAGGTCGCGCCGCTGCGTTGGATTGCGCGCATCTATATTTCGGTGATGCGCGGCACGCCGCTCATGCTGCAGATGTTTGCGATCTACTTTGCCCCGTACTACGTGTTTGGCATCTCGCTCACGCCCGATTCCAAATGGACGGCGTGCGTCGTGGCATTCATCATCAACTACGCCGGCTACTTTGCCGAGATCTATCGCTCGGGCCTGCAGTCGATTCCGCGCGGTCAATATGAGGCCGCCGAGGTGCTGGGCTACTCGCGTCTGCAGACGTTTCTGTATATCGTGATGCCGCAGGTCGCCAAGCGCATTTTGCCGGCGATGGGCAACGAGATCATCACACTGGTCAAGGACACGTCGCTGGCGTTCGCCATCGGCGTGGGCGAGATGTTCTCGACGGCCAAGGCGCTGGTCGCCTCGCAGGTGAGCATGGTGCCGTTTGCGATCGCGGCGCTGATCTACTGGGTCTTTAACTTTGTGGTCGAGATGCTGCTGGGCGCCGCCGAAAAGAAGCTGGACTATTACCATGACTAGATCGTTCCGCCGTTCTAACGAACGGCGGACTGCTCGACGCTGCGCGCGTGCCTGACGGCCAATCTGCTCCTCAAACCGTCGCTTGCGTACAGAAGTACGCGGCGCTCCTCTTTCGGAGCACATTGTCTCGCCAGCCACACGCTCGCTGACTTTTTAAACACATGGAGGTTCCCGTGTCCGGAACGGTAATGAATATAGCGAACGCTCGTAAGGCGTTTGGCGGCAATGAGGTGCTCAAGGATATCTCGCTCGAGGTCAAGCGTGGCGAGGTCGTGGCGATTATCGGGCCTTCGGGTGGCGGCAAGTCCACGCTGCTGCGGTGTGCCACGCTGCTCGAGACACTCGACGGAGGCTCGCTTTCGTTTGGTGACCTTGCCGTTGCGACGGATGCGGGTTCGGGCGCGGTCTATGCGAAGGGCGATGTGCCCAAGCGGGCACGCTCGCGATTCGGCCTGGTGTTCCAAAATTACAATCTGTTTCCGCACTATACGGTGATGAAAAACATCACCGACGCTCCGGTTCGCGTACTCAAGCGTCCGCGCGAGCAGGCCGAAGCGCGTGCGCGTGAGTTGATCGCGCAGATGGGGCTTACGGGCAACGAGAACAAGGTGCCATGTGAGCTTTCGGGCGGTCAGCAACAGCGTGTGAGTATCGCCCGCGCCTTGGCGCTCGACCCGGAGATCTTGTTCTTTGACGAGCCGACCTCGGCGCTCGACCCCGAGCTGACGGCCGAGGTGCTGCGTGTCATTAAGGACCTCGCTGCGCAGAACATGACGATGGTGATCGTGACCCACGCAATGCAGTTTGCGCGCGATGTTGCCGACCGCGTGGTCTTTATGGATGGCGGCCGCATTGTCGAGGAGGGGCCTGCCGATCAGGTTATCGGCCATCCGCGCGAGCAGCGCACGCGTGAGTTCTTGAGCCGTATCGAGGGGTAGACTCAGGTATTTACTCAACTATTAATTGAGGCGAAGCCGCCACAGGTCTTACGGTCTGTGGCGGCTTTTTGTTTACATCGACGGGGTTCAATAATTGCCTCACAAGCTTGTCTCTTCCTCTCGCCGCCTGTATCCGTACGTGCGCCGAAAGGTGTGCATGGACAGTCACCCGTGAGGGTAGGGTGGTGGCATAGGACATTTGGAGGGTGAGTCGGCTCGGCTGCCGACCATGCTGCTCCCGGGATGGCACCGACCGCGAACTCTCCCCGTTGGCGTCGCGCAATGCGCGCGGCCCTGCAAGGAGGTCATCATGGGTGCTCCCAAGACCGGTAACGTAAGGAACGTGGTGCTCGTAGGCCAAGGCGGGGTGGGCAAGACTTCACTCGCCGAAGCCATGCTCCACCTTTCCGGCAAGACCGCCCGCCTGGGCGGCCACGACGGCACCAAGCCTACGCTCGACTATGACCCTGAAGAGGTCAAGCGCGCATTTTCCATCTCGACGACCATCGCGCCGATCGACTGGAAGGGCGCGCGCATCAATGTGCTTGATGCCCCGTGCTACCCCGATTTTATCGGCGACGCCTTTGCCGCGATGAGCGTCTGCGAGACGGCTCTGTTTGTGGTCGACGCCGAGGCCGGCCCACAGCCTACGACGGTTAAGCTCTGGTATGCCGCCGAGGACCTGCGTCTGGCGCGTGCGGTGTTCGTAAACCGCCTGTCGCGCTCCGAGGCCAGCTTTGCGACCACGATGGACCTGCTGCAAGAGCGCTTTGGCACGCGCCTGGGCGCCGTGACCCTTCCCTGGGGCGAGGGCGAGGACTTTGACGGCATTATCGACCTGGTGCGCATGAAGGCACGCCACTGCAACGGCACCGAAGCCGTTGAGTCGGAGATTCCCGAGGAGTATCGTGCCCAGGCCGAGGAAGCCCATGACCATCTGTGCGAGTTGGTGGCCGAGGCCGACGATGAGCTGATGATGAAGTACCTGGAAGGCGAGGAGACGCTGACGCAGGAGGAGCTTGAGGGCTTGCTGTCGAAGGCGATTGCCGAGCGCATCTTTGTGCCGGTCTTTGCGGGCGATTGCATTAAGGAGCAGGGCGTCAACTCGCTGATGGACGACATCGCGACGTACTTCCCGGCGCCGACCGACTACGGCGAGATGCCGCTTATCGACGGCGATTCGCTTAAGATCTCGAGTGACGATGATCGTCCGGTGGCGTTTGTGTTTAAGACGCTGGCCGATCCGCAGCAGGGTCGCATCAGCTTTATCAAGGTGCTGACGGGCACGCTTGAGCCGGGCCTTGAGCTGATCAACGCGCGTACCCGCAAGAGCGATCGTCTGGCCCACCTGTATGTGATGTGCGGCCGCGATATGACCGAGGTTGGCCACGCTTATGCCGGTGACATCATCGTGGCACCCAAGCTGGCGGCCGAGACGGGCGATACGCTCTCGATTACCGGCAAGGTCGAGGCTGCGGCGTTTAAGTTCCCCAACTCGCAGTACCGCATTGCCATCGAGGCCGAGAATCGCGGGGACGAAGAGAAGCTCTACACGTTTATCGAGAAGGCCTGCAAGGCTGATCCGACCATGAGCATCGACCGCGACGAGGAGACCGGCCAGACCATTATCTCCGCCGTTGGTGAGGCGCAGGTTTCAGTGCTGCTCAACCGTCTGGAGGACCGCACCAAGGTCGTGGCCAAGAGCGTGCCGATCCGCATTCCGTATCGCGAGACCATTCGCCGTACGGCAAGTGCCCAGGGCCGCCATAAGAAGCAGACCGGCGGCGCCGGTCAGTACGGCGACTGCTGGCTGCGCGTGGAGCCGCTCATTGGGCCCGACGGCACGAGCGATGGCTATGAGTTTGTGGACGAGGTCGTGGGCGGCCGCATTCCGCGCTCGCTGATCCCCGCCGTGGACAAGGGCGTCCAGGAGACCATGAAGGACGGTATTATTGCCGGCTACCCGCTTACGGGCATTCGCGTGGCTGTGTACGACGGCTCGTATCACAGCGTCGACTCCAACGAGATGGCGTTTCGCGCGGCGGCTCGCATCGGCCTGCGCAAGGCATGCGCCGATGCCGATCCGGTGGTGCTGGAGCCCATCGAGGAAATCACGGTGACTATTCCCGAGAGCTACGCCGGCGCCGTGATGGGCGACATCTCGGCCTCGCGCGGTCGCGTGACGGGTATGGAGACCGATGAGCGCGGCGACACCGTGGTCATTGCCCAGGCGCCGCTGGCCGAGCTGACGGATTACTCGACGCGCCTGCGCTCTATCACGCGCGGCACGGGCGACTTTACCATGAAGCC
>CAJMMA010000065.1 GCA_905214435.1 uncultured bacterium
AGGCAGGTTATCTTTACCGCTGCCATCTACGCCGCGGGCGTGCTCTCGGCTCTGGGCTACTCGCAGATCATGGTGCGCGCGGCCCAACGCGTGGTGTCCGATATTCGCCGCGACCTGTTCGCGCACATCCAGATGCTGCCGCTGAGCTACTTCGACAGCACGCGCTCGGGTGACATCATGAGCTTCTTTACCAACGACGTCGACACCGTCTCCGAGGCGCTCAACAATAGCTTTGCCAACGTGATTCAGGCGAGCATCCAGGTGGTCGGCACCACGGCCATGCTCATCATCCTCAACTGGCAGCTCACGATTATCACGCTCGTGTGCGATGTGGCCATTGTGCTGTACGCGCGCTACTCGGGCATGCGTTCCAAGCGCTTTTTTGCCGCCCAACAGGCGTCGCTGGGCGATTTGGACGGATATATCGAAGAGATGGTCTCGGGCCAAAAGGTTATCAAGGTCTTTAATCACGAACAGGCCAACGTGGCTGGTTTTGACGCACGCAACCAAGAGCTGCGCCGCACCGGTGGTGCCGCGCAGGCCTACGCCAACTCGATGGTACCCATGACCGTGGTGATCGGCTATGCCAACTACGCCATCGTTGCGGTGGCAGGCGGCATGCTCTGCATCAAGGGGCTCGCCGACGTAGGTGCGCTCGCGAGCTACCTGGTATTTGTGCGCCAGGCGGCCATGCCCATCAACCAGTTTACGCAGCTGGGTAATTTCTTACTCAATGCGTTGGCCGGCGCTGAGCGCCTGTTTGCCGCCATGGACCTTAAGCCCGAGGTGGACGAGGGTTGCGTGGAGCTGGTGCAGACAGGCGACGCCGCGTGGGCATGGAAGATTCCCGAGGGCCAGGGCGTGGGCGCGTACGGGCACCTGCATGATGTGGCTGCCGTTGATGAGTCGGGCCGCGCGGTGGCTGCCGACGGTACCGAGCTCACGTGCGGCTTGGTCCCGCTTGCTGGCGACGTGCGCTTCCATGCCGTGGACTTTTCCTACGTGCCGGGCACCCGTGTGCTCACGGACCTCAACCTGTTTGCCAAGCCGGGGCAAAAAATCGCGTTTGTGGGCTCGACGGGCGCCGGAAAGACGACCATCACCAACCTCATCAACCGCTTTTACGAGGTCGATGACGGCGAGATCACGTACGACGGCATCGATGTCAAGCACATTGCCAAGGCCAGTCTGCGTGGGTCGCTCGGCATTGTGCTGCAGGACACGCACCTGTTTAGCGGCACCATTGCGCAGAACATCCGCTTTGGCAAGCTCGACGCGACCGACGAGGAGGTGCGCGCCGCTGCCGAGGCAGCCTGCGCGGATTCGTTTATCCGCCGCCTGCCTAGAGGGTACGACACGCCGGTCACGGCCGACGGCGCCAACCTGTCGCAGGGCCAGCGCCAACTGCTCGCCATCGCGCGCGTGGCCGTTGCCGACCCGCCGGTGCTCATCTTGGACGAGGCCACAAGCTCCATCGACACGCGTACCGAAAAGCTCATCGAGCGCGGTATGGACCGCATCATGCGCGGACGCACCACGTTTATGATCGCGCACCGCCTGTCCACCGTCCGCGACGCCGATGCCATCATGGTCCTCGAACACGGCCGCATCATCGAGCGCGGCACGCACGAAGAGCTGCTCGCTCAGCACGGCGAATACTGGCAGCTCGCGCATGGCTTAAAAGAGCTGGATTAACCCGTTCGAGCACGATGCTTTGAGCCCTCCGTGCCCCCTCACCTAGCCTCAAACCATCACAACATTCGACGTTTTTCGCCAAAATCGAGAAAAGCATCGAATGTTGTGATGGTTTTTCTGCCACTCGGCCGGGTGGAATCGCTTTCTTGTGCACGAAGGTGTGCGGACCCGTGGGCAGGGGAATAAGGTTGGTTATCCGACTCCATTGGAGGGCTCATGGACCTGCCGATCGTCTTGTCCCATAAGACTGCCTGGCTGTACCACAACGTGGCGCGCCCGTCCGAGCCGCTCTCGCGAGCAAGCAGCCTATACGATGAGGACTCGCTTGCTAGCGAGGCGGAGCCGACTGCGAGCCTGCCCAAATTGGGACTCGATGCCAAGGGACTGAGGGCTTCAACGGCAGTTGGGATCGTTACCGACTATCTGGTTTCGCTTGGTATTCCACGAGAAGAGCTCGATCATATCGACACGCTCGTCAACTTCGATTTTGAGCGCTCGACGCCGGCTGGATTTAGGTGCCACGTGTTTGGGGCGCCGGTACCTCCAGGCCATCTTATCGAGGCGGCAGAGGGCCTTCTGGTGGTTGATGAGGCCATGTGCTTTGTCCAGGCGGGTTCGTGGATGAGTGAGCCCGAGCAGCTGGAATATGGCTACGAAATCTGCGCCCGATACCATTTGAATCATCTGTCGACAGGCGATTATATCGAGATGGGGCAGAGGTATACCGTTGCCGACTTGATTGCCTATTGCAATGAGAACCGATCTCGTCAGGGGGCTATACGCGCGGCCGCCGTGCTCAAGCGCGTGCACGATGGCGCGCGGTCGCCCATGGAGACGGCCACCGCAATCATGGTCGTAGCAAAACGTTTCCAGGGCGGGCTGGGATACGCCAAAATCGAGCTCAACCATAGGGTCGATGTTCCCAACGAGTTCAAGTGTCTCGCAAAGGCCGGGTATTTCGAGATTGACGTATATGCGCCTGCGAGCGGTACGGGGATTGAATACAACGGCTCGGACCATCTTGATAAACAGCGCAGCGCGTCGGATGCGGAGCGTATGACCGTACTGAGCGCGCTGGGCTTTAGGATGATCGTCCTCACCGGGACTCAGTTTGCCCATCAGCTGCAATTGCACCGGGCGATGAACGCCATTGCGCTCGCTATGGGCCTCAAGTGCGACCGAAGCGAAGCGTTCCAAAAGCGGCAGAACGACCTTCGAGAATTCGTGATTCGCCACTGGGACGGCGGCCTCTAGGGGCGCTTTGGTCTTTCTACGGGGTGCCGTGGGCAGGCAAACCATCACAACATTCGACGTTTTTTGCCAAAAACGGGAAAAGCATCGAATGTTGTGATGGTCTGTGTGTTGAGGATGGGCTTGGGAAGTCCGTTTTGCTCGAAGCGACCTGTCCTGTCGTACGGGTGTCGGCATGATTCTCTCGTGGGGTATTATGTTTTCCGAAGAATAAAACGCCGCGTGAGGGGAGGGCTGCGTGGACGGGCACGTGCAACATGACGGCTTTGGCCGCGATATCAACTACCTGCGCATTGCCGTTACCGACAAGTGCAATTTCCGCTGCATTTACTGCATGCCGGCCGATGGCGTGGCGCCCCGTGCACACGACGAGCTACTCAGCGCCGAGGAAATCGCCCACTTTGTGCGCTTGGTGGCGGGGGAGGGCATTCGCCGCGTACGCCTGACGGGCGGCGAGCCGCTGGTCAGCCGCCGTATCATCCCGCTCATTCGCGACATCCGCGCGATTCCGCGGATCGAGGACATCTCGCTCACCACCAACGGAGCCCTGCTGCCCAAGCTGGCGCCGCAGCTCAAGGACGCGGGGCTTAACCGCGTCAACATTTCGCTCGACACGCTCGACCCTACGCTCTTTGGAAAGATCACGCGCCTGGGTCGACTCGAGCAGACCATGGCTGGCATCGACGCGGCGCTGGCTTGGGGCTTTGAGCCCGTTAAGGTCAACTGCGTTGTTGTGCGCCGGCTCAACCAGGATGTGGCGGCCCTCGCACGACTGACCGTCGACCGCCCCATCCACCTGCGCTTTATCGAATACATGCCCATCGGCGACGAGCGCACGAGCTCGCATTGCGCCGTGGACCCTCACGCACCCACGCTCAACTCCGAGTTGTGGGATGCGAGCGACAGCGTGCCGAGCGACGAGCTGCGGGCGCGCGTCAATGCCGGGGCCGCCGCGATGGGTCTGGGCGAGCTCGAACCGCTTGACATCACCGACGCTCCTGCCGGCGCGGGCCCCGCGCGCTATTGGCGCTTTCCGGGCGCGGCGGGAACGGTCGGCTTCATCAGCGCCATGTCCAACCATTTTTGCGCGAGCTGCAACCGCCTGCGCCTGACGGCCGATGGCAACGTGCGTCCGTGCCTGTTCAGCGATGCCGAGTATTCGGTGCGCGAGGCGTTGCGCCGTGGTGATGATATGCAGGTACTTTCGATTTGGCGCGATGCCGTGGCCCACAAACCGCAGGAACACGCGATAATTGAGGGCACGCAACGATTTATGTCCCAAATCGGAGGATGATCATATGGCCAAGAGCAGGTACGCCGATGCCACCAAGGCCGCTCGCAGGGCCGCGATGTCTGCCCATAAAGCCACGGCTGCTGCCAGCAACACCGCTGGGTCCGCGGCGGTACAGCCGTCCGCCGGCACTGCTGCCGAGCCCGCCCGCGACGCCCGCCGCGACGAGCTGACGCACGTGGATGCCAAGGGCGAGGTGCGCATGGTTGACGTGTCCGACAAGGCCGAGACCCATCGCATTGCCATCGCCGAGGGCACGATTCTTATGCATCCCGAGACGCAGGCCATGGTGCTGCAGGATGGCGCTAAAAAGGGCGACGTGCTCGCTTGCGCACGCGTTGCGGGCATCATGGCCATCAAACGTACGAGTGACATCATCCCCATGTGCCATCCGTTGCTCATTACCAAGAGTAAGTGCGATATCGAGCCTATCGCGCCGGCGGGGACGCCTGCCGAGGACGTGCCCGAGGGCTGGGCGCCGCCGCGCGCGGACGGGCAGGTTGGCTTTCATGTGTTGGTCACGGCGGGCGTGACGGGCAAGACGGGTATTGAGATGGAGGCCCTGACCGGCGCGAGTGCCGCGTGCCTCACGATCTATGACATGTGCAAGGCGGTCGACCGCGGTATGGAGATCGTCGACGTGCGCCTGCTGCACAAGGAGGGCGGCCGCTCGGGCGTGTGGGATCGCGCAGGGCGTCAGGCCGCTGCTGTTGAAGCCGTGGCCGCTGACGGTGCCGCGCCCGCGAGCGCATCCGTCGCCGTCGCGCCCGCAGCTCCGACACCGGCCGCCCCCGCGATCGCGTTTATCGGCTACCAAAACTCGGGCAAGACCACGCTCGTCGAGAAGGTCATTGCCGAGCTCACCCGTCGCGGCCTGCGCGTGGGTTCGCTCAAGCATCATGGGCATCATGGCTTTGATATCGACGTGCCCGCTAAGGATACGTGGCGCCATCATCAAGCCGGATCCAAACACGTGGGGCTCATCTGCGCCACGCGCTGGGCGGAGTACGCCGACACGCGCGAGGAGGACGAGATGCCTGCGCGCGAGCTGCTGTCGCGCTACAACGATGTCGACGTGGTGATCATCGAGGGCTACAAGACCGAGGGCTTCGACAACATCGTGGTCGCGCGCTCGGGTGTCGACCGTCTGCGCGGCAAGAGCTCGCTCGACCTGGTCGACGGCCACACGCTGGCCCTTGCCTGCAACGAGGCTCTGGCGCGTCAGGCCTTCGACGCCGGCTTTGCGACCCGAGCCATCAGCATCAACGACGCCCGAGCCATCTGCGACCTGATCCAAGACCACCTTTAAGGCTTGACGCTGCGCCGGCCCCAAGCACCCCATCTCGCCCCTCAAGCCGTCGCTCGCGTACCAAAGTACGCGTCGCTCCTCTTTCGGGGCGACCCGGGGCACTTGGAACCGGCTCGCTGCGCTGCCATAACATGCCAAAAAGGGACAGGTTTATTTTGGCAGGTTTTATCTGGGCAAACGTCACTTCCACCACAAAGGGGCCAGGCACCTTTGTGGTGGTTTTTGCTTTGGTAGATGTGTGGGACATGCCTTACAATCTACCAAGTAGTTCATGACGGGCGAAAAACGGAGAAAAGGGGCTTGATGCGTCCTTAACGTTTCATGCGGATAGATTGATTTGACAGACGGTGGCGAATGCCCACCGCCCGCATTCGTATGAAACAAGGAGTCTCCATGCTCGCATCTCTTTTCTCAAAGCCTCAATCGTCGCTGTCCGTGCAGGCCAAGCGCCTGGTGGCAATGCGCTTCCTCATCTACACCGGTTTTCAGACCAGCTACTTTATCGGCGTCATCGGAACGCTCACCTATGCAGACGATGCCTCAGTCGTGGCGACATCGCTGGCCGTCCTGTTTATGAATGTATTTGTGATCCTGGGGTCCTTTGCGGGCGGCGCGGCGCTCGACGCCTGGGGTCCGCGCCGCCATTTCTTGCTGAGCATCATCGGCGCTCTCGCAACTGGCGCGGCAATCATCGCCTTTGGTAGCGCGACCGGCGTCGTCCTGCTCGGCGCGGTGTTTCTGGGCTTTACGATGGGATTCGCCCAGCCCATCGCCACGTCCTATCCGGCCTACCTCACCGACGATCCTGTCGAGCTCAAAGACATCAACTCCGCCATCGCCATGTTTTCAAACGTGAGTATCATCGTTGGCCCCACGCTGGGCGGCTTTGTCGCGGCGGCTGCGTCGTCGCGCGCGGTGTTCGTGCTTATGATGCTCTTTACCGTGCTGGCGTTCGTCGTCGGTTGGGGCTTTAGGCCGCAGACCAGCCATATCGCCGGGCATGCGGATACCGATTCGACAGAGGAAGGGGAGCGTGCGGGACGAAGCTCCAACCCTAGCACGTCCGCCCGCGCCACCTTCGCAGCCAGCATCAAGACGGTCTTCACCAACAGCGTCCTCGCGCTACTTTTCTGCATCATTTTTCTTTCGAACTTTGGCTACGGTGCCTTCGATCCGCTCGAGTCGTTTTTCTATCGCGATGTTCTGCACGTTGGCGTTGAGTGGATGGGCTGGCTCTCGTCGGCCTCGGGCGTGGGCGCGGTGCTGGGTGCCGTGCTCGCGCTCCGCTTGCCGCCGCACCTGGTCAACCTTAAAACGCTGCTCGTGGCGCTCATGTCCGTGGGCCTGGGAAGTCTGCTCTATGTGGGGACGCCGTACGTGGGCGTGGCCCTCGTCGGCCAGATCGCCCTGGGCATTGCTTGGGGTGTCGTCAACCCGCTCCACAACACCATTGTGCAAACGACGGCTCCGCT
Source organism: uncultured bacterium (assembly GCA_905214435.1). Classification (GTDB taxonomy): domain Bacteria; phylum Actinomycetota; class Coriobacteriia; order Coriobacteriales; family Coriobacteriaceae; genus Collinsella. The sequence goes on from CAJMMA010000065.1 coordinate 7,019, forward strand.
CGAGCAGCTTGGTCGCGTCAATTCGGTCATGGGCTTTGGCAATATGTTCGCTGGCGTGGCCCCTCTGGCAATTGCCCCGTGGCTGGCGGCAACATTTGGCGTACAACGGACACTCGTGGGGGCAGGCATGGTCGTGACGGCGGTCCCTGCGGCGTTGCTGCTGTTTGGTCGCAGGCATTTAGAACGTGCCGTAAAGCGGTAAGAAACCATCACAACATTCGATGAAAATTGCGATTTTGCCGAAAAACGTCGAATGTTGTGATGGTTTGGCCCGCAAACGTCATTTCCACCACAAAGGAGCCAGGCACCTTTGTGGTGGTTTTTGCTTTAACGGGCCGCGCCTGCGCCTTGGTATACCATGTACGCCGTTTGCGAATATACCCCACACCGCCGCACAACCCAGAAAGGCCCCCATGGACACTACCTTCAGCCACATCAAAGCCGTGTTCTGCGATATCGACGGCACACTGCTCACGAGCCAGCACACGGTGTCCCCGCGCACCGTGGCGGCGATCCGCGCCCTGCGCGAGCGCGGTGTGCTCTTTGGCCTGTGCACCGGGCGCGACGCCCACGCGACCGAGGCCATGTACGAGCTCTGGGGCATCGAAGGCCTGGTGGACGTGCTCGTGGGTTGCGGTGGCGCCGAGGTCATCGACCGTGCGCACGACATCAACGAGCTGAGCTATCCGCTGCCGGGCGAGACCATCGCGCGCATCTGCAAGCACATGGCGGACCTTCCGGCAACGCCCGTCTGCCCCCGAGACGGCGTGTTCTACGTGCCCGAGAGCAATGCGTGCGTCGAGCACCTGTCGCGCGTCGACGGCGTGCCCTACCAGGTGGTCGATTTTGCCGAGTTCTTGCGCGGGCCGCAGCCCAAGGTGATGTTTACCATGGCACCCGAGGTAATGCCGCGGGTGATTGAGCGGGCGTCGACGTTTGCCGATGACACTGTTAAGGCGGCAGCTCTGCAAACCACGCAGCGGCTCTACGAATTCATGGATCCGCGCGTGTCCAAGACTCGCGGCCTTGTGCGCGTGGCGGAGCTCAACGACATGGAGCTCCAGAACATCTGCGTGTTTGGCGATGCCGATAACGACACCTGCATGGTGGCCGACGCCGGCGTGGGCGTTGCCATGGCAAACGGCAGCGCCGCCACCCGCGCCGCCGCCGATTTTGTAACCGCCAGCAACGACAATGACGGCATTGCGATCTTTATCGAGGAACATCTTCTGTAGCGCCTGGGGGCAGCCACAAAGAGGGCAGAGCGCCTTTGTGGTGGTTTTCCAAGCGTTCCAACAGTCGATTGTTGGAACGCTTTTTTGTAGCGAGGAGATTTGCAGCCGGTAACATGCGATGTCATTCAAGTGTCGATGTATGAACATGTCGGCACGCGCTGGTTGTGCAGTAATTGACCAATTAGCTCATAACTAATATTTGCAGGTAGATATACTGCCATTCACGGCGCAATTTTGACCGTTCACAGATTGAGCGGGTTAAAACAAAGTGTTGTACAAACAATGGTAAAGTGTCATTTATCTAGATTTGCTAACGAGTTTACCAGCGTCTTTCCGAAATTTAACCCTCGAAAAACAATGCATAGTTTGAATAATTGTCAAGAAGTTAAGGCAACGCAAAGCAAAACTGACATTGTTAGGCTTGCGTTGTTTAAACAAAGAGTAATAATATGCATATCGAGCGCGAGCAATTATAGGTTGCGCGCCCAAGTTTGATGGTGAAAGAGCAAGATCGCGGTCTCTTGGGGAGGAGACATCGATGAAAGCGAATTCAGACAAATCTAAGCAGAGTAAAAA
>CAJMMA010000066.1 GCA_905214435.1 uncultured bacterium
TCGATAATCACGCACTCATTGTCCGAAATAACAGCATAGCTATTGGTCTGAATGGGACCGTTTACGAGCGTCTCGATCTCGACCGATCCCTTGGGAGTTAAATCCAAGGACACAGCACTCATGTCCCTCTCCTCTCTATAGAACTCGAGGCATCAAACGATGCCTCGAGTGTAGCGAATATCGATAATGTGACACGTTCGTCGCGACTAAACGCGGCGCTTAAGCTGGGCTCCACCCTCACCGGGCATCAGGCGGCGCGCGTCGTAGACCGAGTCAACGCTGCTGATGGAGGCCAGCAGCGGATCCAGACCACTCGCGTCCGAGATCTCGACCATAAAGCGCAGGGTTGCAATACCCTCGCGGTTGGTCGACGTGGCGGCAGAAAGGATATTGCCGCCCGCATCGCCAATGGCAATGGTGACATCCTTGAGCAGGCCCATGCGGTCCAGGCACTCGACCACGATCTCGACCTGGAAGAGGGTGTCGGCAGCGCCGTCCCACTCCACTTCGATCATGCGCTCGGGATGCTCCATAAGACCCTTGACGTTGGGACAGTTGGCGCGATGCACCGAAACGCCACGACCGCGCGTGATGAAGCCGACGATGTCGTCGCCCGTCACGGGGTTGCAGCAATGAGCCAGACGGACCAGTAGGCCGCTGTTGCTCTCGCCCTTGACGATAATGCCGTTACTGGCGCTCTTGCCGCGCTTTTGCGGCTTGCGGTTGGAGCCGCGAGCAGGCTGCTTCACGACCTCGGCGATAGCCTCGGCCTTGGTGAGCTGTTCCTCGGGCTTGGGGTCCAAGATTTGCTCGACCTTATTGCCCACAGCGCGCGGGGCAACCTTGCCGGCGCCGACGGCGGCAAACAGGTCCTCGAGCTGCTTGAAGTTAAACTGCTCCGCCACGGCGTTGAGCGCACGCGTCGAACGCGGCGTAGAAATGCCATAGCCACGCTTACGCAGGTCCTTAGCCAGCATATCGCGACCAGCAGCAGCGTCGTCGTCCTTGGTCGCAGCGGCAAAATAGCGGCGGATCTTTGACTTGGCGGAAGGTGTCTTAACGATCTTGAGCCAATCACGCGACGGCTTGGAACTCTTGTTAGTCAGAATCTCGACACGGTCACCCGTCTTAATCTCGTGCGTGAGCGGAGCCACCGCACCGTTGATTTTGGCGCCGACGCAATGGTTTCCCACCTCGGTGTGAACGGCGTAGGCAAAGTCGAGCGGCGTGGAGCCGGCACGAAGCGCCATGACCTCGCCCTTGGGCGTAAAGACAAAGATCTCCTGATCGAAGAGGTCGACCTTCAGCGAATGCAGGTATTCCTTGGCATCGGTGATCTCGTCGGAAGCCGCCCAATCGAGCGAATGCTTGAGCCAGTTGATCTGGTCGTCCAAACGTTGAGCGTCATTGGTCTTGGAAGCAGACGATCCGCCCGACTTCTTATATAGCCAGTGGGCGGCAATGCCGTACTCGGCCTGCTCATGCATCTCATAGGTTCGAATCTGAATCTCGAGCGGGCGAGCCGTGGGGCCGATGACCGTCGTGTGGAGCGACTGGTAGTTATTGACCTTGGGCATGGCGATATAGTCTTTAAAGCGGCCGGGCATGGGGTGCCACAGCGTGTGCACCGCGCCGAGCGTGGAGTAGCAATCGCGCACCGAATGCGTGATGACGCGCAGTGCCACCAGGTCGTAGATCTCGGAGAATTCCTTGCCCTTGCGCTTCATCTTTTGGTAGATGGACCAATAGTGCTTGGAACGGCCGTTGATCTGGAAGTCTTCCAGGCCAATGCGGTTGAGCTCGTCGGTGAGCGTCTTGATGGTCTCGGCCAGATAGCGCTCACGGACCTCGCGCGACTCCGCCACCATGCGTGCGATGCGCTGGTAGGCATCGGGCTCCAGGTAGAAGAAGGACAGGTCCTCGAGCTCCCATTTAATGGAGCTCATGCCCAGACGGTCGGCCAGGGGCGCATACACGTCCATGGTCTCGCGAGCCTTAAACAGGCGACGGTCCTCACGCAGGGCTGCAAGGGTGCGCATGTTGTGCAGACGGTCGGCAAGCTTAACGATGATGACGCGGATGTCCTTGGACATGGCGAGGAACATCTTTCGCAGCGTGAGCGCCTGTTTCTCGTCCATACTGTCGACTTCGATGTTGGTGAGCTTGGTCACGCCATCGACGAGCTCGGCCACCGTATCGCCAAACAGGCCGGAAACATCGGCAAGCGAGGTCTCGGTATCCTCGACGGTATCGTGCAGCAGCGCGGCGCACACTACATCGCAGTCCATCTTGAGATCGGCCAAAATGATGGCCACCTCGACGGGATGGTTGATGTACATCTCACCCGAGCGGCGCTTTTGGTTGCAGTGCTTCTCGGCAGCAAAGCAATAGGCCTGCTCCACCTTAGAAAAGTCGTCCTCATTCATATATTTGAGGCACAGGCGCTCCAGTTTGTCGTAGCTGTCCGCCATAATCTCGGGCGGCAGCTCATCGGCATGCTTATAGTGCTCCATCTCCGAGAACGGCTGGAGGGTGGAATCATGGGCGGTACGGGCTGCGGCATCCATCGAGGTCCCCTTCCCCTAGGCCCGCGGTACGATCGGGCGGTTAACTTTGGCTAGCATATCAGAAGCGCACGAATCGAGCGCCCAACTCCGGAAAGCCGAGAACTCCATGCGCGAGCGCAAGCCCTCCAAATAGCGAATTGACCTGCTCAATTGCACACGGCCGGGGTTTTCGGCCATCGCGATGCGACGGGTGTCGTCAAACCCCGAAACGCGACAGAAACCAAGCTCTTCGAAGATTCCCAGGCCACTTTCCACCGAGCGCTCGTCGACCGGCGTGCGAGCATCGATGGCAAGGCACATCTGCGCGATGTCGATATCGCTTGCGCAGAATGAATCATCCCCGGTCTTACCGCGGTTGGAGCGCCACATGGTCTGCAACGCACGATAGAGTGTGACGAGTTCGTCGCGCTCGGGTGCGTAGCAGTCGAGCAGGCGCTCGTTGATGCGGGCGTCGCGCGACGAATAGAGCAGGTGGATCACGGCGGGCTGTCCGTCACGACCGGCACGCCCGCTCATCTGGTTGAACTCAATGGCGCCAAACGGCATGTGGTACAGCACGACATGGCGGATATCGGGCAGATTGACACCCTCGCCAAAGGCAGAGGTCGAGACGATGCAGCTGAGGCTTCCGTCTCGGAATGCTTCCTCCACGCGGCGGCGATCGGAGCGCGCAAGCCCCGCGTTATAGAACGCGATATGAGTCGCACAGTCGGGCACGCGTTTGCGTAGCGTCTTGGCAAGCGCCACGGACTGATCACGCGAGTTGACGTAGATGACGGTCTTCTCCCCCGTCGCGACGATGGACACCAGGCGGTTTTCGCGGCTCGCAAGATCGCGGTCGTCCTCGAGCTGCAAGTTCTCGCGCACGGTCTCGTCGACCACCGTACGGGTAATCGGCAACACGCGGGCAAGCTCCGCCACGACCGGAGCCGTCGCGGTGGCCGTCGCCGCCATAACGACCGGATCGCCCAGGGCCTTGAGGATGTCGGGCATGTCGAGGTATGCGCTACGGTCGCCGCCCTTGGCAAGACCGGCATGATGCGCCTCGTCGATAACGACAAACCCGATACGACCCGAGCGAGCAAAGCGGTCTCGGTGAATAGACAGGAACTCCGGCGTCGTGAGCACGATGCCGGTGCGGCCCGAAGCCAAGCCGGCAAACACGTCATCGCGCGCCGCCTCCACGGTCTCGCCGGTCAGCACGCCGACGCCAATGCCGAGCGCGGCCATCGTCGACGAGAGGTGATAGGCCTGGTCGGCAACAAGCGCACGCAGCGGATAGACAAAGATGCTCGCACGTCCGCGAAGGACCGCCTCGCGTGCGGCGTGCACGTGGAAAATCAGAGACTTACCACGTCCCGTCCCCATAACGGCCAAAACGCTCTGGTGATCGGCCAGGGCATCGAGCGCCTCGACCTGCGCGCGATGTGGCTGGTTCGAGCCGATAAAGCTATGGATAAGCGAGCGCGTGAGCTCGGTATAAGAAAGCTGGGCGAGCGTCTCGCGTTTACGCGACTCCAGGCGCGGGCCTAAGTCCGCCGGTTGCACGCCGCGGCGAAGCTCGCACGCCGGATCGTCGATATTGGGCACCGTGGTATCACGCACCAAGACATCCTTGATCATGAGCTTTGGCTTTACGCGACCTTGCCAATGCTCGGCCACGGCCTCGAACACCAAGTCGACGGCGCTATCGCAATTGATGAGCTTATCGATCTGCGGCACGCGGAACATAATGGCCGGCACACTCGCGGCGCCATCGGTCGCCACGAAGCGCATGTGCTCGCCGGTTTTGCCCACCACGGCGCGATCGCACATTGTCACGCCCTCGGCCGCCAACAGCGGCACCTTGTTGCCCTGGCCAAACGGCTCAAGACGAGAAATCTGCTCGATAGTCTCGATATTTAGCTCGGAGAGGTCAACGGTGGCGGCAACCTCGTCAGTGTCCTCAAAGTCCTCGGCGGGAAGTTCGGACAGCACGGCGGAAAGACGACGACGGAACTCGTCGAGCTTGGACGCCTCGATGGTCACGCCCACCGCACCCGCATGCCCGCCGCGGCGAATCAGCAGATCGGAGCAGCGCTCGACCGCGTCGAACAGGTTGGCCTTGCCCACCGAGCGGCCCGATCCGCGTGCAACGCCGTCCTCGATCGAGAAGAGCAGCGCCGGCACGTGGTAGCGATTGGTCAGGCGGCTCGCCACGATGCCCTTGACGCCCTCGTGCCAGCCCTCGCCGCCCACGACGATTGCGCGCCCGCCGTCATAAGTCTCCTCGACCTTCGCCATGGCATCGCGCGTAAGCTCGGCCTCGATCTCGCGGCGCTGACGGTTGATTTCCTCGAGCTCGGCTGCCAGTGCACTTGCCTCGATAGGATCGCGGGCAAGCAGCAGGTCGAGCGCCAGCTTGGGATCAGCCATGCGGCCGGCAGCATTCAGACGAGGGATGAGCGAAAACGACAGGCCGTCGGCCGTAATGGTAGAAAGGTCGGCCTTGGCAAGTGCGGCAAGCGCGATATAGCCGGGACGGGCCGTCACGCGCATCTGTTGGATGCCCTCGGCGACCAGTGCGCGATTCTCGGGCGTGAGCGGCATCATGTCGGACACGGTGCCCAGCGCCGCGACCTCGATCAGCGAACGCCAATACGACGGCTTGCCCAAACGCTCGCCCAGGACCTGCACCAGCTTGAGCGCCACGCCGGCACCGGCAAGCTCGCGCGAGGGACCCTCGTCCTCGAGCTTGGGGTCGGTCAGGGGCACGCCCTGCGGCACCTGGTCGGACGGCTCGTGATGGTCCGTGACCACCAAATCGATCCCCAGGCTCTCCAGATAGGAGACCTCCTCCTTGGCGGCAATGCCGTTATCGACGGTCACGATCAGGTTGGGTTGGGCGAGCTCGTTGACGCGGTCGAGCGCCGCACGCGACAGGCCGTAGCCCTCGTCAAAGCGATGCGGAATAAACGGCGTGACGTTGGCGCCAAACGAACGTAGCGCCTCGGTCAACAGACAAGTCGACGTAATGCCGTCAACGTCAAAATCGCCAAAGACCGCGATGTGCTCGTGGTTGCGAATAGCGCGCTCGACGCGGTCGGCAACGACCGCCATGCCCGGAATAATGAGTGGGTCGGCCCAGTCGCGATCGAGCGAAGGCGTCAAAAACAGCTGGCCTTCCTCGATGGATGCAATGCCGTGCGCAACCATAATGCGCGCCACCAGCCCGGGTATGCCCAGGCCAGCCGAAAGCTCCTTTTCGAGCTCGGGGTTTTGCCGAGCGACCGCCCAGCGATGCGTCGTCTTAAGCGATGACATAGGCGCCCACCCCCGATAGGGGCAGGTCGCCGCGATACCTCTCACGGTTCATAGCGATGAGTCCTCTGTGTATACCCGCTTCGGCAGGCAGATCTGTTGAACGGATTTATTATACCGTGCAGCGCGGACGCACAACGTCCAGCACGCCGCGGTTTCGATAAACGAGGGCGGTAATACCCTCGAAATAATCGAGCGTTTCTGACGCACGGACGCATGCGAGCGTCTAGCATATCCATTCAAAACGGATTCACGAGCAAAGGGAGTCACAAGAGCATATGAAGCAATGGGTTGGACTGGGCAAGTTTCTTGCGGGGCACATGCAGGTCATCGTTCCGATTTGCGTGACGCTCGGCGTGCTCTTTCCCCGGCAGATCGGCGTGCTCAAGCCCATCGTTCCCGCCCTGTTTGCCTTTATGACGTTCCAAGGTGCGCTCAGCAACACCTTTCACCAGGTGGCCGAGGTGTTCCGCCGTCCCCTACATTTGATTTTGGCGTTATTTGTCTCGGCCGTGCTCATCCCCATCGCGGCGTATGCCATGAGCTCACTGTTCTTTGGCTCCAACCCCAACCTTGTCTGCGGCATTGTGCTCGAATACAGCGTGCCCGTGGCCGTCACCGCTTTTATGTGGATCAGCATGTTCGGCGGCAACGGCCCGCTCGCGCTCACCATCATCCTGACGTCCTCGGTCATCTCACCTGTGACGATTCCGCTTACGCTCAAGCTCCTGCTGGGCGCCACCGTCTCGATCGACGTGCCGAGCATGATGCAGAACATGGCCTTTATGATCGCCATCCCCGCTGTGCTCGGTATTGCCATCAATGAACTCACGCGCGGCTGGGGCCACGAGAAACTCTCTCCCGCGCTCTCGCCCGCCTGCAAGTTCATGATGATGGGCGTCATCGCGTCCAACTCCACCGCTATGAGCGAGTACGTGCTACACATAAACGCGGTGCGCCTGGAAGTCGCCCTCTTTATTTTGGTCTTCGCCATCAGCGGCTTTGTCGTCGGTTTTCTGGTCGCACGTGCGCTGCATCTGCCATATAGCGAGACGACTACCATGTGCTTTACCTGCGGCATGCGCAACATCTCTTCGGGTGCCGTCATCGCCACGCAGTACTTTCCAGGCGAGGTCGTGTTCCCCGTCATGTGCGGCACGCTGTTTCAGCAGGTGCTGGCCTCGATTATCGGGCATCTCTTTGAGTGCCTAACCGGCGAGGAGCGCACCAAACAGCGCAAGCGGGTCGAAGCCGGCCGCGACGCGTTGGCACGCTAGGCTGTCCGCATTACGCGGGTGCTAGTCTTGCTATACGAGCGTTTCCAGATGCGCACGCAGACGCTCAGCATCGATATCGAGCGTCGTCTCGGCATTGACTTGGGCCAAACGATAGCCGACAAAGTAGGGCGAAACCACCCAACGCGGCAGCGCCTTGGCAATGGTCCGACCGCCCAGGTGATAGAAGAACAAGTTGTACGACTCTGCGCGACCACCGTGGTGCTCGTTTAGGATATAGCGCAGAGCTACCTGGATCGCATCGGCAAAGAGATCCGCCTCGGCTTGGTCTCGTGCGTCATCGCTGGCGGCGATTCCCTGCGGGGCTGAAACGTTGATCTCAAAGAACCCCATGATCGGTTCGGCTGAGATATTGACCGAGATTCTCCCCTGTTGCCAGACATTGATGCCTTCGAAATTGGCGGAAGCCAGCGAAGCATAGCCGTCTTCCTGCTCCAAACCCACAATCTGCATGTGCGGATGGACCAGACTGCCGCCCGAAAGTGGGCCCTTGTTCTTGTACATGAGAACGCTGCGATACTGTCGGGAGTCAATCATCCGCTGCCAGCAATCCAGGGCAAACCGCATAACATGATGCAGCTCGTCCGGCGCATAGGTCACCAGGTCGGCGTCGTGGTCGGACGACTCAATCAATACGGTCTGGCGAGTGGCCCGCAAGGTCTTAAACTTATTCTCGAGCCAGATGCAGCCACCGTCGCGCCGGATGATATTGGCGAGTTCCTCGGTATCGCAAAAGGGGCACGCGGTGCCGGGACGACGGTTGTCGTCGGGCTTACCGTTCGCCTGCTGAACGTCAAATACCAGCGCCACGGGTTATACCTCCAGCGGCACGATCTTGGTGCCATGGAGTTCGGAGACGCCCAGTGCCGCCGCCACGGTATCGCGATTGGCCGTGGAAATGCCGCCACCGGGAAGAATGGTCAGGCGGTCGCCCGCATACTCGACAAGACGCGACAGGTGCTCCAGGTTGTCCTCGATCGGCGTTCCGGCAGCACCACCATGCGTCAGGATGCGCGTGATGCCGCAGTCGGCGAGTGTGTCAATGGCATCGAGCTGAGCCTCGAGCGAGAGCTGGTCAAAGGCCATGTGAAAGGTGATATCGATGGTCCCGCGCTTGCACTCCTCGGTCGCGCAGCCCGTAGCCATCACGAGGGCGCCGAGGGTGAGCTCGTCGAGCGCCCAGCCGCCGGCACAGGGCTTGCAGCAGCCAAAGACCAGGCCGTCAACGCCGGCGCTCACGGCAAGACCCAAGTCCATCTCCATCATGCGCAGCTCGTCCTGGTTGTAGTGAAAGTCACCACCACGCGGGCGAATCATGCACATCACTCGCGCGTCATGCTCGTGAGCATAGCTGACCGTAGTGCTGATAACGCCGGCCGAGGGCGTGGTACCACCGACGGCAAGGTTGTCGCACAACTCGATGCGCTTAGCACCGGCATCGATAGCCGCCGGCACACGCTCAAAGTTCTCGGCACAAAACTCGTACAGCATAGATAG
>CAJMMA010000067.1 GCA_905214435.1 uncultured bacterium
CCCTCCACCAAGCTTTCCAACTTTCCACTTAACTTAACACCTAAGGTGGAAAGCTGGGTAGAAAGCTGGAAAGTTAAGTGGAAAGCTGGAAAGTACGCGGAAGACTGGCATGCTAGCTCACAGGCTAGGAGGGGCTAATAATTACGCAAGCTATACCGAGCCAAACAAAAAGATACCAATCTGGTTGGTAAAACACCGTCAATGAGCCGCGAGCTAACTAGCTGCGTAAATAAAACCTAAAGAACTGTTGCAAATTAATGGCAAATGCCCAGATAGCGAAATTGCGATTTTCAATTAACTGTTACGTGCAAACAGCAAAATGCTACTATCTAACATGCACGTAAGAAAGCAGATTAACGGTTAAGGCTGAGAAGTGGCAGGTATGTCAGAAGCAACAAGGACTCGCACGCATGCGCCCGAGGTCAGGCAGCGCGCCGTCGAGATCCTCCAAGAGGGGGTCGGTCATCGCGCCCTCGCCGCGGAGCTTGGCATTCCCCAGGCCACGGCTCGTCAGTGGGCGCGCGCGTATGCCGTGGGCGGTGTCGACGCCGTGCTCAACGCGGGCACTCACCATCACACGTATTCGTACGAGGTTAAGCTTGCCGTAGTTAAGGATCGCCTGGAAAACGGCCTGACGGTTCGCGAGGCCATGATCAAACACAAGATTCCCAGCGAGTCTTCGGTTAAGGCCTGGTGCCGCCAGTATCGCGACGGCGGCGAGGCATCGCTGGTCGACAAGCCGCGCGGACGCAAGCCGCGCGTTAAAAAGGCGGAATAGCGAACGGGATGGTGCGCCCACAGGGGCGCATTTTTCTTGCCGCCCCTCTGCTCCAAAGCGGACGTGCCCTTACCCCGTACGCCTAAAACTCCCCAGTTGACCGAAAACCCGCCGCTGCTACTCCTTAATTGAGCTATAACGTTAAACAATTGCAGCGTTTTGGCATGGGGGAGTGATGGTATGACGCTACTGTATTTCCTTACCCTGTTTCCGCTGGTACCGGCGCTGGGCATGCTGCTTGCGCGCGGTGACCGAGCCCGTGACGCGGTAGGGCTTGTAGGCTCTGGCATCATTATGGCGGTGACAGTTGTAGTCGCCGTCATGTTTTTTGGCACGGGCCCGCAGAGCTTCGAGGTGGCACCCGGCACCTCGCACGTGCTCTCCATCATCAGCTCCGTCATCGACGTGATCCTGTGCGCCGTCGTCCTGTACAACGCGTACAAATATAGGAACGTGCTCACCACGGTGCTCGGCATAGTCCAGCTGGTGGGCTCGCTCGCCTTTGCAGCCATGACGCTGCCCGCGACCGAAGCCGTCACCGCAACCCCGCTCTACCTGGACTACATGAGCGTGATCATGGTCCTCGCCGTCGGCATCGTCGGCAGTCTGATCTGCGTGTATGCCCTGGGCTACATGAAGGACTTCCAGGCCCACGACGAGCACGAGGCCGCGCTGCGCGGGCAAACCGCGCCCGACCGTCGCCCGCAGTTTCTGGCGCTCATGTTCCTGTTCCTCTCGGCCATGTTCGTTATCGTGACGAGCGACAACCTTGAGTGGCTGTTCTGCGGCTGGGAAATCACCACCGTGTGTTCGTTCCTTATGATTGGCTACACGCGTACGCCCGAGGCCATCAAGAACGCCTTTACCCAAATCATCCTCAACATGCTGGGCGGCATCGCGTTTTTGGCCGGACTTATGTATCTGCACGTTAACGGCATGCCGCTGACCATCTCGGGCATGATCGAGCTTTCCGGCGCCGGAACCGCGCAATCCGCGCTGCTGGTGATGCCGGTCATTCTGCTGTCGCTCGCCGCCCTTACCAAGGCCGCGCAGATGCCGTTCCATACCTGGCTGCTCGGCGCCATGGTCGCCCCCACGCCCACGAGCGCCCTGCTGCACTCGTCGACCATGGTCAAAGCCGGCGTGTTCCTGATGGTCAAGCTGAGCCCGCTCTATGCCATCTATCCCGTGACCGGCTTTATGGTCACGAGTGTGGGCGCCATCACGTTTTTGCTCGCTGCCCTCATGGCCATCTCGCAGAGCAATGCCAAACGCGTGCTCGCGTACTCCACCATCTCCAACTTGGGCCTCATCAGCGCCTGCCTGGGCGTCGGCGCGCCCGAGGCCGTGTGGGCCGCCATCTTCCTGATCCTGTTCCACACGGTGGCAAAGTCGCTGCTGTTCCTGTGCGTGGGCACGGCCGAGCATCATATCGGCAGCCGCGATATCGAGGACATGGACGGTATGTTCAGCCGCATGCCGCACCTGACGCGCCTGATGATGCTGGGTATCATGGGCATGTTTGTGGCGCCGTTTGGCATGCTCGTGTCCAAGTGGGGCGCCCTGGTGGCGTTTGCGCAGACCGGCAACGTGCTCATGATCATGGTGCTTGCCTTTGGCTCGGCCGCGACGTTTTTCTTCTGGGGCAAGTGGCTCGCCAAGCTTTCGGGCGTCGACCCCACGGCCCAAAACGTGGAGGGCAATGTTCACAAGACCGAGTGGGCGGCCCTCAACACCATCGCCGCGCTGCTCATTCTGTGCTGCGTGGCGTTCCCGGTTATCTCGAGCGGTCTGGTGTCGCCTTACTTGGCTATGGTGTTTGGCCGCGTGCCGTACGTTATTGGCAAGGACTCCATGTATCTGATGGTGGTTATCGTGGCTTTTATCGCCGTGGTACTGCTGACTTCATTCCGCGTGAGTAACAAACCGCACGTAAACGTATATCTTTCGGGTGTGGGAACCGACAATTACCGCCATTTCCGCGGCTCGATGGGACACGAGGTAAAGGCCGAAAAGCGCAATTGGTACTCGGAGGACGCCCTTGGCGAGAAGCGTATTGGCCCCGCGGGTAGCGTTGTGTGCTGCGGCATCATTCTGTTCGCGCTGCTGTGTTGCGCGTGGATTGGGCCCGAGCGGCTTGCCATGAGCGCGCCCTCGGTGCTGCGCGGTAAGTATTTCGAAGGCTCGGGTGTCGTGGGCATCTTTATAGGCACCGTGGCGTTCGCCTTGATTGCGCCGCTTGTGGGCGGCCTGATCGACGGCATCGATCGCAAGCTGTCCGCCCGTATGCAGGGCCGCGTGGGCCCGCGCTTGCTGCAGCCCTTCTACGACGTTGCCAAGCTGCTGCGCAAAGCCCCCGCCAGCGTTAACACCATGGACGATACCTACATGGCGTGCGCGCTCATCTTTACCGTGGTGGGCGGCGGCATCTTTGTGTCGGGTTCCAACACGCTGCTGTGCGCCTTTATGGTGACGCTCGCTGCGATCTTTGTGGTGTTGGCGTCCGCCTCGACGCAAAGCCCGTTTGCCCAGGTTGGCGCCGATCGTGAGTTGCTGCAGGTTATGAGTTACGAGCCCGCCGTTCTGCTGATGAGCGTGGGCCTGTACCTTGCCACCGACAGCTTCGATTCCATCGCCGTGACGGGGCAGTCGGCCCCCATCATCGTGTACAGCGCGCCCATTTTCCTCGCGCTGCTCGCGGTGCTTACCATCAAGCTGCGCAAGTCGCCGTTCGATCTTTCGTATTCGCATCACGCGCATCAGGAGATTGTCCAGGGCGTCGCCACCGAGATGAGCGGCGGCACGCTGGCCAAGATGACCCTTATGCACTGGTGCGAGACCGTGCTGTTTTTGATGTGGGTGGGCATGTTCTTTGTCTGGGACAACCCGGTGAGCTGGGTGGTCGCCCTGGTCGTGATGGCCGCGACGTACTTTGTCGAGGTGCTGATCGACAACACCTTCGCGCGCAGCACCTGGCGCAGCTGCTTTAAGCTCGGCTGGGGCGTGGCGCTGGTGTTTGGCCTGCTCAACCTTATGCCCATCCTCGTCGACGTGTTTATTTAGGAGGCGGCATCCATGGATCATAAAATGTCGCGCTCGCCGTGGGTTATTCATTACGACGGCTCGAGCTGCAACGGATGCGATATCGAGGTGCTGGCCTCGCTCACGCCGCAGTTCGATGCGGAGCGCTTTGGCGTGGTCAACACCGGCAACCCCAAGCATGCGGATATCTTTTTGGTGACGGGGTCGGTCAATGCCCAGAACCTGCCCGTCGTGCGCCAGATCTACAACCAGATGCTCGAGCCCAAGTGCGTGGTGGCGTGCGGCATCTGCGCGTGTTCGGGCGGCGTGTTCCGCGATGCCTATAACGTGATCGGCGGCGTGGACCGCGCGATTCCCGTGGACGTGTACGCGCCCGGGTGCGCCATTCGCCCCGAGACCGTGATCGATGCCATCGTGGAGGCGTGCGGCATCCTGGACCAGAAGGAGGCCGTGATGCGCGCCGGCGGCGATCCGCTTACCGTGGGCGGTGCCGCTACCTGGGACGGTGGCGTTGAGCTGGGCGAGGACGGGTTTGTGGCTGCTGCGGGGGCCGGGACTGACGGTGCCGGTGACGCGCCTGCCGGGAAGCCCGCCGCACCCGCTGCTGGCGACGCACCTGCTGAGACGCCCGTCGCTGCAAAGGAGGCCGAGTAATGCAAAAGGCTATCTATACCACCGTCGGGCTCGACGAGCTTCTGTCGCATGTCCAGGCGCTCAAGGGCGCCGGTGCCCGCTTTGTGCAGATGCACGCCGAGCGCTGTGTGGACGACGGATCGTATCGCCTGGTCTATACGTTTATCAACGTTCGTGCTGCTCAGGAGCATATTGCGCAGGACGGCAGCTATGCGATCGAGAACCTGGTGGTTGAGGGAATTGATCAGTACCAGGAGATTCCGTCCATCAGCTCGTACTATCCGGCGGTATTCCCGTTTGAAAACGAAGCGCACGACCTATTCGGTCTTGCCATCACCGATATGCAGATCGACTTTAAGGGCTTTTTCTACCAGGTCTCGACTGCCGAGCCCATGAGCGTTATCACGCCCGAGGTGAAGGCTGCGCGAGAGAAAGCCATGAAGGTCCGTGCCGCTGCCGAGGCCAAGGCGCGCAAGGCCGCGGCCGAGAAGGCCGCCGCTGCTGCGGCTGCTGCAGGGGAGGGCGCCGCGGGCGCTGGTGATGCCGCGGGCGCCGCCGTCGCTCGGCCCGCTGCGGCTGCCGGCTCCGATGCTCAGCATGACGAGGCCGCGGCCAAGGCCGCACTTAAAGCCGCCGAGATGGAGGCAAAGCTCGCCGCCATGGATCCCGAGAAAGCGGCCAAGGTCCGCGCGGCGCTTGCCGCCAAGGTCGTCCGCGACAAGCAGAAAAAGGAGGCGTAAGGTCCATGGCACATCGCTCCGTTATTCCGTTTGGCCCGCAGCACCCGGTGCTGCCCGAGCCGCTTCATCTGGACCTGGTGATCGAGGACGACCGCGTTCTCGAGGCAATTCCGCAGATCGGCTTTGTGCACCGCGGACTCGAGAAGCTCACCGAAAAGCGCGACATGCATCAGTTTGGCTACATCGCCGAGCGCATCTGCGGCATCTGCGCCGTGGGCCACAGTTACGGCTATGCCAGCGCCTGCGAGCGCATGCTCGACATCGAGGTGCCTGGCCGTGTGCAGTATATCCGCACCATTTTGCACGAGCTTTCGCGCATTCACTCGCATCTGCTGTGGCTGGGCCTGCTCGCCGATGCCTTTGGCTTCGAGGCGCTGTTCTATCGTTCGTGGACCCTGCGCGAGCAGATTCTCAAGATCTTTGAGAGCACGTGCGGCGGGCGCGTGATTCTGTCGATTAACGAGATCGGCGGCCTTAAGCACGATATCGAGGACTCCGAGCTGGCGGGCATTGTCCAGACGCTCGAAGCCATGCGTCCCGACTACGAGGCCCTGGTGCATACGTTTTTGGACGATGACAGCTGCGGCGAGCGCCTGCATGGCGTGGGCTCAATCAGCAAGAAGGACGCGCTGGATCTGTCGATGGTCGGTCCGTTCGGTCGCGCCTCGGGCGTGGATTACGACGTGCGCATGTTTGGCGACGGCGCCTATGCGGATCTGGCCGCGTTTGAACCCATCGTGGCGACCGACGGCGACTGCTATGCCCGCTGCCAGGTGCGTTGCGCCGAGGTCACGCAGGCCATGGATATCATCAAGGAGCTTGTCGGTAAGATTCCACACGACGGCATCGGCGGGCGCACCAAGCTTACGCCGGCCGACGGCGCGCGCGGCGAGGTTGTGATTGAACAGCCGCGCGGCGAGGCGTACTACTATGTACGCGGCAACGGCACCAAGAACCTGGACCGTTTTCGCGTGCGCACGCCGACGTCGCAGAACCTGGCGGGTCTGACACATGCGCTGCAGGGCGTGCTCCTTGCCAACGTGCCCATGATTATCCTGACCATCGACCCCTGCATTAGCTGCACGGAAAGGTAGGCGCGGCATGAGTTTACTGACATTTGCCAAGACGGCCTTGGGTTCTATGGTCAAGCAGCCGGTAACGGTGTGCTATCCGCAGGAGAAGCTGACGGCGCCCGAGCGCTTGCGCGGGCATATCGTCAACGACATGGACGTGTGCATCTGCTGCGGCATGTGCGCGCGTCGCTGCCCGGCGGGCGCGCTCGCGGTCGATCGCAAGGGCGGAACGTGGACGATCGACCCGTATGCTTGCGTGGTGTGCGGCGAGTGCATCGAAAGCTGCCCTAAACACTGCCTGAGCATGGACACCGCCCGCACTCCAGTTGCGGCGGACAAGACCCCCACGGTAGAAACCAAGCCGGAGTAGCGCTGGAGTAGAACTGGAATAGGGGGCCGGTGGGGCGAAAATGCCCCGCCGGCCCCGCGCATGAGCGCGCGGTTAGGCTGCCGCGAACAAAACTATGCCGGATTACGGGGCTGGATAGCGAACCTCCGACCATACAGAAAATCGCAAAAACAAAACCGCAGGTAGATAGCCTGCCGTTTTTCAAAAAAAGGGGATATGGATGAGGGTTCCGACTTTAGCCCCGTAAACCGGCATAGTTTTGAAATGGCACCATATCAGTAACAGCCTTTGAT
Organism: uncultured bacterium; assembly: GCA_905214435.1. Lineage (GTDB taxonomy): Bacteria > Actinomycetota > Coriobacteriia > Coriobacteriales > Coriobacteriaceae > Collinsella. Next base: position 6,909 of record CAJMMA010000067.1, read on the forward strand.
CTCCCATGGACGGAGGAAAGCGGATCATTTTTGCCTTGCGAAGGCTGCTGCGTGATCCGGCCGCCACGAAATCGGCCCATTTACTACGTTTAGGCGGCAGCCCTCGACCACGGCAAGCAATGCGAAATGAAAACCGCAGGTAGAACGCCTGCGGTTTTTCATGAAACGCGGCTATGGTCAGGGGTATCGGGTCAAACGTAGTAGATGGGCCGATTTCGTGGTGGGCGCTGTCAGCCGATCTCCGTGGGCGGAAGAAAACGGATCATTTTGGTCTCGCGAGGTTTGCGGAGGCACTCGTGCAGGGCCGTCGCGAATAAAACTATGTCGGTTTACTACGATGAATTCGGCATTCCCGACCATGACTGCATTTTTCTAAATATTGCAAGCGTTCTACCTGCGGTTTTGGAAGCGCGCAATTTGCCGTGGTCGAAGGTGGTCGATTCATCGTAGCAAACCGGCATAGTTTTGAAATGGCATTAAATCGGTAGCAGCCATTTTGCTATGCCGGGGCGATCGGTCTTCGGGTAATTACCCTCGCAGGTAGGCGATGGCGATCTGCGTGCGGTTGCGTAGGCCCATTTTGGCTAGGATTGAGCTGATGTGGTTGCGTACGGTGCCTTCGCCCATATAAGCTGTGGCGGCAATCTCCTTGTTGTCGAGACCGCGGGCGATGAGCTCGGCGACTTCGAATTCGCGGTCGGTCAGGCCGGCAAAGGCCGCGGGCCGGCGGAGCGTGCCCGACTCGACGCCCGTTCCGTCAAAATCGATGTCCTCGATTGCCTTGCCCTCGAGTACGCGCTTACCGTCCATAACCTGCGCCAACGCTGGCGGAATGGCGGCGACATCGGTCTTGATCAGGTAACCGCGGGCGCCCAGCTTGAGCGCCGACACAATGTACTCGTCATCCGAGAATGTCGTCAGAAACACCACGCGTGCCGCGGGGTCGTGCTCAAGGATCTCGCGCGCCGCCGAAAGGCCGTCGCGCCCCGGCATCTGAATGTCGAGCAGCGCGATATCGGGTGCGAGTTCGGCGTAGAGTGCCACCGCGTCGTTGCCGTCGGCTCCGGTGCCCACTACCTCGATCTGCGTTTGGGCGCCCAGGATAATCTTGAGCGAATCGACCACTAGGCGGTCGTCGTCGACAACGATGAGCCTCATCGGCCCTCATCTCCTTGCTGTTTGGGAACGGTGGCAAACACGCGCCAGCCGCCGGCACCGGCGCGCGGACCGGCGGTGAAGGTGCCGCCAAGCGCCTCGACGCGCTCGCGCATGGAGCCGAGCCCCATGCC
>CAJMMA010000068.1 GCA_905214435.1 uncultured bacterium
ATGCCGACGCATGCAGCCATGGACCAAGCGGGCACGTAGATCTCGATATTGCCGTTGTAGGCGAGCAGCATCGAGCGGAAGATGGCCGTGAGCGAGCCAATAATGACCGGCAGGCTCAGCACGAGCGACGCCGCCACGCACAGCGTGATCGAGCGGATGTACAGATGCGAGATCTCACTATCGCGATAGCCAAAGACTTTCATGTAGCTGATCGAACGGGCGCTGTGGTCGATCACCGCCTTGGTCAGCAGGTACATAAACAGCAGGAAGATAAACACCGCGAGCCCGACCATCATGCCGATCATTTTGCTCATCATGCCGATAAACTGGTCGCCCACGGCGCGCATGTCGTCGGGCGTGGTGTCGCCGGCAAAGTAGCGCGCGTCGAGGTCGAGCTTCTCGTTGCTCACATAGCCGTTGAAGTAGGCGGCATCGTTGTCGAACAGCTCGTTAAAGTCATCGATGCTCATATAGATATTCATGTCCGACTTTGAGCCCCAGGAGCAGCCCTTGCCCGCGTACTCAAGGGAATAATCCCGAGCCTCGTACTTGTCGCGAAGCTCGACCTTCTGGCCCTCGCTCCAGCCAAACTTATCGAGCAGACCGCCGCCAAAGACGACGCGCCCGTCGCCGACGTTGAGGTCTTTCCAATAGCGCGAATGAGATGAAATGCCGTAGACAGAGATGGCCTCTGTGCCGTTTCCCTCGCCGCGGTCGTATTGCAGCTGGTAAACGGCATATTTCTCGGCCTGCGCGATTGCGCCCGCGCCGTTGTCGGTCGTGTTGATCGGGTGAATGTCGTCGTTGTCGGTGTCGATCTTAGAGGCCTTGTCGATCAGGTCGATGGCCTCATCGCGGTCGCAGCCGAGGGCATCGGCAAGGTCATCGAGGCGCGCATAAAGCGCATCTTTCTTGTCCTGGACCTTGGCGAGCGCGTCCTGCGCCGCGGCCAGGCTCTCGGCAGACGGAGATGCGGTCGCGGCATCGGCTGCCGTCTGCGCCGCATCGGCCGCGTCGTCAAGCTCGTCATCGGCATCCTGGGCGGCGGAGAGCAGCGCGCCGTCAATCGACTGCAAGCGCTCGAGCGCCGCCCACTGCCCGCGCTCCTCGGCAGTACCCTCAAGCTCTAGCGGAGCCTTGAGCGTGTACTGGTGCTCGGCGACCAGGCTTGTCTCCAGGTTGTCCGCATAGTGCGTCATCGTGGGCAGGATCGCCAGGCCAAAGAGCAGCAGCAGCGAGGCAAACGCAATGCCCACGAAGAGCGTGGCGAAGTTGCCCAGGTTGCGCAGGAAGATGCGCAGGCGAAAGCGCGAGACAAAGCCCATGCGCTCCGGCAGCTGCAGGCCGCGCTTGGTGCCCGATTTGCCGCTCGCCTCGTGACGAAGGAACTGCAACGGCGTCTTGCCCATCTTGCGAAGCAGGCCCACCAGCGTGATGAGGATGAGCGCGGCAGCGGGAACCACGGCGCACTTCACAAAAATCTCCCAGCTCCAGTACACCTGGAAGGGAGGCAGGCTGTACGAACCGTAATAGAGGCCGCGCATGGGCTCGGTAAAGAACACAATGCCGAGCGCAGTGCCCAAAAGCGCCGCGACCACGCCCACGATGGCGGGAAGCGCAAGGTAGTGCAGCACGATCTCGCGTCGACGATAGCCGCTGGCGAGCAGCGTGCCGATGATGGCGCTCTCCTCCTCGATGGTGGCGTCGGTAAGGACCACAAAGACGAACGCCATGATCACGATGATGATGTCGAGCAGCGTCATCCACATCATAGAGTCGCCGTCCACGTCATCGCGCGCATAGCCAATGCCCTAATTGGAATCGGCGTCGATCAGATCGTCCACGCGCGCATCGGCATCCGCCAGCGCCTCGACCATATCCTGTTCGACATCGATGCGGTCCGCGGTGGAGAGGTCGCGGTCGTTAAAGGTAAAGGAGTACGTATAGGCGGGCGCGCCGCCGGCATCCTCGAGCGCGGCAAAACCGGCGTCGGTGACCTCGGCGACACCATACGTAATGGTGTTCACCGTAAAGTCCGAATTGTCGAGGAACAACGCCTGGCTATCGGGCTGCGTCATGATGCCGCAGATGGTGTAGGTGCGCCCCTCGAGCTCGACCTTATCGCCGATGGCGAGGTCGTTGTTGGTGGCGAAGACACGGTCGATTGCCACCTCATCGTCCGCCCTGGGCTGTTTGCCTTCGCAGTAGGACGCGATATCGACCTTGGTGCGGTGCGCATAGGTGCGCAGGGTGCGCTTGGTGCCGTCGTCGCCGGACGCCTTTTTGATGATGGCGTCGATGGAGAAATTCTTGTAGAGCGTGACGCCGCCGACGTCACCGGCTGCGTCCTCGGCGGCCTTGAGTTGATCGTCGGTAGCCTCGAAGGAGGTGGTCACGCGGCCGTCCTCGATCGTGTACGCATCGCGCATGTCGTCGATAAGGCAGCCGATGGAGTGGGCCGCGAGCAAAAAGCCCGAGGTAAGGGCGATGCTTCCGCACATAAGCAAAAAGATGCCCAGGTACTTGCCGATATTGCGGCGCAGCTCGCGCGGGAGACGTTTTGCGAGAGGTGTCATGGCGCCGCCTACCAATCGAGCTCGGCGGCCGCGACGGGCGACTCGTTGAGCACATCTTCGACGATGCGCCCGTCGCGCAGGCGCAGCACGCGATTGGCCATGCGCGCGATGGCGGCATTGTGGGTAACAATGATGATGGTGCAGCCGTAGGTGCGGTTGACATCCTCCATGAGCTGCAAGATTTCCTTGGACGTCTTGTAGTCAAGCGCGCCCGTGGGCTCGTCGCACAGCAGCAGGCCCGGGTTTTTGACAAGCGCACGGCCGATGGCGCAGCGCTGCTGTTGGCCGCCCGAGACCTGGCGCGGGAACTTGTTGCGGTGCTCGTAGAGACCCAGCGAACGCAGCAGGTCGTCGATGTTGAGCGGGTTTTTGGACAGGTGCGCCGTGACCTCGATGTTCTCCTTGATGGTGAGATCGGGCACCAGGTTGTAGAACTGGAAGACAAAGCCCAGTTCGCGGCGTCGGTATTCGCCCAGGTCTCCGGCCTTGAGCACGGTAAGATCGCAGCCGTCCACCAGAATAGAGCCGGCGTCGGCATCCTCCAGGCCGCCGATCAGGTTAAGAAACGTGGACTTGCCCGAACCCGAAGGCCCCAGCATGACGCAGATCTCGCCGCGGTTGATGGACGTGTCGATGCCATCGAGTACCGTCAGGCGCGCATCACCGTCGCCATAGTGTTTCTTGAGCCCTTTGACCTGGACATACGCTTGCTTTGTCGCCATGCTATCCCCCGTTGTTAGCCTTCTGCCACTTTTCTAGGCTAATAGTAAACCCAGGTGAACTATTTATAAGCGACGTGCGCGAACTATTTTCCAACCTACTCATTGGGGACAGACTTAAATGAGTGAAATCGCTCATTTAAGTCTGTCCCCAATGAGTGGTCCCCAAGTGCCGACATATTGGGACAGTCCCTGCCAGCCCTGCCGGCGAATCGGCAAAGACTGTCCCCAATGACTAGGTGGCTAGGCGTGGGATTTGTTGTGGGCGAGGGCTAGGCCTACGGCGGCGATGGCAGCGGCGAAGAGCACCGTGACGCCCAGGTCGCAGGCGATGTCGCCCAGCACGGCAGACGTCAGGTCCGAAGCGAGCGCCTTGCCGATCGCGTCGTTCACCCAATACGTCGGCACAAAGTGCGCCACCGTCTGCACGGCCGAGCCCATGAGCGACAGCGGCATCCAGGCGCCGCCCAAAAACGTCATGAGCATGCCGAGCAGGTTGCCCACACCGTTGAGCAGCTCCTCGCGCGCGCCCAGGCTCGACAGCGTAAAGCCAACAGCCAGCGGCGTGCACGCCAGGGCAAACGTTGCCGCCAGCGCCAGGCACACGCGACCCACGCCGACCTCGGCAACCGCGCTGGCAAAGCCCACGACGCCCATCATGCTCGACACGAGCCAGATGCAGACGGTGAGCACGGCGGCGGCCGCGAACACAGCGAGCGAACGCTGGCGCTCAGAGACCGGGCTGGCATCCATGCGGCGCACGCGCTCGGGCTCGTTCATGCCCGAAAACACCAGTCCCACCGACACGATGACCGACGAGATGATCGCGTACGCGCCAAAGTTGAAGTACGACTCGAGCGTGGTAGCAGCAGTCGAGTCGACCTTGACCTGCTCGATCTGGACCTCCGCGCGCTTTGCGGCCGCGTGCTCGGCGGCCCTTGCGACGTCACCGTTGGAGGCAGCTGGTTCAAGCGCCGCCGCAGCGCCCGCGAGCGAGATCCAGCGCGAGGCCTCGGCGGACGAAAGCGCCGCCGCCATGGTGCCGGAACCATAGGTCACGTCGAGCTTGGGCAGGGCCTCCCCCGCACGGGCGGCTGCAACAAGATCGTCCTCAAACCCCTCCGGGATAAAGAACACGCAATCGGCACTGCCCTTGGCGCTGTTGCTCTTGGAGAGCGCGTCGGCAAGATCGTATGTGTCGTCGCCGACGCCCGTGACCAGGTCAAAGCGTGAGCCCAGGTGCTTGGTAAGCGCCCGCGAAAGGTCGCTATTGTCGCGGTCGACCACGATCACGTTGGTGTCGTAGGGCTTGTACTCGGTAAGCTGCGACGAGTTCCAGCTCACCGAAGCCGCGATGAATACGCCCATGAGCGAGATGAACACCGTATAGATGAGCAGGTAGAACGGGTGCGCCAGCGCCATGCGAAGCGCGGTCTTAAAGGTGCTCATAGCGGCTCCTTCCAAAGATCAGCGTAGCGGCGGCGACAAACACCAGGGCCATCAGGACGAGCGCGCCGGCGCGAACAGCGAAGGGCCCCAGGTCCTCAAAGAAATACAGGCGATTGAACATGTCGCAGATGAGCTTGACGGGGTTGAGCCAGCACTCGACCGGACAAGCGCGGGCGACGTCGTCGGCAAGCGCCATCGCCGGCTCGCCGTAGAGGCCGGCGAACAGGGCGCATGTGGTGGCAAAGCCCGTGAGGATGCCCGACTTGGATGCCTTGCCGCCCTTAACGGGAAGCGTGCCCACAAAAAGCCCCAGGCCCGTGGCGGCAAGCGCGGATGCAGCCCCGCCCAGCAGGCACAACCCCTCGCGCCCGCCAAAGTCGACGCCCACGACCAGGCGCACGTAGCCGATCGCAACCGCCATCGATGCAAAGGAAACCAGCCACGAGCCGACAAAAATGCCGGCCAGCGACGCCGTCTTGGAAAGACCGCCCACGCAGCGGCGCGCGCCGAGGCCGGACAGATTGGGCTGCAAATCGACGACGCTCAAGGCGGCAAACTCGGCAGACATCATCGCGACCAGGCCAAAAAGCGCGTAATAGTAGATGACCGTGCCATCGGGCGTGGCACGAGTCAGGCTCACGCGGCGGGTTCCGCCCTCGAGCGACAGGGCGCGCGCAACCGCCGCCGGATCGGCGAGCGCCGCCGGGTTGTCCTGGGCAATCTGGGACATGAGCTCGGCATTTTGCGTATACGAGCTTGCCACCGTTTCAAGGATGCTGCGGTCGGTAAGCACCGACGAGGCGCGCGAGCTGTCGTAACTCGATAGCAGCGTGAGCCTGGGCGTGCCCGCGGCATCAACCGTATAGATGCCCGCGACCTCGCCGGCCTTGAGCGCTTTGCGCGCGGCAGCCAAGTCTTCGTACTCGCTCACATCGAGCAGCTGATCGTCGCCTGCCTTGGCAAGCGAAGCTGCCACATCCTTAAAGGTCGAGGCATCCCAGGCCTCGTCCGCCACGACGGCAACCGGCACCGGGTCGACCGTGCCGTCGGAGCTGAGGTTCGCAAACATAAACATGAACATCGTGGAAAGCGCGATAGGAAAGAGAGCGCCCCAGACCCACGTGCTCGGCCGGCGCAGCAGCGTCTTGACCGTGGTGATGATGGTGTTGAACATGGCCGCCCCCTAGTCGCGCAGCTCGCGGCCGGTGATCTCGAGGAACACGTCGTTGAGGGTCGGCGGTTCGGAATAGATGCGGCCGAGCGGCACGTCATGCGAGCGCAGCGCATCGAGAATGTCCGTCAGGTTGTGCGGGCTCGCTTCGCACGAAAACGTGAGCTGTCCCGCCGTTGCCGAAAGGTCCAGAACGTGCGGCAGGCTTGCGACGGCACCGAGCGCCGCACTCGGAACCTCGCCGACCTCGATTACAATCTTCTCGCCCATCTGAATCATGCGCTTGAGCTCGTCGTTAGTGCCCTGCGCCAGCACGCGGCCGCCGTCCATGATCATAATGCGGCTGCAGATCTGCTCGACTTCCTCCATGTAATGGCTGGTATACACCACCGTGGCGCCCTCGTCGCGCAGGCGGCAGATGCCCTCCAGGATGGCGTTGCGGCTTTGCGGGTCGACCGCCACCGTGGGTTCGTCAAAAAAGATGAGCTCGGGCTTGTGCGCGATGCCGCAGGCAATGTTGAGACGACGCGTCAGGCCGCCCGAGAGCTTGCCGGGGCGGAACTTGGTAAAGTCGCCCAGGCCGACAAAGTCGATCGCCTCGTCCACCAGCGCGCGGCGGCGCTTGCGGTCGTTGACGTAGAGACTGCAGAAATAGTCGATGTTCTCGCGCACGGTGAGCTCGTCGAACACCGCCACCTGCTGCGGCACCACACCGATGCGGCGCTTGAGGTCGTAGCGGGCGGGCGTCATGCGCTCGCCGAACAGCTCGATGGTGCCCTTGTCGTAGGCGAGCAGCTGCAGGATGCAGTTGATGGACGTGGTCTTGCCCGAGCCGTTGGGGCCCAGCAGGCCAAAAATCTCGCCGGGGGCGATGTTCAGGTTAAAGTGGTCGAGCGCAATAAGATCGTCGTAGCGCTTGACGAGGTTTTCGACGTGGACGATGTCTGTCATGAGGCGGCCCTTCTGTTGGTCGTGGCCCGGTACGATTGCATCATCGCAGGAGCGGGCGGCGCGCACCAGTGAGCTTTGTCACGAGTGCGGAGGTCTTGGTCGTACGGCCTGCCGACGCCCCCGCTTTGCCGCGCGGGAGAAATGTCACGGTTGCGCAGGCGGCCCCTCCACCACGCGCGGCATCGCGTACAATACCCGTATGAACAGGCTTTTCGACAAATCGATTGTGCTGGCGTGCTGCATCGCAGCCGCCACAGGCCTTGCTGTGGACGCTCGCTTAGTCGCGGCGTTTTGCCTGGGCGTTATTGCCACCTCACTGGCCGAGGTCGCACAGGGAAATCGCGCCCGCCGTGCGAGCGAGGCCGTGAGCTACGCTTACATCATCGCGGCTGTCTTCGTGCCGCCGTTTATGCCGTTTGCGCCTCTCGCCCTCTATGACATCGCGCGGCGCGTGCGCCGTGAGCACGCCTGGATCGCGTTGGGTGTCGGTGCTGTCTTTGCCTGTGCGCTCGTCGCGGACCTTCGCGGCGGCGCGCTCACCACCCGAACGCTGCTGCTAACCGCCATTCTTTCGGTCGCCGCCACGTTGCTGTCACTGCGCACCGCGCAGCTGGGGCGCGAACAGGAACGCATGCGCCGTACCCGCGACGAGCTGCAGGAACGAGCCCTCGCGCTCGAAGCGCGCAACCGCGATCTTGCCGACCGCCAGGACTACGAAGTCGAGCTCGCGACGCTCGCCGAACGCGCCCGCATCGCGCGCGAGATCCACGATAACGTCGGACACCAGCTCACGCGTGCCTCGCTACAAGCCGAAGCCCTGCGCGTGATCCACGCCGACGAGCCCGGCGTCGCCGCCGATTTCGCCGACGTCAAACGCACGGTTGACGAGGCGCTCCAACTTGTGCGTACTAGCGTCCACGCGCTCAACGACAATGCGACCAACCTCTCCGTGCAGCTCGAACGCATCGTTGAAGGCGCGCGCTCGGACGGCGGCCCGCAGATTGAGCTTGAAGTTATGACCGAACATGCGCCCGCAAATGTCGCCAACTGCTTTGCGGCGGTCCTTCGCGAGGCGCTTTCCAACGCCATGCGCCACGCCCATGCCAATGCCGTTACCGTGCGGTGCATGGAGCATCCGTCGTTTTACCAGCTCATCGTTACCGATAATGGCGCGGACGCGACCCCGGCGAGCAGCAGCAACGTCGCAGAAGGCATGGGGCTCGGCTCCATGCGCGAGCGCGTCGAGGCGCTTGGCGGCACCTTCA
>CAJMMA010000069.1 GCA_905214435.1 uncultured bacterium
TCGACCCACACCTTGACCGTGTCGCCGACGCGCACCACGTCGCTCGGGTGCTTGACGAAGCGGTTGGCCAGCTTGGAGATATGTACGAGGCCGTCCTGGTGCACGCCTACGTCGACGAAGGCGCCAAAATCGACAACGTTGCGCACCGTGCCCTTGAGCTCCATGCCGGGTTCCAGGTCGTCGATGGAAAGCGCCGAGCGGCTAAAGACCACCTCGGGCGCATCGTCGCGCGGATCGCGGCCGGGTTTCTTGAGCTCGTTGACGATGTCGATGAGCGTGAGGGTGCCGCAGTCCAGGTCGCTTGCCAGCGCCGAGATGCTGCCCAGGCGGCGCTCGATATCGGGCACGCCGCCTCGGCTGAGCTCACTGGCCGCCACGCCGGCGCGTTCCAAGACGGACGTGGCCACCTCGTAGCTCTCGGGGTGGACGCTTGTCGCGTCGAGCGGGTTCTTGCCGCCGCTGATGCGCAGGAAGCCCGCGGCGTTGAGGTATGCCTTGGGTCCCAGCTTGGGGACCTTCTTGAGCTGGCGGCGATCGGTAAAGGCGCCGTTTTCCTCGCGGTATGCCACGATGTTCTTGGCCACGCTCGGCGTAATGCCCGACACGTAGCCCAGCAGGCTTGCGCTCGCGGTGTTGACGTCGACGCCCACACGGTTGACGACGTCTTCCACCACGTGGCCCAAGGTGCGCGAAAGCTCGGCCTGGTCAAGGTCGTGCTGGTACTGGCCAACGCCGATGGACTGGGGCGGAATCTTGACGAGCTCTGCCAGCGGGTCCTGCAGGCGGCGGCCCAGGCTCATGGCGCCGCGCACGGTGACATCCAGATCGGGATACTCCTGGCTCGCGAGCTCGGAGGCGGAGTACACCGACGCGCCCGCCTCGTTGACGATGGTGTAGCGAAGGCTGGGCGCCTGCTCGGCAATAAACTCCGAGACGACTTCCTCGGTCTCGCGGCTGGCGGTGCCGTTGCCGATGACGATGGTGTTGACGCCGTTCTTCTTGACGAGGCGGGCGAGCTCACGCTTGGTGCCGGCGACGTCGTGGCGCGGCTTGGTGGGGTAGACCACGCCGTGGTCGAGTAACTTGCCGGTCTCGTCCATGACGGCGACCTTGCAGCCGGTACGGTAGCCCGGATCGAGCGCGAGCACGCGGGCGCCGCGCACGGGGCGTGCCGAGAGCAGGCCTTCGAGATTCTTGGCAAAGACGTTGATGGCCTCGGTCTGGGCGCGAACGGTGAGTTTGGCGCGGGCCTCGCGCTCCAGCGAGGGGGCCATGAGGCGCTTGTAACCGTCAGCGATGGCGGCATCGAAGATGGGAGCAAACACGCCCTGGCGGCGGGGCCAGCGGCTGCCGAGGCGTGCCGTGGCGGCTGCGCCGTCGACGTCCACGCGCACGCGGAGCTTGCCCTCGCGCTCGCCGCGGTCGATAGCCAGCACGCGGTGGTTGGGTATACGGCGCAGTGGCTCGTCATAGCTGTAGTACGGCTCGTAGGGAGTCTTCTCGGCGGGGTCGGTGGCCTCGACGACGATGTCGGCGGTGTTTTGCGTAAAGGCGCGCAGGTCGGCGACGTTCTCCGGGTCCTCGGCTACCGTCTCGGCCACGATGTCGGCGGCGCCGGCGAGCGCCTTCTCGGGCGTGTCGAAGCCGGCCTCCTCGTTGACGTAGTCCGCGGCGGCGTCGAGCGCGCTGCCCTTGGCCGAAGCCTGCATGATGATCATGTTGGCGAGCGGCTCCAGGCCGGCCTCGCGTGCCTTCTGCGCGCGGGTCATGCGCTTTTTGCGGTAGGGCTTGTAGAGGTCCTCGACACGCTGGAGCTGTGTGGCCTCGCGAATCTGTTGCTCGAGTTCGGGCGTGAGTTTGCCCTGGGCATCGATGAGCAGGATGACGTCCTCTTTACGCTGCTCAAGATTGCGCAGGTAGGACAGGCGCTCGTCGAGTGCGCGCAGGGCGACGTCGTCCATGCCGCCCGTGGCTTCCTTGCGGTAGCGCGAGATAAAGGGAATGGTGTTTCCCTCGTCGATGAGCTTGACGGCCGCCTCGACGTTGGCGGCCTTAAGGTTGAGCTCGCGGGCGAGCTGGGCGATAAGATCCATGGGACTCCTTGCGTTTAAGGTGCGTTTGCAGCACAGAGCTACCAAGGATACCACCTGCCACTTCGCCCAAAAAAGACTGTTTTGGCGCGGAACCACGAAAGCGGCCTATCTACTACGTTTGAACCGTGTGGGTCGACCATCCCCCGGTTTTCCGAAAATGCGCAAGCCGTTTACCTGCGGTTTTTATTTCGCGAAATTCTGTATGGTTGAGGGTGATTGGTTAAACGTAGTAGATAGGCACATTTCGTGGCGAACGAATCAAGCTAAGGTGCAAAAAGTCCCCCGTCCCAGAAAAATCATTGGCAACGTAGCAAAATGCCCCGCGGGCAGGAAGCTGCTCGCGGGGCAAAGAAGAGGGGCTTATTTGTGGCGGACCGAGGGGCCCGGCATGGGGTTTCTGCCGCGGCCTGTCCTAAGGTGCTACAGCTCGACGAGCTGGCCGGTCTCGGCGGCCTCCTTGATGGCGTTGAGAAGCGTGAGCGTCTTGACGTTGTCGGCGGGGGTTACGACGGGCTCGACCTCGCGGCGGACGACCTTCACAAAGTGCTTGAGCTGCATCTTGTGCGGCAGCGCCGGGTCGACGGCCGGAATCTCCATCTGCAGCGGCTTGTGCCAGTTGGAGGCGCCGTCGTAGGAGAACTGATGCAGGCGGGGCAGCGAAAGGGCACCCAAGGTTCCGCCGATAAAGTAGGCGTCGGCGTCGAAGGGGCGGTACTGCGGATCCTCGCGAGCGGTTGCCTCCCAGTTCCAGGGGCTGGCGGTGGCGTCGGAGATGGTCATGCTCGCAAGCGCGCCATCGGCAAAACGGACGTTGACCACGGCGGAGTCCTCGGTCTCAAAACCGCGGGCGGCGCTGGACTGCATGCCCTGGACGGCGACGGGCTCGCCCAGCAGGTAGCGGAGCAGGTCCACGTCGTGAACCAGGTTGACCAAGATCGGTCCGGCACCCTTCTTGCGGCGCCACTCGACATCGAAGTACTCGTCATTCTTATAGATCATGTAGTGGAAGCTCGACACGGTGAGCTTGCCCAGCTCGCCGGACTCGATGATCTCCTTGGCCTTGTTGACGAAGGGGTTGTGGCGACGGTGCTGACCCACGAGCACGGGCACGCCGGCGGTCTCGGCCTCGGCGGCGAAAGCCTGGGCATCCTCGAGGTCGTTGGAGATCGGCTTTTCGACCAGCGGCACGATGTTGCGCTTGATGGCCTCGCGGGCAACGCCCAGGTGCAGGTCGTTGGGGGTGGCGATGATGACGGCCTCGGGCTTGACCTCGTCCATCATCTGGGCGGGATCGGTAAAGAACGGCACGCCGGCAGCCTCGGCCGTGGCGCGGGCGCCCTCAAAGGCGTCGGCGATGGCGACAAGCTCGGCCTCGGGCTCCTCGGTGACAAAGCGGATGTGGTTGCGGCCCATGGCGCCGGCGCCGATGACGGCAATGCGGACGGGGTTGAGCTCAGACATTTCGACTCCTTAATGCTGGTGGCTGGTGGAATGTGACAAAGGGACAGTCCCTTTGTCACATCGGTAAAACTAGGCGGACTTCTTCTTGCTGTCGGAGACCATCATGTAGAGGGTGAGCACGACGGCGATGGCGGCGATCACGATGGCGCCGTAGAAGGACTGCTGGTAGGCGGCGCTGCCGGCCTCGGCGTGATACAGCACGGCAGTGATGGGCTGGCTGATCCAGGTAGAGGCGGCGTAGCCCAAAAACATGATGCCGTAGTTGACACCGATGTTGCTGGTGCCAAAGGCGCCACCGGTGAGCGGCGGGTAGATGACGAGCAGGGCGCCAAAGCTAAAGCCGAGCAGAGCGAGCGCCACAAAGAACATGCTCTGCGTAAAGCTCATCGACATGATGACGAGCGCGACGATGGTCACGACAAGGCTGATGAGCAGCGACTTGTAGGCACCGATCTTGTCGATGATCTGGCCAAAGGAAAGGCGACCGACCAGGTTAGCGCAGGTGTTGACGGAGACGACCACGCCGCCGAGGGCGACGGCCGCGGCACTCGTGGGGTCGGCGAAGAGCTGGACGGCGGCGATGGAGGCAACCTTGCCCACAAGCAGGGTGCCCGCGGTGGCGGCAAAGGCGAAGGTGACGATAAGGACCCAGAAGCGCGGGGTCTTGACCATCTCGCCCGGGGTGAGGTCGCCGAAGGTGCCGGCATGTGCGCCGCCCTTGGGGGCCTCAAAACCCTCGGGCAGCCAGCCGCCCTCGGGGGCCTTCAGGAACAGGGCGGAGGCGGCGATCATCACAAAGAAGATGACGCCGAGTGCCTTGAGGGCGCCAAAGATACCGAGGCTCGGGATGAGCAGCGAGGCGAGCACCGGGGACAGCACGGCGGGGCCGGCGGTCGAAGCGGCCAGGGTGATGCCGGAGGCGAGGCCCTTCTTGTCGATGAACCATTTTTGGCCCGTGGTGAGCGCGGGGTTGTAGCCCAGGCCGTTGCCGATAGCGGCGACGAGCGAGAACCACAGGTAGAACTGCCACGGCTCAGTGACGGTGCCGGACATGAACCAGCCCACGCCGTAGCACACGGCGGCGGCAATCACAACGTTGCGGGGGCCGATCTTATCGGAGATGCGGCCGGCGAAGATGCCCGTCACGGCCATGATGGTCTGAAAGACCGGGAAAGCCCAGGTAAGGGCGCTGGACCACTCGGGGTAGACGGCGAGCAGGTTCTTGCTCACGACGGAATACAGAGCGATGGAGCTGATGAAGAACATGGTGACGCACGCGGCGGAAAGCACGACGGCGCGACCCTTGTTGGAGTTGGTGGAAGCCATTGGACTCTTTCTAATCGATACGGGGGAGGAACAGGCGTGTCCGCGGGTCCTCCCTGTCGGGCTGCTTTACTGGTCAGTCGGCTTTGCGACGCCGGACTCGTCGGACCAAAGCTCGACACCCTTGTTCTTAAGGTAGTTGTCGGCAAAGGCGCGGCGGCCGCCGGGCTTGGCGGTGAGGTCGCCCATCATGTTGGAGAAGCCGCCATCGACCTTGATGGCGTCGCCGGTGGTAAAGTCCGAGCGCTTGGACGCCAGGAACATGACGGCGTTGGCGATATCGCTGACCTCGCCGATGCGGCGCGTGGCGATGAGGCGGCTGCGGCTCTTCTCGACCTCGGGGTCGGCGTAAAAGCTCGCCGACATGGGGGTCTTAACAAAGCAGGGCTCGACGCAGTTGGAGCGCACGCCGTAAGGGCCCCACTCGGCTGCCAGCATCTTGGACATCATGTTGACGCCGGCCTTGGTGGAGCTGTACACGCCCGAGAACGTCTCGGGGGAGTGGCTGGCGACGGTCGAGATGTGCACCAGGCGGCCCTGGCCGGCCTTGATCATCTCGCGACCAAAGCGCTGCGAGGTGATGAAGTAGCCGGTGAGGTTGACGTTGAGTACCTGCTCCCAGTCGCTCAGCGGCAGGTCCTCCATAGCGGCGAAGCGCAGGATGCCGGCGGTGTTGACGAGGACGTCGACGCGGCCGAAGTTGGCGATGGTGGCGTCGACGGCGGCCTGAACCTCGGCCTCGTCGGTGGCGTTCATCTTGTAACCCTCGGCGTGGATGCCAAACTCGGCGGCGAGGTCGGCAGCTGCGGCCTTGACCTTTTCCTCGTCCAGATCGAGCAGGACGACGTTGGCGCCGTTGCGGGCGAACTCGCGGCAAATCTCGACGCCCATGCCGCCGAGTGCGCCGGTCACGGCGCAGACATCGCCCTCGAGCTTAAGCCAATTGCTCATAGGAACTTCCCTTCTTGTGCCTCCCAGTGGGTCGCTCCCATTAACCGACCCACGTGGTTTTCGCTGGTTATCGTATGCTTAGCGTTCGTGCAGGTGAATTGCATATTTGTTAGAATGTCGTTAACCGTAGGTTTACACTGTGCATTGAGGTTTGTTCTCAATTGAGCGCATGACCTGCGAAACAACCTCCTGTGGCACCATGTGGCCACGGGCGCGAAAACGGGAGAGTGACGTGTACGATCGACGACTTGACGCTATTTCGGCCGCCGCGGAGCTGGGAAGTTTCTCGCGTGCCGCGGCAAAGCTGCGCGTGTCGACCCCGGCGCTCGTCAAACAGGTGTCGGGGTTCGAGGCCGAGTTTGGCATCACGTTGTTCGAGCGCTCGCACTCGGGCGTCAAGGTGACGCCGGCGGGCGCGCTGTTGGTGGACGACGCGCGCTCGATCATGCGCCAATCCGAGGATGCGTTGCGCCGCGCCCGGCGAGCGGCGGGCGATGGCGGTGCGGTGCGCCTGGGCGTATCGATGATGTGCCCGGGGCGCCACACGCTCGCGCTGTGGCCGCAGGTGCACGACATGGAGCCGCGCTTGCGTTTTGAGATTGTGCCGGTGGGGGACCTTTACGATGAGCGCGAGACCGTCATGCGCGGTCTGGGGCGCGAGGTGGATGTGGTGCAGTCGAGTTTTTCGACCCCGCGCTGGGGTGATGCCTGCCAAAAGCTCCGCATTGTCAACGTGCCGTTTTATATCGACCTGCCGCGCACGAGCCCGCTGGCACGCAAGAACCGTATTTCGATCGCCGACTTGGAGGGTATGCGTCTGCGCGTACTGCGCCACGGCAACGACGCCATGGACAGCCTGCGCATTGACCTTTTGGCCGACGGCGGCGTGGACGTGATCGACGTGGACAGCTTTGACTTTGCGCTTTTTAACGAGGCGGAGGAAAAGGGCGACGCGGTGCTCACCTGCGGAGCGTGGTCGGGCGTGCACCCGGCCTTTGTGGGCGTACCGTTTTTGTGCGGCCGCGAGGTGCCGGTCTATTTGCACTACCCGCTCGAGCCCACCCTCCAAGTCCAAAAATTCGTCAACGCCATTGCCCAACTCCTCAAGTAGCTCACACAAAACGAGGCCCTGGCCAAACGGCCAGGGCCTCACTAACCTTTATTCCGTTCTAAATGACGGGCTGATCGCGCGCAGGAGGGCGCCCCGGGGACGGGCGGGGTAGCTTAGTCGCTTTCGCCACAGCGGTTCCACTCGTTATCTCGGTCTTCTCACCCTCACCCTTCAACATATAGACTTTCAAAGAACCATTTTCCGGTTGAGCGAACGTGACAACT
>CAJMMA010000070.1 GCA_905214435.1 uncultured bacterium
AGGATACTGGCAGTGGATGATGAACGGGCGATCCTCGACGCGCTCGCGCGCGTCCTCGGCCGCGACGGCCATGAGGTCGTCAGGGCGGCGGACCCGACGGCGGTCCCGGGGATGGACCTCTCGCGCTTCGACCTCGTGCTCTGCGACGTCATGATGCCGGGGCTCGACGGCTTCGAGCTCGTGCGGCAGATCCGCCCGGACTTTGACGGGCCCATCGTCTTCCTGACCGCGCGCGTGGCCGAGGAGGATGCCGTGGCCGCCTACGGCCTGGGCGCCGACGACTACGTCCGCAAGCCCTTCGGGGCCGCGGAACTGCGCGCAAAGGTCGCGGCCCATCTACGCCGTGAGCGCCGGCCGCGCTCGCACGCCCTCTCCTTCGGGGAGGTGCGGATCGACCTCGGGGCGCGCGACCTCGCCGTGGGCGGCGAGGCCGTGCCGCTCACGCCCACCGAGTACGCCATCTGCGAGTACCTCGCGCGCCACCCCGGGCAGGTCATGAGCCGCGCGCAGATACGCGAGGCGGTGCTCGGCTGGGAGAGCGACGCCGACGACGCGGCCATATCCATGCAGGTCAGCCGCGCCCGGAGGAAACTCTCCGAGGCCGGCGCCGATCCGATCGCGACCGTCTGGGGGATGGGGTACAAGTGGCAGCTCTGAAGACCGGGGCGCGAGGTCGCGGGGGCATGCCACTCTCCTTCGTCATCGCGCGCTACTTCGCCTACGCGTTCGCGGCGGTCGCCACGGCGTGGCTCGCCTCGTTCATGGTGCTCTCCGTGGCGATCAACGCGGGCATCGTCTACGAGGCAAGCTGGGGGCCGGCCAATGTTCGCGAGGTCGCGGAGGGCCTGGGACGCGACGGCGTCTGCGGGCAGCAGGACGTGCCGACGGCGTACCGCTACCTCATCCTGAACAAGGACGGATACGTGCTGATGACAGACCTCGAGGGCACGCGGCTCGAGGACGCGAAGGAAATGGCCCGTACGGCACTCGCCGCGGAACCGGGCACAGTGAAGATCGAGGGCGGGGGTTCGGGCCTCACCTACGCCGCGTTCCCGCTCAAGGGCGGCGGGGCCTGCGCACTCATCAGCGAGTACCTGCCGCAGTGGGTCTCGCGCGACCTCGCCGGCCTGCTTCCTAACCCGCAGAACCTCATGCTCGTCGGCGCTGCGGCGGGAAGCGCGCTCGCGCTCGCGCTCGTGGCGCGCCGCGCGAGCCGCGTGATCTCGCGCAAGATGGCGCCGCTCGCGGAGGCGGCGAGTCGCGTCGGCGCGGGGGAGCTCGACTTCGCGGTCGGCAGCACCAACGTGCGCGAGGTGAACGACGTCCTCGCCGCGATGGACGCCATGCGGGCCTCCCTCGCCGAGTCGCTCGAGGCCCGCTGGGCCGCGGAGCGGGGGCAGCGCGAGCAGATGGCGTCGCTCGCCCACGACCTCAAGACGCCGCTCACCGTGCTGCGCGCCAACGCCGACTTCGTGGCGGAGGAGCTGGAAGACGAGAATGACGCCGACCTCTCGGCCGCCGCGCGCGACATAGCCGGCGGTGTCGAAAGGCTCGACGGCTACGTGCGCCTGCTCATCGAGGCCTCGCGCGGGTCCGGCGGGGCGGAGAGGGCCCCCATGCGGCCGGCCGAGCTCTGCGAGCAGGTTCTTGCCGAGGCCGCCCAGATCGCCCGGGCGCGAGGCGTGGCGCTCGACGTGGCCACGGGCCCCGCTGTCGCGGGCGCGCCCGAGGCCCCGCTCGACCGAACCACCTTGGCGCGAGCCGCCGCGAACCTCGTGGCCAACGCCGCCGAGCACGCACGCTCGCGCGTGGCTGTCTCCTGCGACGTCGCGGGAGGGCGCCTCGTCATCGAGGTCGCCGACGACGGACCGGGCTTTTCTCCCGCCGCCCTCGAACGCGGCTGCGAGCGCCTCTTCACAGACGACTCCTCCCGCTCCTCGCGCGACGGAGGCCACCACTACGGGCTCGGACTCCACGTCGCCTCCGAGGCCGCGAGCGCCCACGGGGGCTCCGTCTCGCTCGCCAACAGCCCCTCGGGCGGCGCGGTGGCCACCATCGCGGTCCCCCTGTGCGGGATCTGACGACTTCCTCGATGTCTACCTCGACTGCGATATGTCGCTCGCCGAGGCCGCGACGAGATGGCGTTGCGTCTGCCCCGTTTGGTGCTTCTAGCTCAAATTTGATCTGATGTAAGGCCCGTGCAATCCTGCATGGGCCTTTCTTTTGGCAATTGCTCGACCGATTCATGGCTTGAAACACAAATTATCGAGTTAAGAAGACATGGGGTCATACAGCGGCTTTCAGAGCGCCTGCCGCACTCCCCCGCCATTGCCTCTGCGGCGTCCTCGTATAGAGCCCATCCTCCTTGGCGTTTCGTTGCAACAGCCCACTTATCCACCGATCAAGTTAACTACTGGAATAAATACAGTGACACGCTTGTTCGTTAGAGTCGCTATATCTGTGTAAATCGCCGCGATAAATACAGCCTGTACTCGGCTGTATACCAGCTACGCGTATGTAGATTCATATCGCGTTAATAAATCGTCTCAAGCGCGTGCAAAACGCACAAGTAGCCGCAAAAGGCGATTATCGCGTAGGTAGATTTTTGGCACCCTGTTGATTAATCAAAATTAAGCAATTGCTTAAAACAAAAAAGGTCAGGCACTTAGTGCCTGACCTGCAAACTTCTGGTCGGGACGACTGGATTCGAACCAGCGACCCCTTGACCCCCAGACCCCTATTTTTGGCTCTACCTGTGGTTTTTTTATTATAGGACGCGCAAATAGCGCATGTAAGCTGTTTCCGCATATGTAAATTAACGCAGGTAAACACAGGGTTCTATATCTCGTTATAATTCGACTTACAAACTCATGGCGCAGTCGGTGATTCTCTGGTGACTCCGGAGGCTCCGGAATCACAGACTTTTGAGTTTCCGCAGGTAGATATGCATATCTGGAATCACGAAGTGTTTTGGGAGCAAAATGGGTAGCGAAAAAGAGAGCAATAAGACTTTACGCATTTGTGGAAGCGGGTCGGTCAGGAAGAACAAGGGGAGGTGGCAGGCCGTCGTTAGCCTCATCGACGAGGAGACGGGGGAACGCACGCAGAGGACGAGGAACACGGGCATCGCATGCCTCAGCGATAGCACCCGCGGCAAGAAGGCGGCGCTGGATGCCTTGGCGGAGTTCAGGAGTGATATCGAGGCTGAGCTCGCCGAGGCCGAGGGCTTGAGGGTCGCAGCCGAGGAGCGGCAGGCGCAGCTCGAGGCGGACGAGTACGCGCTTCTTCCCTTGGGGGTCGCGCTCGAGAAATTCATCGACTTCTGCTTGCAGATGAACCGAATCACCCCGACCACGCGCGATGACTACCATTTCAGCGCCCTGCACATCGAGCGCGACGAGCTGGGGGCGATTCCCGTGAACGAGGTCACGACCGACGACATCAACGCATGGTCTGCGCGGAGGATCGCGCTCGGTTGCGCCCCCGATACGCTCAACAAGGCGTTTAAATTGGGAAAGCGCCTCTATACGGTGCTTGTCAAGAGAAGCAACGACACCATTGGCAAGAACCCGTTCGACGGCGCCTTGGCCCCGCGCATCATCGGACGGCCGCGCAACGCGCTCAGGTCGGACCTCGTGCCGAAACTCAACTCCATCTGCTCCATGATGCCCGACTCGCGCTTCAAGCGGGCGGTCGTGCTCGCCCTGCACACCGGCATGCGCATCGGCGAGGTCTGCGGGCTTCGGTGGTGCGACGTGGATTTCGAGGCGGGGCTGATCTCGGTCAGGCACTCGGTGGCGTATGCGAAGGGGATGGGCTCGTTCATCAAGGACACCAAGACCCATGATTGCAGGGCCATCCCCATCGACCCGGTGGGCCTTCTCCCCTTCTTGAAGGAGATTCACGGCATAGACCTCGATAAGCTGCGCTCGCGCGGTCTGGCGGGCTCGACCGAAATCGGGGACTGCTATATCCTGTCTGAGCCGGGCGCGTCCTTCGCGACGACCAGCTACGTGCGCCGCGCGTTCAAGACGTTCTCGGAGACCAACGGACTCATGGGCACCAACGACGAGCTGATTACGTTCCATGGCCTTCGCCACACGTTCGCAACGCAGTGGATCCGCCAGGGCGGCGATATCAAGGCGCTCCAATCAATTCTAGGGCACAAGGACGCCATGGTGACGCTCAACGTCTACGCCGACATCGAGCCGATCTCCAAAATCCATAACATGCTGCGCGTCTCGCCATGCCTTTGGCGCGGCTACCTCGGGCTTCGGGTCGATCCGGGTCCCATGTTCCAACAGCGCATCCAGGAGGCCGTCGAGACGCTCCAAGCGTTCGGGTACGGCATCACTGAGCCGGACGACCGCAATATCGTCATCCGCGACGTGAAGACGATCAGCCGGCTCTACCCCACCGAGTACGCGGCAGTGCTGGGGGCGATCCCTGCCGAGGCCACGGTGCTTTGATGAGGGCGGCGGCACTGCCGCGGGACGGTATCTAGCGGAGGGTCATCGCTGCCGAACGGCAGGGAAACTCCTCCGCTTTCAGTTTGGAATCAGCTGTCGGAATCGGGCTATGCGTCTGCACTGTCGGCATAGCGGAACTCGACTTGGATGCCCATGCGCTCCAGCTCGCGGGCGATGGCGCGGGAGGTCGCATTTGCCTGACCGTAGGGGCCTGCGTCCCGCCCGCACTCGTCATAGGCGGCTTGGTCCCTGTAGTAGGTTATCGGCACAACAATCGGACTTTCGGCAAATACCTCGGCGTGCTTCTCGATTACGGAGCGGGCGTATGCCACCTGCCGAGCCTGGATATCGGCGGCACAGTCGAGGAATTCCCATGCGGCATCGGAGATGCGGTATCTCGTCTGGCGAGGGTTCTCCCAGTTCTTGATTGTTTTCACGTTGGCGTTGAGGGCATCCGCCACGTCCTGCTGGGTGAGTCCCAGCATTTCGCGGCGGACCCTGAAATCGGCTTTTCCCCTCGCCATCCTATTCGCCTGCCTCGGTCGAGTTCAGATGGACGGTCTCGGTAACCTCCCCCGCGCCCTGGTTGACGGGAATGGGCGGGATCCACTTGACCACCAGCTCGTCACCGAACTTACCGTCCTCGCGGCCCTTGCGCTTTCCGGTCCAGAAGCTCTGCCAATGGGCTCGGCGAACGTGAGGCGCCACGGTGCGCTCCCCTGTCCCCTCATGCGGAGCGTATCCGACTCGGCGTGCCGCGCCGATGGCGCTGCCAATCTTGGCTCCGAGCATACGGACGGTCTCGGTGTTCGTGCGCCTGCCGACCTTCTGTCCCTTGGACTGTTTCGGAGGGGTG
Organism: uncultured bacterium; assembly: GCA_905214435.1. Classification (GTDB taxonomy): domain Bacteria; phylum Actinomycetota; class Coriobacteriia; order Coriobacteriales; family Coriobacteriaceae; genus Collinsella. Next base: position 5,326 of record CAJMMA010000070.1, read on the forward strand.
TAGACAGTCTCCGCGCCGTTCTCGGCAGAAAGCACGAAAAGTAGAAGGTTGAGTGACGCTGTGGCGCAATAGCGCAGGCATGCCAGCTCCTCGGGGTCGGTGATTTTGTTTCTCGACATCGAGCCGCCCGTCAGCTCATCGAGTACATCGTCGACGTCGGCAATATGCGCCAAGCACGTCTCGAGCGTAGCACCGTCCTCGATTACCAAGGACATGCGCGACCGCGTCCCATCGTCCATGAGGTAGACGAACGTAATGTCGAGTTCGCCCATGAGGTCGCGGTCCAAGTAGGCGAAAAAGCCATCTGCCCAGCGCTTGGTGGTCTGGCAGCTCACCGGCACATGTGCATCGACATAGATAATCGGATACGGCATGCGATGAATCAGATCTACCGGCAGATCTCCGTCCAGTTCCTGCTCGACCAGCGTGTCGGACACCGTGCGGTCAATCTTGTAGACCTGCCTGCATGCGTGCCACCTCGCAATCCAAGGGAGGTCATCGGACATGACCCATCGACCGTCAACGGTCGATGCCGTATCGGTCAGGTCAATCGGCATTCCGGTCTTCGCGGAGCATGCGTCGAGCATATCCAGCGCCATCTCGAGACAGTTCCTATCGCCTGAGTTCATCTGGGGGTACGGGGTGACGAGCTTGGGCAGCTGCGGATAGAGACCGGTCAAGCGGTCGTATTCCTTCGATGCGCGGGAAAGCGGATAGCGCTTTGCCATGGTCTAGTCCTTTCTTAATGACGGGCGCGGTCCGTTTTTCGCGGTCGCGCCCGTTGCAAAATGTTCCTGCCGAGCGTTAGCACTCGGCGGCGAAGAGTTTGTAGATAATCTGGTCGAACTCGTCGGCGGTCTGCCAGTCCTGCCACCACTCGCTGCGCACCTCTTCAAGCACTTCCTTGAGCTGGTCAGCGGTCCTGAGGTCGAAATCATAGAAAGCGACGGGAAGCCAGATGCTGCCGCCGTTGTCGGTGTACGCGCTGAAATTGCCGAAAGCGGAAAGCTCGAAGCGGTAGAGTCCGTAGCACTTGCCATCGGTCTCGACGTCATCGACCCACTTGCACTCGCCGGTGATGTAGCTCGGGAGCTGGCACTTGCAGCGGTCTGCCTTGTCGGCCAGTTCGCGCAGCTCGGGCATGCGGTCGAGCGGGTCCACAATCTCGATGGTGTCCTCGTCAACTATATCCCCGTCCTCGTCGAGCTGCGTCTCGCAGACCTCGAAGACAATGCGGGAAATGCCGTTCTTGCAGACCTCGACCTTTCCCGTGTCGCGTACGTCTGCGGCGTACTTGCGGGCGATGCGGAGGGCCTCGTCCATGTCGTTACCCTCGTACCACAAAACGGCATCGCGGTAGGGATTGAGGTCGATGTCGTTGCCGGCGCCCTTGTAAATAGCCTCGCGGCTGCTTACGGTCTACGTCTTCACGTCGGTGGTCTGCTTGTTTTCAGTCATTTGGTTCTCCCCTGTTCGGTTTGCGGGCTAGACCCGCGCCTTGTTGTTGGTTATAAGTATACCCCCAAAGGGGGTACGGTGCAACAGGAAGATTAAGCTGGGTGCAGTTTATTTTGCTGCCTTGATTATCAACTTTATCCGAACACCTCCCACATTCATCCGTACATGTGCGGATGAATGTGGGAACCCGATACCCTGAGGGCCGGATCGGCCGGCCCCGGGAGA
>CAJMMA010000071.1 GCA_905214435.1 uncultured bacterium
TAACCGGTGTAGCCTTCACGCAGCGAAGCTGTTGGAATAAATGCGACTTTTTTACTTTCAACTTCTTCCTTAATCAGACTTCCTACACTTGAAAAGTGAGAACATAAAAACAGTTCCATCAGTATTCTCCTTTATATATAAATTCTTATTTGTTGAACTAAGCCGTGTATACCATACTCTCCAATGAAAGAACGCCCTGATATAGCGAAATTTTGCCGTTTTCCTGCGTACGTGCGTACACACTCCACAGGAATTCTAAGGGGCCTGCCCCCTTAGCACACGGACTTTGGAACAAAGTCTAGTGTGCTACGCCTTGCCAGAGGTGTACAGGCTCCCGGTATGCACGTACGAAGCAATTGCCATCAATGCGCCATATAAGTGGCGATCAAGTTCGCATAAAGCGACCTTGATCCTGCAAAACAAAAGGCAGGATACCATCACCACGATGATACCCTGCCTCTGTTCGTTTCTGTTTACCGTTCCGAGTAGTCCTTCCGCAGAATTTCCGATAAACAAAAAACGTACCCGAACCCTTTCTCGTAAAGAATCGGGTTCGAGTACGAACTGAATGCTGGAGCAATAAAAAACCACCAGAAAGGTGCCCGTCCCCTTTGTGGTGGTTTTGGGTCAGTCCTAGAGCGTGTGGCCGTAAGCGTTGGCGGCCTTGATGGCGGCGGCGAATTTCTCGTCGGTGAAGGGCTCCGGGTTGCCTTGCTTCCATTCGTTGGTGGCGTGCGCGTACTCGCACAGGGCAGGGATATCAGCCTCGGAAAGCCCGACCTGCTCAAGCGTCACGGGCAGGCCCATCTGATTGTTAAAGGCGGCGTAGCGCTCAAGGTTCTCGGTATCGCCCGTATAGGCGAACAGTACCAGCACACCCAGGCTTACGACCTCGCCGTGCAGGTAGGAGCCCTCGCGCGGAATGCTGCAGGAAGCGTTGTAGAACGCGTGCGCCACGCTCGAGTTGTAGTAGTAATCGTTTTGGTTGGTCAGGTTGGAGACGTAGCCCGTGTTGACCACGATGTCGAGCGCGATCTGCTTGACGGCTTCGGTCGACTGGTCCTGGCGCACGTCCTCAAGACCCTGGACGCCAAAGGCAAACAGCGGCTCGGAGCAGGTGTGGGCGAGTGCTAGGCCAAGGCCTGCCGTGTGCTCCAGGTTGCCGGCGCTCGTGGCGTACTCGACCTCGGGCTGCTTGGACAGGGCATCACCCACGCCGGCCCAGAAGTACTCCGCCGGAGCCTCGGCGATGATCTTGGGGTTGATAAAGATATGCGCAGGTCGGTTAGGGTACGAATAGCCCTCGAGCGAGCCGTCGTCGTTGTAGACAACGGCAATGGCGGTCGCGGCGGAGCAGTTGGAACAGATCGTCGGGACGGTGAAGACGATCTTCTTGAGCTCAATGGCAGCGGTCTTCACGGTGTCGAGCGCCTTGCCGCCGCCGCATGCGATGAGCACGTCGGCTTCCTGACAGGCAGGGGAGTTTACGACCTTGGCGATATTTGCGCGCGTACTGTTGGTGCCGTAGACGCGCGTCTCCAGAATCTCGACGTCGGTACCTGCCAGCGCAGCTTCGATACCGGGAAGTGCTGCGGCCAGTGCTCGTTTACCACCAATGATGGCGACCTTGGTTGCTCCGTACTCGGCCAACGCGCCGTGCAGCTCGTCAAAGCAGTCTTCGCCAACGGTATAGTCGCTCATTCCGATCGTGCGCATAGCAATCTTCTTTCGTTCGATAAAGTGCTTACAGGTATTTTGCTCCAAGAGAAGGTCCACGGCCGCAAGAAATTTCGAACGTATAAAACCAGTGTTGAGGGTTTTTCGCCGGTGCGGAACGTGCTAGCATACTCCGCATAAGCGTTGATGGGGACGAGTAGTCGGCCGTCCGCATGCTACAGAGAGCGGGGAGCGCTGAGAACCCGTGCATGCGACCGATGAAAATCACCCCGGAGCTGCGGTCCCAACGGACGTGCCGCGTAGGTTCGTCTTAGTAGACATCGCCGAGATGGTCGTCGATACAGACCAGCCGAGTAACGGATGCGAGCGCGCGAATACGCGGGCGAGGGCATCTAAGCTGGGTGGTTAAGCGAAGAGCTTTTGCGGGCGTGCAGCCCGTTTGTGGCGCTTCGTCCCAGCTTGTAGGGACGGGCGCTTTTTTGGTGCCCAGAGGGCGTGCGCGCCCACGACATGAAAGGGGTACCGTGGCAAACGAGTACAAGCAGACGATGAATCTGCCCAAGACCGGTTTTCCCATGCGTGCCGGTCTTTCCAAGTCCGAGCCCAAGCGACTCAAGGACTGGCAGGACAACAAGGTCTACGAGCAGGTTCTGAAGAAGAACGAGGGTCACAAGAAGTTCGTGCTGCACGACGGCCCTCCGTACGCCAACGGCCCGATCCACATCGGCCACGCCATGAACAAGATCTCCAAGGACATGATCAACCGTTACTGGATGATGCAGGGCTATGAGGTTCCCTATGTCCCCGGTTGGGACTGCCACGGTCAGCCGATTGAGCACAAGGTCGAGGAGAAGCTCGGCACCGAGAAGTTCAACCAGACTTCCACGGCCAAGATCCGTGAGCTCTGCAACAAGTTCGCCGTCGAGAACATCGAGCTGCAGAAGGCCGGTTTCCGTCGTCTGGGCGTGCTCGGCGACTGGGATAACCCCTACCTGACGCTCTATCACCAGCATGATGCCGCCGACATCGAGGTCTTCAAGGCCATGTTCGATAAGGGCATGATCTATCGCGGACACAAGCCGGTTCACTGGTGCAAGCATTGCCACACCGCACTCGCCGAGGCCGAGATCGAGTACTCCGATGAGACGAGTCCCTCCATCTTTGTTCGCTTTGAGATGACCTCCAAGCCCGCCGGCCTCGAGAACTTCGACGGCCCGGTCGATTTTATCATCTGGACGACCACGCCGTGGACCATCCCCTCCGACCAGGCCGTTTCCCTCAAGCCCGGCGCCGCCTATGTCGCCGTTGAACACGAGGGCCGTGCCGAGGTCATGCTCGAAGACCTGGCTCCCAAGTGCTGCGAGGAGTTTGGCTGGGAGTACACCCCGGTCATGGTCGACGGCAAGCCCTACGTGGTTCCTGCCGAGACCTTCCACCACATCCACTACAAGCAGCCGATCTTTGACGGCGTTGAGGGCGTGGCGCTGCTGGCCGATTACGTCGGTGTCGATGACGGTACCGGTATCGTCCACAACTCGCCCGGTCACGGCGTCGATGACTACTTTGCCTGCCTCAAGGAGGGCATCACCGACATCTGCATGCCGGTCGATGACGACGGCAAGTTCTACACCGGCGAGGAGTTTGGTACCGGTGGCCCCTTCAGTGGCATGGATACCGACGAGGCCAACCCGCACATCATCGAGTTCCTGCGCGAGCGCGGCACCCTGGTCCTCGAGAAGAAGATCACGCACAGCTATCCGCACTGCTGGCGCTGCAAGCACCCGGTGCTCTTCCGTGCTACCGACCAGTGGTTTGTCTCGATGGACAAGACCGGTTTGCGCGAGCAGGCCGGCAAGGAGGTCCGTGAGAACGTCAAGTGGTATCCGGCCCACGCGGCCAACCGCATCGGTGCCATGGTCGAGCAGCGTCCCGACTGGTGCATCAGCCGCCAGCGCAACTGGGGCGTGCCTATCCCCAGCTACACCTGCGCCGACTGCGGCGAGAAGGTCATGAACGACGCCACGCTCGACGCCGTCATCAAGCTCTTCCACGAGAAGGGCTCCGACGCCTGGTTCACCGACGCTCCCGAGAGCTATCTTGGCGAGGCCTGCGTCTGCCCCAAGTGCGGTGGCCATCACCTCAAGGCCGATAAGGACATCCTCGACGTGTGGTGGGATTCCGGCGTCTCCTGGAAGGCCGTCTGCGAGTACCGTCCCGAGCTGGAGTATCCGGCGGATGTGTACCTCGAGGGCTCCGACCAGCACCGCGGTTGGTTCCAGAGCTCGCTGCTCACCTCGGTGGGCGCCAACGGCCACGCTCCGTACAAGGCGGTCGTCTCGCAGGGCTTCACCCTCGACGGACAGGGCCGTAAGATGTCCAAGTCGCTCGGCAACGTCATCGACCCCAACAAGGTCTGCGACGAGATGGGCGCCGACATCATCCGCCTGTGGGTTGCCTCCGTCGATACCAGCTCCGACGTGTCCATCGACCACGAGATCCTTGCCCGTACGTCCGATGCCTACCGTCGTTTCCGCAACACGCTGCGCTTCCTGCTCTCCGAGCTCGAGGGTCAGTTTGAGCCCGAAACCGACGGCGTCGCCTTTGCCGACCTGCTGCCGCTCGACAAGCTCATGGTTGCCCGTCTGACCCAGGTCCAGGCCGAGGTCGACGACGCTTACTCTTGCTACGAGTTCCCGCGCGCTTACCGTGCGCTTTACGACTTCGTGGTTACCGAGCTTTCCAACGTGTACCTCGACGCCCTGAAGGATCGTCTGTACTGCGACAAGCCCGGTTCGCTCGAGCGCCGCAGCGCCCAGACCGTGCTTGCCGAGCTCTTCTCGATGCTCATGCGCGACCTGCAGCCGATCCTGTCCTACACGGTCGACGAGGCCATGGCCTATGCACCCGCCGGCTGCGTCGATCACCAGAAGTACGCCGCGCTGCTCGATTGGTACAAGTCGCCCATCACGGTTGACGAGGCCAATAAGTTTGAGGGCGTGCTCGAGGCTTCGCTCGAGCTCCGTAGCGCCGTGACCAAGGCCCTTGAGGATGCCCGTTCTGCCGGCACCTTCACCAAGAGCCAGCAGGTCCGCGTCAAGGCGGTCGTACCCGCCGAGATGTATGCGCTGCTGACCGGCGACAAGGCCGTCGACCTGGCCGAGTTCTACATCGTCTCCGATGTTGAGCTGACCCAGGGCGAGGAGCTTTCCGTTGCTATTGAGGCTGCCGAGGGCGAGTGCTGTGACCGTTGCTGGAACTACCGCACCACCGTCGGCGAGTACAACGGCCACGCTCACATTTGCAAGCGCTGCTCGAATGCCCTTTAAGGCACGGTAAGTCGGCATTTTAGTTATAGGGAGAATTTGACGCCTTCGGCCCATTTGCTCCGCTGAAGAAAAGCGACATTCCGTTATCCGGAATGCCGCTTTCTTTTATGCTGGTTATTTATCTGACGTTAGCGAATATGTCGTGCGCTCTGCGTATGGCAATATAAGATGGTTACTAGCACTAAACGTAATTTGAGTCTTGAGGGTAGGGGATTTCTTTGGGTCGTGGTGCGGATATGACGCCGTCTTTGCGTTGGCGGTTGGGTGTTGCTGGTGGGATGGCGCTTGCCGTGCTGCTTGTTGACCAGCTGACCAAGCTTGCGGTTCGTGCCGTGGGCGATGCTCTGCACATGACCGTTATCCCCGGTGTGATTGACTTTCTGTTTGTCCGCAATATCGGAGCTGCCTTTAGCATGGGCGAGGGCCATGGTGTAGCGTTTGCCGTGCTGGCACTTGTCGTCATCGTTGCCATCGCGGTGTACCTGGTTCGTGCGCCTCAGCTCGCTCGTCTGGAGGTCGTTGGTATGGCGATGGTCGCGGGCGGTGCCATCGGCAACGCGATCGATCGCCTTGTCTTTGGCTTCGTGACTGATTTTATCGCCACCACCTTCATCGACTTTCCCGTCTTTAACGTCGCCGATATCGGCATTACGGTCGGTGTCGTGCTGGCGCTCATCGGTTATATGTTCTTAAGTCCCGCCGCTCGCGAGGTCGATGCGACCGCCGAGCTCAACGCTCGTGACGAGGCCCGCGCCAAACGCAAAGCCAAGCAGCGTGGGGAGCGCGCCCGCAAGATTCGCGAAAGGAATGAGCGCTAATGGCCGATATCCATATTCTTGTTGCCGACGATGCTACCGGTCAGCGTCTCGACGCCTATCTGGGTGCCAACGACGGCTGTCCCACACGCTCTGCCTGCGCGCATCTGATTGAGGGCGGCGCCGTTGCCGTCAACGGCGAGACCTGCCTGTCCAAAAAGTACGCCGTGCGAGCCGGCGACCGTATTTCGGTCGATTTGCCTGAGCCGCACGACCCGACCGACGTGATTCCCGAGGCCATTCCCCTCGATATTCGCTACGAGGACGACTACCTTATCGTGCTCTCCAAGCAGCGCGGCCTGGTGTGCCATCCTGCGCATGGTCATGAGAGCGGTACGCTCGCGAATGCCCTGGTCTATCACTGCGGTATCGACCATCTGGGCACCGTGCAGGGCGAGGATCGCCCCGGCATCGTGCATCGTCTGGATCGAGACACTTCGGGCCTTATGCTTGCGGCGAAGGACGACGACACCCAGCGCGCGCTCCAAAATCTTATCCGTACGCGCACGCTCGACCGCCGCTATATTACGCTCGTTCACGGACATATCGCTATGGATGAGGGCACCATTAACACCGGCATTGCCCGTTCTACGCGTGACCGTGTCAAGATGGCGGTTTCGGACGATCCTTTCGCGCGCCAGGCCATTACGACCTTTAAGGTCCTCGAGCGCTTCGATTCCACGCGTTTTGACGACGGCTATACGCTCGTCGAGTGCCACCTGTTTACGGGCCGCACGCATCAGATACGCGTGCATATGCGCCATATCAACCACGCCTGCGTGGGCGATCCACTCTACGGCAAGTGCGATGCACGCGCCGATCAGGGTCTGACCAGGCAATTCCTTCATTCCTGGCGCGTCGCATTCGACCATCCCGTGACGGGGGAACGCATTGAGTGCCGCGACGAGCTGCCGTGGGATCTCGCTGCGGTTCTTGACGACCTGGCCCCGCGCTCGCTTGGTCGCACCGCTGCCGGCGACGAGATCGTTCCTCAGCTCGGTCTGCTCGAAGCCTAGCCAGTATTAGGTGGTTTCTTGAACTCGGTAAGCCTGCGGTAAGATATACGGTTGTTTACGTAAC
>CAJMMA010000072.1 GCA_905214435.1 uncultured bacterium
CGTCGGATGACTTGAAGAAGGGGGAGGCCTCGCGGCCTCCCCCTTTTTTGCGTTTACGGAGCGTAAATGACTCTATTACACCAGATGATCTTATCGTTTTTGGTATTGAGCCTTTATTTAAAGAAGATAAATCGAATAACAAGGGCAACTGCTATGGCCACAATAATCAAAAGCAGGATTGTCAGTCGATGCTGCTTGCGTCGTTTACTTGATGAAACAAAGATTGATTTTCCCTGTTTTGGCGTTTCGAGATAGCGAGCCGAATGCGTCAAGGTTTGCTTTGGTCGAGGACCTCTTTGTTGATGAGCGGCAGATGCTTTCATCGGCTCATCACTAACTGCGCTGTTTTTAGATAATGGTGCGTCTTTCAGATATACAGGGTCTCCCGAGGCGACGCCCATATGTTTACGTCCCGTTTGGGCATCCTCGAGTGTTTGATATCGATTTCTCGTCACATACTCGGGCTCCGGATCATTAATGGGCTCTTGCGAGATGTGGGGGCGATGGAACCGTGGCGGTTGCCTGGAAGTATCTTCCCCCTGCGTCGGCATAAATATTTTGTTCTGGTTTTGGTCGTCCATGATGCCCTTTAGCTCGTTACCAACAACGTGTACGCGCTCATTGTAAGCCCCTTGTTATTTGTAGCTGCGAACATACTCGTTATTTAAGCTCTGGTTCAAAGAACCTTAACCTTACTAAAACCTGAGCCATACACACTTAGATATGCTTATAGTACTTGACTCAAAAAACTTTATAGTCAATGTATATATAAGCACTGTGTGGGCATATATAAGAGCGTCAAAAGAAGTCCCAGTCACCTAGAAGATGGCTCGGCAGTCCTAAAAGGAGTGGTAAACATGGCAAGCATGGTTCCTTATCGTTCGGTTTTTGGCGTTCGTCCTTCTGCTAGCTCGCTGTTCGATCTGTTTGATGATATGACCGACCTTGCAAACAACTCGATTGCTTCCAAGGCGTTTCCCGTTGACGTTGAGGATAAGGGCGACGGCTATGAGGTCAAGGCCTATCTGACCGGTGTCGCCAAGGACGATATCGATGTCGAGCTCAATGAGGGCCGTCTGTCCATTAGCGTGAATGTCGAGGAAGACGAGGAGAACGAGGGCAAGAACTTCCTGCAGAAGGAGTTCAGCTCGTACAGCGCGACGCGTGGCGTGTATCTAAAGGACGCTTCGAGCGAGGGCCTCTCGGCTAAGTACGCTGACGGCATCCTGACCGTTACGGTTCCCAAGATCGTCGAGAAGAAGAACGTTACGAAGATCTCCATCGACTAACTTCGTTGGTGTTCTGCGCTATTAAGTTGGTGTTCTGCGCTATTAAAAGACAGCAAAAGGGGCTGGGAAGCGATTCTCGGCCCCTTTTGCTGTCTAGGACAGTCTATTGAATGGTTGCCGGCTGATACTGACTCGCAGGGCGTATCGAGAGTTTTCGCGATCCTTGGAGAAGGGTTGCGGAGCTGCCGACCTCGTCATCCAGGGTTGCGGCCAGAGCTTTGGAATAGCTTTTGACGGTAAGGCTCGGGCGATTGTTATCTTGGCTGATATGCATGGCAATGAGCTGTTCGGTGCGATCGGTAACGAGTTCGCGCGCGGCTTCGGCGGCTTGGTCGTTGGAGAGGTGCCCCCTTGCAGACAGGATGCGCTCCTGAAGAAAGCGGGGATATTCTCCCTCGCGCAGCATGGTCACATCGTGGTTGCTTTCGAGCGCGAGGACTCGACAATCTTTGAGGGTGTTCATGGCTTGGCTTGATAGCTCTCCGGTGTCGGTGGCAAAGCCGATGGAATCATCGAGGGCGTCGAATCGATAGCCGACTGGATTGATGACATCGTGTGATGTTGAGTAGGTTCGCACGCGGATGCCGGCAATGGAAAGCGTGTCGCCGGGGTCAAATTCCTCTACGGGTAGATGTGCGAGGGTTTCTTTGCACGAAAGCGTGCCCCTGCTGGCAAAGAGGGGGCCGTGCCAGTGCTTGCACCAGACATCGAGGCCCTTGATGTGATCGCTATGCTCATGAGTAATGAGAAGAGCCGAGACGTTGTCTGTCGAGAGCCCCAGTTCTGCCATGCGCTTTAATGTCTCGCGGCGAGACAGTCCGTCATCGACCATAATGAGCCCCTGCGGGCCCTCAATGAGTGCGCAGTTGCCTTTAGAGCCACTGCCGAGGATATGAAGGTGCAGACGAAACATAAGATTCCAAAGGATACAATGGGTGCGGACGAATAGAGGAGGAAGCGAATGCCAACGGTATCACAGCATTACGGACACCATGCCGTGCCCGGGGCAGTCGATGAGACCCGAACGAGGCAGCAGGCTGCTCCTGTCGTGCTCATGGTATCAGGCGGCGCGGACTCGACGGCACTGCTTCTTATGGCGTGCACATCAAAGCTGGATATCCAAGACGGACGCGGTGTTGCCCCCATTGCTCGCGAGCGCCTGCATGTGCTGCATGTAAACCATCATCTGCGCGGCAAGGCGTCCGATGGCGACGAGGCCTTTGTGCGTGAGCTCTGCGCGAAATATGGTTTACCGCTGTGCGTGGAGCACGCTTATTTTGATGGGGAGTCGGGCAATATTGAGGCCGCGGCCCGCGAGGTGCGCTATGCCGCGGCGCGGAGGTATGTTCGCGAGCTCTGTGCCCAGACGGGGGCACCGCGAACGGCGGCTCGTATCTGCACCGCGCACACGTCTTCGGATCGCGCGGAAACGTTTTTGATGAACGCGATTAAGGGCTCGGGGCCCGCTGGCCTATCGAGCATTCCTCGCCGGAGGAATATCGTGGTGCGTCCCTTGCTCGACCTAACTCATGGCGAGCTCGTGGGCTATCTACAGGTACATGGTCAGCCGTGGCGTGAAGACGAGAGCAATGAGGATATCTCGTATCTGCGAAACTACGTGCGCCATCGGGTAATGCCAGTGGTGGCACAGCGTAATGCGAGCGTCTGCAAGACGATTGGCGCCGCCTGCGAGATCTTAGGCGATGAAGACGCGTTTTTGTCTCAGCTTTCGGCACAGGCGTTTCGAAGCTGCCTGCGTAAGGAGGTGGCGGGCGCGCTGGTGCTCGATGCCAGGCGCCTTGCTGCGGCCGAGGTGGTAATCGCGCGGCGCATCGTGCGACTGGCGATTAAGCGCATCGATCCGGACGCTCGTCCAGAGATGCGACATGTGGAGCGAGTTCTTTCCTGCGTTGCCGAGGGCGCCGGCTCGGTCACGCTTCCGGCGGGGATTGACGCGCGCATTGAGTTTGGCATGCTGGCGTTTAAGGCGCCGGCGGCTCGCGAGGGCCTGGTCGCGGACTGGGTTACCGTACCTGGTCGTTTGCCGTTGGGCGGGGGACGTATGCTGGTCACAGAACCGATGGCCGTTGAGCCGGGATGCGATATCGTGCGGCGTGCCCGTGAGCTCGCGGCTGCCGGGGAAGTGACAGCTTTGGTAGACGCGGCTGCCCTGGGTTTTGCCGACAGCGATAGTGAGCGGATCCTGGCGGGCTCGCGTGGCGAGATCCCTGCCGAGGCGCGATTGGCGCGCCTGTGGGTGGACGGTCCCGCACCGGGAGACGTGATGTGCCCGTTAGGGATGAGTGGTCGAAGCAAGAAAGTATCCGACTTGCTAGGTGAGGCTCGCATTCCCGTTTCCGAGCGCGCCGGCGTGCCCATGGTGAGGACGGCGCCGGGGGGTGCCGTGGTGTGGGTCGCCGGAGTTCGCGCGGACGAGCGTTTTAAGTGCACGGCCGCAACGCGCGTGGCATATCTGCTCCGCGTGGTCGATGCGGAATAGCGTCCCACGCCTGCTATTCTGTGCGACGTTGACGGTATTCCCGCGCTGATGGCGCACGGGCTGGTAAATTTACCCCGTGCGCTGCTAGAATGTGAAGTTCGCGTCCATACGGCGGTGTGTGGGCGATAAGCACAAGAAAGGGTTGTCATGGCTTCTCAACATCCGGATATCGAGAAGGTTCTGTTCACGCAGGAGGATATCGACGGTATCGTCTCTCGCCTAGGCGAGCAGATTACTCGCGACTACGCGGGTAAGGATCTGGTGCTGATTGCGGTCCTGCGCGGCGCCGTGGTCTTTATGGGCGACCTGATGCGTAAGATCGAGCTGCCGACCAACATCGATTTCATGGCTGTTTCGAGCTACGGCGACGGTGTGAAGTCCTCGGGTATCGTGCGTATCATTAAGGACCTGGATATCGACATCCGCGGTCGCGACGTGCTGATCGTCGAGGACATTCTGGACTCGGGCCTGACGCTCAAGTATCTGATGAAGAACCTCGAGAGCCGCAAGCCCGCCTCGCTGGAGGTCGCTGCCTTCCTGTGGAAGGACGTTGAGGGCCGCGTCTCGGCCATCACGCCCAAGTATGTTGGAACCCATTGCCCCGATGCCTTTGTGGTGGGCTACGGCCTCGACTATGCCGAGCGCTATCGCAACCTTCCGTATCTGGGCATTTTGAAACCGGAGGTTTATTCGTAAGATGCCCGACGACCGTAACGATAACAATTCCCAGACTCCCCGGGAGCCTAAGATCCCGGGGATGCCCGGAGGCAAGAAGCCCACGCGTACGGGCTGGCTGTATTTTCTTTTGGCTTGCGCGCTTCTGGGCTATGCCTTCTTTAATATGGGCTCCGGCTTTGCCAGCTCCAGCAATACCGTTAAGCTCGCGACGAGCGAGATGGTCAGCGCCATCAAGCAGGATCGCGTCGAAGATCTGACCTATACGGTTCAAGACGGAAGCGTGACGGGTCATTACTGGAAGACGAAGAAGGACAAGGGCGATACGAGCGAGCTCAAGAGCTTCTCCTCGACCTATGTCGGCTCCGATTCGCTTGCCGAGCTCATGGCGGAGCACCCCGATACCAAGTACATCGTCAACACCAACGATCCCGATTTTTGGGGCGACTTGGCGATGAGTGTGCTTCCGACGATCGCCCTTATCGCCATCATGTTCTACTTTATGCGCCAGATGATGGGCGCCAACAACAGGAACATGCAGTTTGGCAAGACCAACGCCAAGACCAACGAGGCCACACGCCCCAAGGTCAAGTTTGAAGACGTTGCCGGCGTGGACGAGGCAGTCGAGGAGCTCGAGGAGATCCGTGACTTTTTGAGCGATCCGGATCGCTATCGCAAGCTGGGCGCCAAGATCCCGCGTGGCGTGTTGCTGGTTGGCCCTCCGGGCACCGGTAAAACGCTGCTGGCCAAGGCCGTTGCCGGCGAGGCGGGCGTGCCGTTCTTTAGCATCTCTGGTTCTGACTTTGTCGAGATGTTCGTGGGTGTCGGTGCCAGCCGCGTGCGCGACCTCTTTAAGGAGGCCAAGTCTCAGGCTCCGTCGATCATCTTTATTGACGAGATCGATGCCGTGGGACGTCAGCGCGGAGCTGGTCTGGGCGGCGGTCACGACGAGCGCGAGCAGACGCTCAACCAGCTGCTGGTCGAGATGGACGGCTTTGAGGAAAGCGAGTCGGTCATCCTAATCGCTGCGACCAACCGTCCTGACATCTTGGATCCGGCATTGCTGCGTCCCGGCCGTTTTGACCGTCAGGTTACGGTCGACCGTCCGGATGTGAAGGGCCGCGAGCAGATCTTGCGCGTGCATGCCGAGAACAAGCCGATGGACGAGGACGTTAAGTTTGAGAAGCTCGCCCAGATGACCGTTGGCTTTACTGGTGCCGATTTGGCGAACCTGCTCAACGAGTCTGCGCTGCTGGCCGCTCGCCGTCATCGTTCCGTGATCTCGATGGACGAGGTCGAGGAATCGATGGAGCGCGTGATTGCCGGACCGCAGCGCAAGGGTCGCGTGATGACCGAGGCCGAGCGCACCACGATTGCCTACCACGAGAGCGGTCACGCCCTGGTGGGCCACATCCTGGAGCACTCCGATCCAGTCCACAAGATCTCGATCGTCAGCCGCGGTCAGGCCCTGGGCTACACGCTGCAGCTTCCGCAGGAGGACCACTTCCTCAAGACCAAGAACGAGATGCTCGACGAGCTTGCCGTGTTCTTGGGCGGTCGCGTTGCCGAGGAGCTCATGTGCGACGACATCACGTCGGGCGCGAGCAACGACCTGGAGCGCGCGACCAAGATGGCGCGCGAGATGGTTACGCGTTTGGGCATGAGCGAGGAACTGGGCACGCAAGTGTTTGGCGAGGCGCAGCATCAGGTGTTCCTGGGTCGCGACTATGCCGATCACCAGGATTACTCCGAGGAGACGGCGCGCCGCATCGATATCGAGGTTCAGCGCATTATGCGTGAGGCCCATCGTCGTGCGGTCGAGATTTTGGATGCCCGTCGCGATCAGCTCGATCTGATGGCGAAGGTGCTGCTTGAGCGCGAGACTGTCGAAGGCGACGCCGTGAACGCCCTGCTCGACAACGAGTGGAATGCCTACCTTGAGCGCGAGGGCGATATCCTGGCGGCCAAGGAGGAGCGCAATGCCAAGGCGGCCGGCATGCCGACCAAGAAGCGCGCGCCTCGCATGAGCGAGGAGGAGCTTGCGGCTGATGCCGCGGCCTTTGCGCAGGCGGCCATGCAGGAGGATGCCGAAGCCGCATCCGGTGACGCTGGCGATGACCATGCCGTCGTCGATGTCGATGACGATGCCGACACCGACAAATAGTCTTTGTGGCGAAAGCCTCCGCGGGGAAACCTGCGGAGGCTTTTTCTTTTGAGCGATATGGGGCCGTCTGTTGATTGGGGACAGACTTAAATGAGCGTTTTCACGCATTTAAGTCTGTCCCCAATCAACATTCTGCGGCACTTTGCTCGGCTAAAGCGTACAATAGCGCCTATGCGAAAGGGGAACAGATGATCAACGAAACTA
>CAJMMA010000073.1 GCA_905214435.1 uncultured bacterium
GGTACCCGCATCCACGAGTAGCCTCTACTCTGTTGCCTCTCCCGTGGGCGCCAGGCAAGACGCCCACAAACTAGCCTCTCTTCACGAGCCCCGCAGTCCGCTCCGACTGCGGGGCTTTTGCTATTCACCTAGTCATTGGGGACAAACCCGGCACTTGGGGACGGTCCTTTCCTGCCGGCAGCTTGGGACAGTCCTTAATAGCCATTGGGGACGTTCTTAAACGACTAGTCAAACAACAACGTTCACAACGACTACTCATTTAAGTCTGTCCCCAATGACTGCCCAATGGCTGGGAAGGCGCATCCCACACCGACGCATTGCCTTCGGGCCCTCTCCCCAGGCTCTCCATAGCTCAGCTGGACTCCCCGCAACCTGTTCCGAGTTGGCGGAACGAGCGCGACGTGGAGTGTCATTCTTTACCGCGTTAGACTAGACGCAGGGAAAGGAGGAGGACATGGATGCTCGCGTCAAGCAGCTTGTAAATATGATCGAGGACGCTCAGCCTGTCGCTGTCGCGGTACTTGCCAAGCGTCTCGAGGTAAGCGAGCGCGCCGTGAGAAACTATATCCATCGCGCAAACGACAGCCTTGCAGGGGTTGCACGCATCGTTGGCAGCAAGGGGCAGTATCGTATCGATGTTGCACGTGCAGATGAGCTTGCTCGCTTGCTAGACGGTGCGGCTCTGGCCCATCCGGGCATTCCTGATACGCGCGATGGCCGTGTGTCCTTCCTTCTTAACGACCTCCTCATGCGGTCCCAGTGGGTGACGATTGAGGAGTATGCGGATTTACTCTACGTTTCGGCGCGGACTCTGTCCAATGACATGCGTCTGGTAGAGCAGAAACTCGCCCAATTTGACTTAACGCTCGAAAAGCGCCCACGCTACGGAATCCGCGTTGCGGGCGGGGAGTCACAACGGCGCCTGTGCCTGGCCTCGCTGGTGAGGCCCGTGTTGCCCGACACCGACGATGCAAAGCTCGCCGAGCGCCTGCGGGCCATCGCCGCATGTGTGGACGATGCCCTGACGGCCTCGCCCGTCACGGTGAGCTCGCTGGCATCCCGCAATCTCATCATGCATCTTTACATTGCTCTTGGCCGCATCGAGCAGGGCTGCTATGTCCCAGCTGCAGAATCGGACGTTCAAAAACTGGAGGGAACGCGCGAATACGCCGCGGCTTTCCAGATTGCCGCAAACATCAAGGATGCCCTGGGCGTGAGCATGCCCCGAGAAGAGGTTGCCTTTATCGCAATCCATTTGCTCGGTAGGGGCACGGGCGTGCCCGAGAAGGGCTCTGCCGTTATCTCGGACGAGATGTGGGAGATTGCTTCCGAGATGGTACGTGCGGTCAACGATGAGTTTAGGTTTGACTTTAGCGGCGATCTTGAACTTCGCATGAACCTTGCTCGGCATATCGGCCCTCTGGGCTATCGCCTTGAATATCACATGCATATGGATAACCCCATGCTGCCCGATATCAAGACGAGGTTTCCGTTGGCCTATTCGATGGCAGCTGGCACCTCGCAGGTGCTCGAGCGTCATTTTGGCAGCCAGCCCTCTGATGAAGAGCTCGGCTACATCGCCATGGCATTTGCCCTGGCCCTCGAGCAGCAAGCCGACCAGCCGCGTCGCAAGCGCATCCTGATCGTGTGCGCCTCGGGAGCGGGAAGCGCCCGTATGCTCGAGCACCAGTACCGCAAGCAGTTTGGCATGTATATCGATTCGATTGAGACATGCGATGTCGCCCGCGTGGGAACGTTCGATTTTTCGCACATCGACTACGTGTTCACAACGGTGCCGCTCAACGTCAAGTTGCCCGTGCCCGTCCGCGAGGCCGATTTCTTCTTGGAGACGAGCGATGTCAACGCTATCCGCAAGGTGCTGAGCGACGACACTGCGCAATCGGACTCCGTGAGCTCTTTCTTTAGCCGTGCCCTGTTCTTCAACCGCGTTGAGGCGTCGTCGAAGCAGGCCGTTCTCCGATATCTCTCCGAGCGCGCCGTCGAGAGCGGCCGTGTCGATGCCCAGTTTGCCCAAGAGGTCGCCGAGCGCGAGAGCGCGAGTGCCACCTCGTTTGGCAATGGGGTAGCCATGCCCCATGGGATGCATCCCTTGAGCGCCGAGGCCTTTGTTACCGTGGGCCTGCTCGAACATCCCATTCTTTGGGACGAATACGGCCATGAGGTCGATATCGTCTTTATGGTGTCGTTTGCCCGGTCGGGCGGCGATGAGGCGCGGATCTTGAGCTCACTGCTCGCCGAGATCTTTATGGACCGCCAGGGGGTCGAGCGCCTACGCGAGCGCCGGTCCTGGCATGAGCTGATGGCGCTTGTGCAAGCGCATACGGCTTAAGACTTCTTTTGTCGATG
Organism: uncultured bacterium; assembly: GCA_905214435.1. Lineage (GTDB taxonomy): Bacteria > Actinomycetota > Coriobacteriia > Coriobacteriales > Coriobacteriaceae > Collinsella. The sequence continues at coordinate 2,368 of CAJMMA010000073.1, forward strand.
ACCCTGTCAGTCTACCTGCAATAAACCTCGAGGATTGCGGGCGGGAGATAGGCGTTTCGAATATTCAAGTACAAACCAAACATCACGGGAGAGGAGACCGTTATGGACGATCAGGGAACCGAGATGGTTTCGTTTCAGCTGGTCGCTGCAGCGGGAGAGGCACGCAGCCTTGCCTTCGAAGCCCTTGAAAAGGCAAAAGCGGGGGATTTTGACGCCGCCGCCAAACTCATGAAGCAGTCAAAGGATGCGGGAATCAAGGCTCACCACATCCAAACGCAGCTGCTTTCGACTGAGGCAGCGGGCGAGCATCTGTCGGTGGATGTGTTGCTGGTCCATGCTCAGGACCACCTCATGTGCTCCATGCTTGCTCAGGAGCTCGTGCAGGAGCTGATCTGCCTATATGAGCGCACTGCAACCAAGAACGCCTAGCGGCGTGCGGTGACTATCCAACCAATCAATGCGAAGGGAATCCCTTATGAAGATCCTTCTTGTTTGCGCAGCTGGTCTGTCTACAAGCATTCTGATGAAGAAACTCGAGAAATATGCGGAGCAAAACGGCATCGAGCTCGATATCGATGCGGTGGGTATCGGCGAGTATCAGGAGACGTGCGCCAATTATGACGTGCTGCTCTTGGGGCCGCAGGTGTCCTACCAGCTCAACACCGTCAAGCAGGGGAGCGGTAAGCCGACCGCGGTCATCCCCGCACAGGACTACGGCATGGGCAACGCCGCCAACGTGCTGGCACTCGCCCAGTCGCTGTTGGGTTAGGAGGCAACCATGGAAAAGTTCATGACCCTGCTTCAGGAAAAACTGACCCCTATCGCCAATTTCTGCGGCACCGAGCGCCACTTTGCCTCCATGCAAAAGGGCTTTATGAGCGCGATCAGCTTCATCTTGGTATCTGCCGTCTTTATGATCCTCGCCAACCCGCCGGTCACGGCCGACCTGGTGGCGCAGGGCGGGTTCTGGTCCGTCTTTGGCCCTTGGCTCGATTTTGCGACGGCCAATAAGCTCACGCTGCTCATCCCCTTCAATATGACGATGGGCATACTGTCGGTGATCGTGACGTTCGCAATCGCCTATAACCTGGCGGGCACCTACAAGATGCCCAAGCTTAACGCCGGCATGACCTCGCTGGTGATGTTCCTGATCGCCGCGGCGCCGTCGTCCTACTACCAGCTTGCTGACGAGTCCGTGCTCCAGGCGGTCCCCTGCACCTATCTGGGTGCGCAGGGCCTGTTTACCGCCATCATCGTTGCCTTGGTCTCCGTCGAGGTCACGCGCTTCTGCCAGACCAAGGGCATCACCATCAAGATGCCCGATGGCGTGCCGCCGTTTTTGTCCGAAACCTTTGGCGCCATCGTACCTATGCTCGCCAACATCCTCATCTTCTTTGGCGGCAACCTGCTGATCCAGATGATCGATCCCACGCTGTCCATCCCCTCGGTTATCGAGAAGCTGCTCGCTGCCCCGCTTTCCGTCGCAGTTGACTCTGTGCCCGGCGCACTGCTTATCTGCTTCATGACGCTGCTGTTTTGGTGCTTTGGCGTCCACGGCAACATGATCGTGATGCCCATCACCGCCCCGGTCACGCTTGCCGCCTTTGCTGCCAACGCCTCGCTCTACGCTGCTGGGCAGCCGCTTGAGTTCCACCCGGTACTCATGTCGATGGTCATCAACCTCATCGGCGGCACGGGCAATACGTTCTCTTTTGTGGCGCTCTGCGCGTTTAAGGCAAAGTCGCAGCAGCTCAAGGCATTTGGCAAGGCATCGATCGTGCCGAGCTTCTTCCGTATCTCCGAGCCCGCGATCTTTGGCGCACCCATCATCTTCAACCCGATCCTCATGATTCCGTTTGTGCTGGGCGGTATGATTTCGGCCCTGCTGTATTGGGGTGCAATCTCACTGGGTCTTGTCTCTAACTTCTACATCTTGGTGAGCGGCACGTTCCCCATCTTCGTTCAGGGCTTTATCCAGTGCCTCGACCCGCGTATCTGGGTATTTACGATCGTTTTGATCGTGGTCATGGCTGTGGTCTGGTACCCGTTCTTTAAGGTGTACGACAACCAGCTCCTGGCACAGGAGCAGGAGAACGCCGCGGCAGCTTCTGCCAAGGATACTGAGTAGCATGGGTTACTTTGACAGAACGTCTGCTGCCGGTATGCCCGAGGGCTTTTTGTGGGGCGGCGCGCTCGCTGCCAACCAGGCCGAAGGGGGCTGGAACGAGGGCGGCCGCGGTATGTCGCACTCCGACCTGATTCCACAGGGTCCCGACCGCTGGGATGTGATGTTTGGCAGGCAAAAGTCCGTGGATGATCCGGACAGGCTGTATCCATGCCGTTGGGGCAACGACTTCTTCCATCATTGGCGCGAGGACGTCGAGCTCTTTGCTGAGATGGGCTTTAAGTGCCTGCGTCTTTCAATTTGTTGGAGCCGTATTTTTCCCACAGGGATGGAGGCCGAGCCCAACGGTGAGGGCTTGGAGTTTTACCGTCAGGTATTCGAGGCGCTGCGCGAGCACGGAATCGAGCCGCTCGTGACGCTGTCGCACTACGACTATCCGTTGGCTCTGGTCGAGCGTTATGGTGGATGGCAAAGCCGAGAGATGATCGAGCGGTATGCGCACTACGTCGAGACCGTCGGACGTGCGTACCAGGGCCTCGTGCGTTATTGGCTCACCTTCAACGAGATCAACAGCGTGGCGCTGTCCTATCTCAACGCGGGCGTCACGCTCGAGGATGAGCGTGACCGTGCAGCCGTGACCGCGGCGTTCTCGCACCATATGTTTATGGCGAGCGCTCGCGCTGTCGAGATCCTGCACAAGATCGATCCCGCAAACAAGGTGGGTTGCATGATCGCTGCCGGTGCGACCTATCCGTACCGTTGTGCGCCCGAGGACGTATGGCTTGCGTATGAGGAGGACCGCGGCCGCTACTTCTACACTGACGTGATGGCTGCGGGCGCCTATCCTACTTGGAAGCTGCGTGCGCTCGAGAAAGAGGGTGTTCACGTGCCCTTTGAGCCGGGCGATACGGAGTATCTGGCCGAGCATACCGTCGACTTCATTTCGTTCTCGTACTATTGCTCGCGCTTGGTGTGCGCCGATGACCAGGTGATCGCTGAGAAGGCGGAGGGCAACGTGTTCCCGACGCTGCGCAATCCGTACCTCAAGGATAAAGAGACTGCCTGGAAATGGCAGATCGATGCGCTGGGTTTGCGCGTGACGCTTGCCGGCTACCACGATCGTTACCATCTTCCGCTCTTTATCGCCGAGAACGGTGTGGGCGGACTCGATGCGCTGGAAGACGGCAAAGTCCACGATGCGTATCATATTGATTACCTGCGCAGGCATATTCTTGCGCTACGCGATGCAATTGTCGAGGACGGTGTTGACCTGATGGGATACACGCCGTGGGGCTGTATCGATCTGGTATCGGCCTCGACGGGGCAGATGAAGAAGCGCTATGGCTTTGTTTATGTCGATGCCGATGATGCGGGCAAAGGCACGTTCGATCGCTACCGAAAGGACAGCTTCTGCTGGTATCAAAAGGTCATTGCATCAAATGGCGAGGACTTGAGTTAACCCTTGCAAGTCTGCTGCCCCCCGCGGCCCGTTTCGGCCGCGGGGGCTTTTGCTATTTACCTAGTCCCCGATGAGACCCTCATTCTGTGGGCAGTCGTTGGGGACAGACTTAAACGACTACTCATTTAAGTCTGTCCCCAATGACTGCGGAAATCCGGCACTTGGGGACATTCCTTTTCCGCCGGCAGCTTGGGATAGTCCTTAAAGCCCGCATCGATCAACTGCGGAAAGCGCATCCCAGAATGAGCTTCCAACATGGGACGCGGTTTCCCTTGAGGCCCTCAAACGGAAAATGCATCCCGGAAATATGCCGAAAAGTGGCTCTCAGTTTCCCAAGCAGGCCGCTAACGGAAAGCGCATCCCGCTATCGAACTTCAAAGCGGGATGCGCCTTCCGTGCCGGCAGTTCCGGGCAGTCTGGGGCCACCCATTTAAGTCTGTCCCCAATGAGTGCCCAATGACTAGTAGTAGGCCCACATGGCTTCGATTTCGTTGAGGACTTCTACGACGCCCCAGCGGCGAGCGCTGCGGCTTTGCGAGTTGGGGTCGTAGACTCCCACCTGATCGGCATCGTCGATGCCCCAGAGCACGATATAGTGTCCAACGCTGGTAAAGGTGCCGGGGCGAACCGATGCGATGATGGGCGCACCCGAGCGCAGCGCCTGGGTGATGGAGCTGCGATCGATATGGAGCTCCGTTGCGTTAAGGCCCAGCTGCCATGCGCCGCGCGTCATAAATGACCATTCGGTGGCGCCGGTGGGGGCATAGTTGCCCGCCTCGGAAAGGGCGCACATATCGACCGGCGTCATATCGGCGTGGCCGGTCTTAAAGATATAGACCATGGTGAGGCAAGTGGGACCGCAAGCGTTTTCGC
>CAJMMA010000074.1 GCA_905214435.1 uncultured bacterium
GGTGGGCCGTCAGGGGGTCGAACCCTGGACCTTGGGATTAAGAGTCCCCTGCTCTACCAACTGAGCTAACGACCCGATATCAACACGAAGCAAGAACTGGGGTGGGTAAAGGGACTCGAACCCTCGACCTACGGGACCACAACCCGTCGCTCTAGCCAACTGAGCTACACCCACCGTGTCCTGTGCGCTTCGCGCTCGACTATTATTGCAAGGAACGCCACGCGATGCAAGCCCCAATTTTCAAGAATTTTGAAAAGAGTTTTTCAAGCGCGTTTCGAGCAATTCCCACCGGTTTCATAGGAGTAAACTTGCCCCACTGCAAATGCTCGAAAGGACCGGCATGAAAGAACTCTCCAACCGTACGGCAACGTTTACCGATTCGGTCATCCGCCGCATGACACGCATCTCCAATAAGTATGGCGCCGTCAACCTGTCGCAGGGCTTCCCCGACTTCGATCCTCCGGCGCAGCTGCTCGAGAGCCTCAGCGCCATCGCGACCGACCCCAAGCCGCTCTATCACCAGTACTCCATCACTTGGGGCTCCCAGGCCATGCGCGAGGCGCTCGCCGCTAAGCAGGAGCACTTTATGGGCATGCCGATCAACCCCAACGAGAATATCGTAGTCACTTGCGGCTCCACCGAGGCCATGATGGCCGCCATGATGACGGTCACGAACCCCGGCGACAAGGTCGTCATTTTCTCGCCGTTCTACGAAAACTACGGCGCCGACACGATCCTTTCGGGCGCCGAGCCCATCTACGTGCCGCTCAACCCGCCCACATTCGACTTTGACCGCGAGACGCTCGAGGCAGCCTTCCGCGACAACGATCCCAAGGCGATCGTCCTGTGCAACCCGTCCAACCCCTGCGGCAAGGTCTTTACCCGCGAGGAGCTCACCTTTATCGCCGACCTCTGCAAAAAGTACGACGCCTACTGCATCACCGACGAAGTCTACGAACACATCGTCTACGCGCCCCACGAGCACGTGTACATGGCCGCGCTGCCCGGCATGTTTGAGCGCACCATCAGCTGCAGCTCACTGTCTAAGACGTACTCCATCACCGGCTGGCGTCTGGGCTACACCATTGCCCCAGCCCAGATCACCGAGCGCATCAAGAAGGTCCACGACTTCCTCACCGTAGGCGCCGCCGCTCCCCTGCAGGAAGCCGTCGTCACCGCCCTCAACTTCGACGACAGCTATTACCCGGAGGTCCTCGACCTCTACACCGCCAAGCGCGACCTATTCTGTCAGGGACTCGACAGCATCGGCCTCACGCACAACGTGCCGCAGGGCGCCTACTACGTGATGATGGACATCTCTGAGTTTGGCTATGACAGCGACCTCAACTTCTGCGAGGATCTGGCCTCCAAGGTGGGCGTGGGCGCCGTTCCGGGCTCCAGCTTCTTCCGCGAGCCCGTCAACCACCTCATCCGCTTCCACTTTGCCAAGCGAGACGAGACGCTCAACGCAGCACTGGAGAACCTCAAGTTCCTGCGTGATAAAATCAAACCGCGCGGGTAAGGACGGCCCGGCACTAAATGCATCCCGAGGCCGGTCACATCCTGGTCACGCGCGACCCGCGCGACACCATCGGCGAGCACAGCGGCTGCCCCTTCCACGACAACTGCCTCGAGGGCCTCATCGCCGGTCCCGGCGTCAAAAAGCGCTGGGGTGGCAAGAGCGCCGGAGAGATGGCCGATGACCCGGAGGCCATGGACCTGCTCGCCGGCTATCTGGCGCAGGCGCTCATGACCTACATCCTGTGCTACGCACCGCAAAAGATCGTCATCGGTGGCGGCGTGGCCGACCACACCCCCATCGTGCCGCTCGCGCGCAAGAAGTGCGCCGAGATGCTCAACGGCTACATCGTCACGCCCGAGATGGCCGACATCGATAACTACATCGTCAACAACAGCCTCGAGGGCAAACAGGGCATTATGGGCTGCTTGGCCCTGGGCGCTCAGGCGCTTCAGTAGCAGACGCACCCACAGGGCGTGGCGCGCCCGGCAAATCCGACCTACGGAACGACGCCACCACACCTCATATAAGCCCTCAAATAAAAAAGGCCGCCTAGGACCAAACAATACGTCCTAGGCGGCTTTTTTGGCGCGCATCAGCGGCCGTAAGAGATATCGGAGCACAACGCCCGTTGCCGCACCACAGCAGTCGATCATCACATCGGTGATCATGCCGGCGCGTCCCGGCACAAAGAGCTGAATCGTCTCGTCGATCGAAGGAATCAGCAGCAGGAACACCGCCGTGGGCAGCAGCACGTCAAAGGTGCGCCGGCCCTCAAAATCAAAGGCGTGCGTTGCCAAGATGCCGAGCACCATATACTCGGTAAAATGCGCGCATTTGCGAACAACAAAGTTGGTCACCCATTCATATGGAAGTCCCACGCCGCGCAGGAAATCGCGGATAGCTTCCATGACCGTTAGGCTCAGCGAGCCCGACCCCGAGCCGGGAACCAGCGAATTGCCCCAGATCAAGAGCGCCATCAGGCAGGTCACGACCGCCCATTTTCGATTGATCTTAACCATGCAGAAGTTATGCCTCCGCGCGGAGCGGCGCGAAGCTGGCGGTACCGCCCTCGATAACGCTCAGATAGGCACGGCCCGTACGCTTGGCGGTAGAGGACTGCAGGCGCTCGATCTCTTCCTCGAGGATCTGATTGACGCGCTCGTGACGACGATTTTCCATAATGCCGGCGGCAATAGCCTCGGCTCGCTCGATGCCCTCGCGCGAGATACGGGCGGTATCCTCGGGGAACACAGCGCTGTGACGGCCGACATAGGCGGGTGCAGCAGGCTGAGGGGCAGCGACGGGAGCGGGAGCTGCAACAGGAGCAGGCTCGTCGATCTCGTCCAGAATCGCGGTGGCAGCGGCCCACATGTCCTCGTGGCCCGAGTAATAGGCCATGGGGACATCAACCTCGAGCGAGGCATCCGGAAGGTCACCGGTGTCGATGCGATCTTGGGCATCAATCGATGCGGTGATGGCTGCAGGCTCATCGAGGTCATCGAGATCGATGCCCGCGGCACCGGAGATGATAGGCATGCTGGCGAGGTTTGCATTGTACGGCGCAGCCTCAGCCGCCTGCTGCTGGGCAGGAGCGCCCCAAAGCGAGCTTTCGGCGGCACGGCGGGCGGCAACAGCCTCCTCGTCCGCGGTCATGGCTTCATCAACGTACGAATTATCGGCAGAAGCGTTCGCGTCCGCCGAGGTAGCGCTGTAGGCGTTATTGACCGCCGCATTGGCAACGAGTGCCACGAAAGCCGCCGTGCTGCCCGCAGGGGCGGCCTGGGAGCCCGACACGGCGCGTGCCGCGGCGGCGATATCATCGCGATTGAAGGAGCCGGTCTGCCCGCCGTTGGTGAGCTCGTCGATGGCGACTTGATAGACGTCGCGCGAGCGCGCAGGGTCGCAGCTCACCGGCGAATCGTCGTCGAGCATGCTGTCGATCATGGACCAAGCCTCGGCCTCGTCCATAGCATCTGCGGCTCGAGCGATGGTAGGGACACCATCATCGGCATGACGGCGCTGGAACGCACCAGTCAGGCCGGAAAGGAATGCCGAGGTAGACTGCTCCGACTGAGTCTGAGAAGCAGAAGCCGCAGCGTACGGAATCGCATCCTGCTGCTGAGCTGGAATCGAGGCGGTCTTGAACTCGCTTTGATGCTGATTGAGATTGGCGGCACCGCCCATGGCATCGGGCTGGAACAGACGCTCTTCACGCTGCGCACGATACTCGGAGATACCCAGCGAGGCGGCATAGATACCCACGCCCGCCACCGCGCCCACGGCGAAGGGAACTGCACCCGCCACGACCGTCTCGTTCACCGACGAAAACGGCAGCGTCGCGGCATACATAACCACGGGAGCGGCAAGGCCGATCCCGCACGAAAGTCCGGCAAGGACTGCTCGTTGTGTTGCATCAGAAGAAGCCATGAGCTCTCCCCATCTTCCAGCACCCAAATCGCATCATTCAGTTGGCTGCGCGAGAGAAGATGAAGCGGGGCTATGCCCCAAAGCAACGGTATATGGTTCGTTTCATCTGCGTTTTCCGTCGCGAAGCTTAAAAGTTATTATGCGAAACCGTCCTGTCGATTGCAAGTGACGATGTCGGATTGAAACGGGAAACCTGCTGCTCGTCGGTCTTACGGTCAAAAATAAGCGCGGAGCGGCGCTATAGAAAAGGGCCGAGGCTCAAAGCCCCGACCCTTTATCGCATTGATGACTATCGCTGCGCGTGGATGACAACCTAGAACGTCTGCTCGTAGTCGCTGTGTTTTTTGGCCGAACGCACCAGGAACTCCTGGTTGGTGTTGGTGCCCTTAAGACCCTTGATAAACGATGCGGCTGCGCGCTCGGTGTTGTTCATGCCGGCAAGAATGCGACGCAGACCAAAGACAAACGGACGCATCTGCTCGTCGACCAACAGGTCCTCGTTACGCGTACCGGAGGCAACGGGGTCGATAGCCGGGAAGATGCGGCGGTCGGCCAGGTCGCGGTCGAGCTTAAGCTCCATGTTGCCGGTGCCCTTGAACTCCTCAAAGATGACTTCGTCCATCTTGGAACCGGTGTCGATGAGGGCAGAGGCCAGGATGGTAAGCGAGCCACCGTTCTCGATATTGCGGGCTGCACCCAGGAAGCGCTTGGGCGGATATAGGGCCGCCGAATCGACGCCGCCCGAAAGGATGCGGCCCGAGGCGGGCGCCGCCAAGTTGTAGGCGCGGGCGAGGCGCGTGATGGAGTCGAGCACCACCACGACGTCGCCACCCAGCTCTACGATGCGCTTGGCGCGCTCGATGACGAGCTCTGCCACGCGGGTGTGGTTGTCGGCAGGCATATCGAAGGTCGACGCCACAACCTCGCCCTTGATGGAACGCTGCATATCGGTGACCTCTTCGGGGCGCTCGTCGACGAGCAGGCAGATGAGGTGCACCTCGGGGTTGTTAATCGAGATAGACTGGCAGATCTTCTTGAGGATCGTGGTCTTGCCGGCCTTGGGCGGGGACACGATCAGGCCGCGCTGGCCCTTGCCGATCGGTGACACGATGTCGATGGCGCGGCCGGTAATAGAGTCCTTGCCGTGCTCCATGCGCAGCGGCTCGTTGGGATAGACCGGGGTGAGGTCGCCGAACTTGGGACGGTTGCGAATCTGCTCGGGGTCCAGACCGTTGACGGTCGTGATTTTGGCGAGGCCGGCGCGCTTGTCGCCGCCGCGCGAAGGACGCAACGAGCCCTCGATGACGTCGCCCGTGCGCAGGCGCGCGGAGCGGATGAGGTAGGCGGGCACGAAGGCGTCGTCGTTGGACTTCATGTAGCCATGGGCGTGGATGATGCCGGAGCTGTCCGGGCGAATCTGCAGAATGCCCTTGATGTCGCGGAAGCCCTCGGCCTTCGCAGCGGTGACGTAGATTTCCTCGACGAGCTCGGCCTTCTTCTTGCCGGTCGTCTCGATCTCGAACTCCTTAGCCTTCTCGCGCAGCTCAGCGACCTTCATGGCCGCGAGTTCCTCGCGCGAAAGCGTGGGCTCGGTGGGAGCGGCATTACGCTCCTTGTTGCGCTGTTTGCGATCGCGCTGGCGGTTGCGGCGGTCGTTGTTGCGGTCGTCCTTACGCTCGTTGCGCTCGTCGTTGCGCTTGTGCTGGCGACGGTTGGGGCGAGTGCCGTCTTCGCCCTCAGCGGGGGCGGCACCATCGGTTGCGGCGGTGCCAATATTGGCCGCAGCGGCGTCATTGGCCTCGGCGCCAGAATCAACCTGCGCTTCGACATCCTGCTGCTCGGACGCCTTGGCCTTAACGGACTTCTTACGACCGCGCTTGGGCTTCTCGGACGCAGGCTGTTCGACGTCCTGGGCCTCGGCGACATCAGTCGACGCATCGGCGGTCGTCTCGGCAGAATCCTCGGACGCACCCTTCTTGGCAGCCTTGGCCTTGGACGTGCGCTTAGCAGCAGTACGACGGCTGCGACCGGGACGGACGTCGGCGGGCTCGGCATCGGCGGGAGCGGCCTCGGAAGTCGTAGCATCCTGGACGGGTTCATCGGCAGCAGTTGAGGACTTGGCGGTCGCCGCAGCATCCCGAGCGGCGGCGGCTGCGGCTGCGGCCTTCTCGGCCTCGACGAAGGCCTTGGGCTTGCGACCGCGACGGTGCGGGCGCAAAGCCGGATCGACAACGGGAACTTCGCTGGCCTCGACAGGCGCAGCGGGCTCAACAGGCGATGTGCCCTCCCCTGCCGCGGAACGGACCGAAGCCTCAGTGAGCTCGGGGGTTACCTGTTCAGCAACCTGCTCGGCCTTAGCAGCCGTGCGGCGGCGTGTGCGCGGTACCGGCTTCTCGGTCGGCTGGTCGGCGACAGGAGTCTCGGTGGCGGCAGGCGTCTCGGGCACAGACGGAGCTGCAAGCTCGGTCAGAGCCGCGGCCTCGCGCTCGGCAGCACGACGGCGGGCGCGCACCACCTGAGCCTCGCTAATCTGCGCCAACGCACGTGCCTGCGCGACCTCATCGGAAATCGGCGCCGAGGAGTCAGCTGCAACGGTGAGCTTGGCGCGCGTCGTGCGCGTGGTACGGCGCTTTGGCTTGGTGACCTCCTCGCCGTCAGCGGCAGGCTTGGCCGTGCGGCGCATGCGCTTGGGCTTTGCCGGAGCAGCCTCCTCACCAGTTGCAGGCACGGCCTTCTCAGCCGCTACAGGCATAGGCGTCGAAGCAGCCTTAGGCGTCTCAGGAGCCGAGGCTTGCGCGGGCGCCGCGACCTGGTCCGACGCAACCGGTGCAGCGG
>CAJMMA010000075.1 GCA_905214435.1 uncultured bacterium
TCTCCACCCGAGCATTGAATGAGGCTCCAACGCAAGTTGGGGCCTTTTTTCATATTGGCACACAAGGTCAAAGGCGGCACCATGATCCTCCTGGTCGACAAGATCGAAAAAAGCTTCGGCGCACGCGTCCTCTTTAGCGGCGCGTCCTTCCAGATCAACCCCGGCGAGCGCTTCGCGCTCGTGGGCCCCAACGGCGCCGGCAAAACCACCATGCTCAAAATCATCATGGGCATCGACAGTCCCGACTCCGGCCAGGTCCAGTACGCAAAGGACTGCCAGGTGGGCTACCTAGAGCAGGAAACTAATCTGGAACAAAAGGACACCACCATCCTCGCTGAGGTCATGGCCGCCGCCAAGGAAATCCGCCGCATGGGCGAGCGCGCCAACGAGCTGCAGGCCCAGATCACCGAGCTCTCCGATCAGGGCAAGGACGTCGACGCACTCCTCAACGAGTATGGCCAGGTCCAGGACCGCTTTGAGCACCTGGGCGGCTACGAGCTCGAGAGCAACGCCCGCAAGATCCTTTCCGGCCTGGGCTTTAAGGTCACCGACTTTGAGCGCCCGTGCTCCGAGTTCTCGGGTGGCTGGCAGATGCGCATCGCACTCGCCAAGCTATTCCTGCGCCACCCCGACCTGCTGCTTCTGGACGAGCCCACCAACCACCTGGACCTCGAAAGCGTCCAGTGGCTGCGCGGCTTTATCGCCAACTACGACGGCGCCGTCCTCATCGTCAGTCACGACCGTGCCTTCATGGACGCCTGCGTCGACCACGTCGCCGCTCTCGAAAACCGTCGCGTAACCACCTACACCGGCAATTACAGCAGCTACCTCAAGCAGCGCGAGGACAACCTGGAGCAGATGCGCGCCAAGCGCGCCGCCCAGGAGCGCGACATCGCCCACATGCAGGTCTTCGTCGACAAGTTCCGCTACAAGCCCACCAAGGCTGCCCAGGCTCAGGAGCGCATCCGAAAGATCGAGCAGATCAAAAAGGAGCTCGTCATCCTGCCCGAGGGCCACAAGCACATCGATTTTAAGTTCCCTGACCCGCCGCGCTCGGGCGACATGGTCGTGGGTCTGGAGGGCGTGTCCAAGTCTTACGGCGACAAGCACATCTACAGCGATATCGACCTCAAGCTCTACCGCGGCGAGCACGTGGCGCTCGTCGGCCCCAACGGCGCCGGCAAGTCCACGCTCATGAAGATCCTCGCCGGCCTGGAGCCGCCCACCACCGGCACCCGGGACCTGGGCACCAACGTGGGCGTGGCCTACTACGCCCAGCACGCACTCGAGGGCATGACCGAGTCCAATACCGTCCTGCAAGAGATCGACACCGTCACGCCCAAGTGGACCGTGCCGCAGCAGCGCAGCCTGCTGGGCGCCTTCCTGTTTAGCGACAATGATTCCATCGAAAAGCAGGTTCGCGTCCTCTCCGGAGGCGAAAAGGCGCGTCTGGCCCTGGCCAAAATGCTCGTGGCCCCCGAGGCGCTCCTGTGCCTGGACGAGCCCACCAACCACCTGGACATCGACTCGGTGGACATGCTCGAGAACGCCCTGCAGAACTTCCCCGGCACCATCGTGCTGATCAGCCACGACGAGCACCTGGTACGCGCTGTGGCCAACCGCATTATTGACATCCGCGATGGCAAGGTCACGGTCTACGACGGAGACTACGACTACTACCTCTACAAGCGCGAGGACCTCGCAGCCCGCGCCGCCGCCGAGGCGGCAGGGGAGAGTGCACCGGCCGCGACCAAGTCCGCTAAGGTCACCGCGGCCCAGCCCGACACCCCCGCCACCGCTTCCAAGCCTGCCGAGGGCAAAAAGACCAAGGAGCAAAAGCGCGCCGAGGCCCAGGCCCGCGCCGCGCTCAACAAAAAGCTCAAGGGCGTGCGCAACCAGCTCAAGAAGATCGAGGCGGAGCTCGACAAAAAGCGCGCCCGCTATGACGAGCTTATGGAATTGATGGCAAGCGAAGAGCTTTATGCCGATCAGGACAAGTTCAATGCCGCGCTGGGGGAATATAACGGCCTTAAGCAAGAGCTGCCCAAGCTCGAGGACGAATGGCTGGAGCTTTCCACCCAGATCGAAGAGGAGACCGCGCGTGAACTCTCGTAAAGCCACCGCCGTGGCTATGAGCATCATCGCCATCGCTTGTCGCATCTGCGGCATCTTTATGAGCGCGATGACCGTGCTGCTGTGCTTTAGCGGCCTCACCGCCAAGCTGCAGATCGTGGGCTTTGTCGTTGAGCTTTCGCGTGCGTTGCCGAGCGCCATCGCCGGCTACGGCGTCATCACATCGCCCTTTGGCGGCGTGTTCCGCCTGGATTACGCCATCGTCGCGGTAATCCTCTTTGTGGCCGACTACCTGCTCACGCGCGCCTCGCGCCGCGTCCGCTAGGGGATCGATATGTCCAGCAGCTACCTCATGAACCTGCTCGCAAGCGCCGTTGCCGTCATCTTGGGTATCGTCATCCACGAGAGCGCGCACGCCGCCGCGGCCTGGGCGCTCGGCGACAAGACGGCCCGTTCGCGCGGCCGCGTCTCGCTCAACCCGCTCAACCATATCGACCCGTTTGGCACCATCATCCTTCCGCTGCTGATGCTTGCGGCCGGCGGCCCGGTGTTCGCCTTCGCCAAGCCCGTGCCCGTCTACCTCAACAACCTCAAGCACCCCAAGCGCGACGAGGTCCTGGTGAGCTCGGCCGGCCCCGCGTCGAACATCGCACTCGCGTGCCTCGCTGCAGCGCTCATGCACGCAGCATATGGCATCCTCTACGCCAGCATGTCCTTTGCCGTGGCGTCCCAAATCATGAACTTCGGTGCCACGTTTATCGTGGTCAACCTGTCGCTCGCGTTCTTTAACCTCATCCCGATCCCGCCGCTCGACGGCTCGTCGATCATCGTCCCATTCCTCAAGGGCAAGGCGCTCAACAACTATTACCGTCTGCAGCAATACGCCATGCCGATCCTTATCATTGTGCTGTACCTGCTGCCCATGTGGACCGGCATCGACGTGATCGGCCGCTATTTCGACGTTACCGTGTATCCGCTGGCTGAGCGGCTGCTCGACTTCGCAATCGCTGGCATCTAGGGTAAACTTACAGGTCGACCGTGCAAAACGGTCGCAACATGCACCCAAACCGCGCCGCGAAGGCGCCGTCAAAGGAGGTCGAAGATGTCGTATCGCGTGTCGACGCAGGTCTACAGCGGACCGTTCGACCTGCTGCTGCAGCTGGTAACTCGCCAAAAAGTAGATATCGGCGCTATCTCCATTAGCGAGGTGGCCGAGCAATACCTTGCCGAGGTCGAGCGCATCGAGGCACTAGACCTGGACGTGGCGAGCGACTTTTTGCTTGTCGCGGCAACCCTTCTGGACATTAAGGCCGCCTCGCTGGTCCCCCAAGAGGCCCCGCGCAACACCGACGAAGATGACGAGGACGACGAAGACCTCGAGGAACTCAGCACGCTCGACGGCGATGCCCTGCGCGAGGTCCTGATCCAGCGCTTGATCGCCTACAAGCAGTTTAAAGGCGCGGCGGCGGCCCTTGGCGCGCGCATGCAGGCCGAGAGCCGCATGCATCCGCGCGTGGCCGGCCCCGACCCCGAGTTCTTGGGCCTTATGCCCGACTACTTGGCCGGCATCACCCTGCGCGGCCTGGCCGTTATCTGCGCAGACCTGGACGGCAAGCGCCAGACCTTCCTGCTGGAGGCCGAGCACGTGGCGCCGCATCGCGTGCCGCTCGACCTGACGGTGGCCTCGGTCGACCGCTTTACCATGGCGCACCAAACCTGCACCTTCCGCGAGCTGCTGGACGGCGACGCCACCACCGAGCAGCTCGTCGTCACCTTCCTGGCTATGCTCGAGCTTGCCAAACGCGGCTCGCTCACGCTGAGCCAGGACGAGATCTTTGGAACCATCTGCATCAACCGCGTCGAGGGCGCCGAGGCCTACGTGCCCGGCGAGGGCCCCGAGCTCACCGAATAGGAGCCGCAACCATGTCAACCCTTTCCACGCTGGAGGCAAACAGCCTCAAAGGCGCCCTCGAGGCGCTGCTGCTGGTGTCGAGCGACCCGGTGAGTGCGCCCGCGCTGGCCGGCGCACTGGATATCGCCCCCGGCGAGTGCGCGTTGCTGCTCGCCGAGCTCAAGGTTGAGTACGAGGAGGCCAACCGTGGCTTTCAGCTGCGCGAGGTCGCCGGCGGCTGGCGCCTGTTCACGCACCCCGCTTACCACGACGTGGTCGAGGCCTATGTGTTGAGCTGGGACACGCAAAAGCTGTCCCAGGCGGCGCTCGAAACCCTGGCCGTCATCGCATACCACCAGCCTGTGACGCGCGAGGTGGTCAAGGGCATCCGCGGCGTCAATTCCGACGGCGTCATCGCGTCGCTCGTCGACAAAGGTCTAGTGCGCGAGCTCGGCCGCGACCCCCAGCGAGGTCAAGCCATCATCTACGGCACGACCAACGCCTTCTTGGAAAAGTTCGGTCTGCGCTCCACCCGCGACCTGCCCGACCTGGAGCAGTTTGCCCCCGACGAGCAATCGCGTCAGTTTATCCGCGAGCGCCTGAGCGGCCGCAGCATTCAGTCCACGCTCGAGGAGCAGGCCGATGACCTGGACGATGAGCGCGAACTGCTCGATACCGATGTTGAAGATGTTGAGGCAGTCAAGGACTTGGAAACCCTGGTCGTCGACGAGACCTCGGAGGATTTGCATGACGAGGACTAACGAAGTAGGGGAGACGCGCGCCACGGACAGCACAGCGCCCGCCACCGACGCCCAGCCCGTCTATCCGCACACCATGCGCCTGCAGCGCTTTTTGGCGCGCGCGGGCGTGGCGAGCCGCCGTGGCTCGGAGGACCTAATGACCGCCGGCCGCGTGACCGTCAACGGCGAGGTCGCGACCGAGCTGGGCACCAAGGTCGATGTCGACCACGATCACATCGAGGTCGACGGCATGCCCGTCAAGCTCAACCAGGGCGCCGTGTACTTGATGCTCTACAAGCCGACCGGCTACCTCACCACCATGAGCGACCCGCAGGAGCGCCCTTGCGTGGCCGACCTGGTCCCGCGCGACCGCTTTCCGGGCCTGTTTCCAGTGGGCCGCCTGGACCGCGACACCACGGGCCTTTTGCTCTTTACCACCGACGGCGACATGTCGCAGGATCTGCTGCACCCCAGCAAGCACGTCTACAAGACCTACCAGGCGCTCGTGGACGGACGGCTGTCCGACCGCGACTTGGAACCACTCCGCAGCGGCATCGAGCTCGACGACGGCCTGTGCCAGCCGGCGATCTGCCGCGTCATCAACGCGCGCGAGGCCGAGGCCGTAGCTCCCCAGGGCGTCAAACCCGGCACCACCGCCGTGGAGGTCATAATCCGCGAGGGTCGTAAAAACCAGGTCAAGCGCATGCTGGGCAAGATTCACCATCCTGTGATCCGCCTGCACCGCTGCAACTTTGCCGGCCTTGAGCTCGAGGGCGTGGCCAAGGGCTCGTGGCGCGAGCTCACCGACCGCGAGGTGCAGATCCTCAAGGCCGGCGGCATCCCGCCCAAGCAGGCCAGCTCCAAGCGCGCCGCCGCGCCCGCGACCAACACCGCCAGCCGCACGCGTCACCACGGCAGCCACGGCTCCGCACCCAAGCGCAACACCTACCGCGAGCGCTACACAGGCTAGGCAACCCGCCGCGCCCCAACGCCCGCGAACCATACCAGCACGTCAACCACCGAAAGGAAGCATTGCATGATCGTCGCCATCGATGGCCCCGCCGGTTCCGGCAAGTCCACCATCGCCAAGGAGATCGCCCGCCAGCTGGGCTTTAACAAGCTCGATACGGGAGCCATGTATCGCGCCGTCACGTTCGCCGCGCTCGACCGCGGCATCGACCTGGACGACGAGGCGGCCATCGACGCCCTCGCCGAGCAGATCGAAATCCGCTTTACCAACGGAACTGGCGAAGACACGCGCCTGACCATTGACGGCAAGGACGCCTCGGCTGCCATTCGCACCCCGCAGGTCGACGCCAACGTGTCCAAGGTCTCGGCCTACCCGGGCGTGCGCGCGGCCATGCTCATCCATCAGCGCCGCGCCGCAGAGGACCGCGATATCGTGGCCGAGGGTCGCGACATCGGAACCGTCGTGTTCCCCAACGCGCAAGTCAAGGTCTTCCTGACCGCTGACCCGCGCGAGCGCGCCCGCCGCCGCGTGCTGCAGCGCCACCAGAACGACGCCCAGCCGCTCACCACCGAGCAGCTCGAGACCGAGGTCGACGAAACCCTCGACGCCCTCAAGCAGCGCGACAAACTCGACAGCAGCCGCGAGGTCGCACCGCTCGTGCCCGCCGAGGACGCCGTGCACGTCGACTCCACCGCCCACACCATCGACGAGGTCGTCTCGATCATCGAGGGCCTCATCAACCAAAGGAGGTAGCCCATGCGCCTGTTTAAGCAGACGCCCGAGGATTATTACAACGCCCCCTACGCCGAATTCCCGGCGCTCATACGCGCCGTCGTCGTGGTGGTCATGGCTATTCTGTGGGTCTTCTCCAAGCTCATGTGGCGCTGGAAGGTCGAAGACGTCGACCTGCTGTTTGAGCGCCAGGAAGGCCGCGGCAGCGTGGTCATCTGCAACCACACCTCGATGGCCGAGTTGCTGGCCGTGGAGACGGCACTGTTCTTTGGCGGCCGCCGTGTGCGCCCCATCTTTAAGTCCGAGTTCGCCAAGAGCAAGATTGTGCGCTGGGCCTTTAGCCG
>CAJMMA010000076.1 GCA_905214435.1 uncultured bacterium
TAGGCCGAGCGCGACAGGTTGGGTGTGTTGAACAGCTGCGAGGTGCGCAGGGCGTAGCACACGTTGACGTTGCAGTTGCAGATGGCGAAGATCTTGTTCTCGCCGTCGATGTTGGTGATCTGGTGCACAAAGCCGTTGTCCTCGGCCTGGCGCAGGATGTCGTAGACCTCCTCGCGGGTCACGTAATGACCGCGGTCGGTCTCGACCACGTAGTCGGCCATATCGCCCACGGCAATGCACCAGTCGGCGGGGTCGTCGGCGCAGCCCTCGCCCATCACACGACGGCTCGCGCGGCAGCTGCAGGTGCTAGCGGCATATTTGCCATCGTATTTGTCGAGCCAATGCTCGATATGCTCGATCGGCACCGAGGTGCTCGCGGCATCGATGGCCTTCTCGACCGGAATGACATGCATGCCGATGCCGGCACCGCCGGGCGGCACCATCGGCGTGGCCTTGGACAGCGGTCCCTTGGACGCCTGCTCAAAGAACTTGGCATAGACCGGATGCTCCTCGAGCTGACCCATGCGCATGTTGAGGAACTCGGCAGAACCCGGCACCAGCATGGGCAGCACCCACTGCTTGGCGCGCTCGGGGTTTTCCCAGTTGTACTCGAGCAGACCCGTGTAGCTCATGTCGTCGAGCATCTTCTCGATATCGGCTTCGGGCATGCCGGTGAGCTTGACCATCTCGGGCAGCGTATAGGGACGGCGCATCTTCATCTTGCAGAGCACTTCGGCCTGCTCGTCGGTTGCGGCCTCGGCAAACGACCAGTACTCGTAGCCCAGCAGCTCGTCGCGGTGCAGCAGGCGGTTGGTGCAGTGCTCACACAGTTTGACGATGGCCTCGCGCGGATGCTCCGGTATCGGCGGCACGAACTCCGCGCCGATATCGGGCTCGGTATAGCTAATCCCCGGTCCGTTGAGAATCATAGTCGTCCCTTCTCTTGCCACAGCCCGGCGAGACCGCAGCGCCCCTCTTTTTTTGCAGGCCGGGCATGCCCCCATGCCTTTCACCCGCCATTGTTGACATTGTGTCAAAAATAGTATTGACGAACCGTCAACAATATTCAAGACTGTTAGGCGAACGGTCAGGCAAAAGAGGATGAAAGGCGGCAAAACATGGGCAACAACGCAGCAGATATCTCTGTGGTCGATGCCGTCCCCGCATCCGATAGCGCGGCAAAACGCCTGACGGGCGACGAGCGCCGTCGCGAGATCCTCGCCGCTGTGCGCGCCGTGAGCGCCGAGCTTGGTGTGTCCCATCTTTCGGTATCGGCCGTGACCAAGCGGGCTGGCTGCACGCGTTCGCTGTTCTACCACTACTTTGCCGATATGGATGCCGCCGTCACCGCCGTTATGGACGAGGCAATCGACGGCTTTATCGCCGAGCTCGAGCAGTGGAACGCCAGCCGCACGGTTGGCGACATCGAAGGCGCACTCGACACCGTTGCTCCGCTCTTTAAGCGCCTGGTCGCCAGCGGCCACGAGTTGCCGAGCACGCTCACCTCGAGCAGCGGCGCGCTCTACGGCGGCTTTTTGCACAACGTGGTCCAGCGCGTGGCGCAGTATATCTGCGATACCACCGTGGTGGATTTTGTCGCCCATCACGAGCTACGCATCGACCATGTCTACGAGACGTTCTACACCCTCATCATGGGGCTGCTGATGTATATCCGCACGCACCCCGATGTGCCCGACGAGACAGTCAAGGAAATCATCGCCTCGATGCTCCATATCGAGGGCTATACCGCCAAGTATCAGGAGCGCAAGCCCCAGAACTGACGACATTTGGCCAAACTGCCCGCGATCAGAAGAGGGGCCGCGGGCTTGTGAAAGGAGAGCAGCATGCTGTTCGATGTTTGGGGTAGCAATACCCTTATCCACTGGGCCGGCTGGGCCATGGTCTTTATTGGCCTGATCGTGCTCAACGAGGTCGGCCGCCGCACCAAGCTGGGCGCGGCCATCATCTTTGGCGTGGCTCCGCTGGCCATGACCATCTACTGCGTCGCTATCGCCATCGGCGTCTCACAGGGTGCCGAGTGGGCGCTCACCAACCCCACCCATGTGTACCAGAACAGCTGGTTCCACTACGCCAAGGTATACGCGGCGCTGGCCGGTTGCTGGGGCTTCATTGCCATTAAGTACCAGTGGGGCAAGATCGGCAAGGCGCATTGGTTCCGCGCGTGGCCGTTTGTGATCGTTGCCATCAACATCATGATCGCCGTCGTATCCGACTTTGAGAGCGCCTATCACTTCTTTGTCCTGGGCGAGTCCACCTGGGTCACCTCCGAGGGCGCCACGCAGCTGGCTGGCTGGAACAACGTGTTCAACGGCATCGCCGGTATCATCAACATCTTCTGCATGACCGGTTGGTGGAGCGTCTACGCCTCCGAGGATCAGACCGACATGCTGTGGCCCGACATGACCTGGGTCTACATCATCGCCTACGACATCTGGAACTTCTGCTACACCTACAACTGCCTGCCCACCCACTCCTGGTTCTGCGGCTTTGCGCTGCTGCTGGCGCCCACCGTCGCCGCCTTTATCTGGAACAAGGGCGGCTGGATCCAGAACCGCGCCTTTACGCTGGCTATTTGGTGCATGTTTGCCCAGGTATTCCCGTACTTCCAGGAGGAGTCCATCTTTGTGACCCACTCCACGCTCGACCCCGGCGCCGCTACCGCGGTCTCGATCGCTGCACTGATCGCCAACGTCGCCGCAATCATCTACATCGCCTACCGCGCCAAGAAGCTCGGCCGCAATCCCTACAAGCAGGATGTCTTTGAGGGCACCAGCGATTGGGAGAAGGCTACCGCTCGCCGCGCCAAGGTTGATTACGCGCACGCCGAGTAACGTGCCTGACGCAAACATCGTTTGAGCACGAAGCGGCGTAGCCGGCTCCGCGCAACTCAACGCATTGCAGAGCCCCCCGGAATGTGATTCGTTCGCGTTCCGGGGGCTTTTTGCTGCCGCGAGGATGCGGCTGAACGATGTGCTCGGGTTAAATCGGATCTTATATTTCGCATTCGCTTTATATGGCTCCATTTTTGGGTACAGTGTTGAGCCGATATTGCATTGGGGGATATATGAGCGATGAGATGTGTGGCCGCGAGGATGCGGCCCAGGATGCGGAAGCATGTGCCGAGGCCCTGGAGAGCCTTGACCGGATTGCGCTAGACGAGCTCTCGTTTAGCGATTCGGCCGTCGACACGCAGGACGAGGCGCACGAAGACAGCGACGCCAAAGACGCTCCTGACGAGGCCGAAGCCGAAGAGGACGATAGCAAGGACGATGACCAGCCGGAATCCGACTCGGGAGAAGAGACCGTCCTGCTTGGCAGCTTGCCTGCCGACGACTCGCTCACCCGCGAGCTCCCTGGCCTGGGCTCCGCGCCTGCCGTGGACGAGACCATCGCCATGGGCGATATTCCCCTGCCGTCCGTTCCCTCGGCACATGAGGCCGAGGCCCGTCACCGCAAGATGTCGCCCAAGCGCCGCAATCTGATGGTCGCCGGCGCTGTGGTCGTTGCGCTCGTCGCCGGCGGCGCAGGCTACGCAGCCTGGAACGGATACCGGCAAGAGCAGGCTGCCATCGCCGCCGCCAATGCCCACACGATGATGTCGGTGCAGATTGGTGTACATGCCGCGGGGCTCGACTGTTCCACCGGCTCCAAGATTCCCGTACAGGTGAGCGGCCAGGATTCTGACGGCTCCTCTGTGAGCGAAACACTCTATGTTGACGAGCACGGCCGTGGCATCAAACTGCTACCCGGTAACTACACGCTCTCCATTGCCGCCTCCCCCATCGCGTCCGACGGCACCGTCTATACCGTGCCGACCACCAAGGCGCAGGTCACGATCAAGAGCGACGGACAAGACCTAAGCAGCCAGGCCGCCTTTAAGCTTAAGGTGCCTTCGGCCGACACGGTAACCGACGACCAGATCGATGCCGCCGCCAAATATGCCGAGGAGGGAGGCGCGAGCTCCGCCGCCACCGCCAAGGTGCTCCAGCAGGCGGCAACCGCGCGGCGCGACGCCGCCGTCAATGCCGTGAGCGCGCAAAAGGCACAGGCGGCCCGTGATGCCGACGCCCGTCACAAGGCAACCGACCTCTACCAGCTCGATATCCCCGTCGAATGGTACGGCAAGGTCGAGACTTGGCAAAATGGCAGCACGCTATGCATCTATCTTGCCGGCGACAGCGATACGCCGATTGTGACGCTCGTCGCGGTGCGCGAGGGCGAGAGCTTTACGCCCGATGAGGGCGATACGGTTTTGGGTGCGGCCAATCTAGGCAACGGTTATACCGTCTACGCCAGCGGCCCCGTCTATCCGTACGTGGTGCCCCAGACCATCAACGGACGGACGCAGAATCCCGTGTCAACCTACCCCATGGACACGGCCATTGAGCTTGTCGAGTTCACGACCGGTAACCGCTACACCTATAGCCAGATCAAGAACGTACTGGTCGGCAAAGACGGCAAGGCAGACGCCGCGACCAAACTCGAGACCGACTACCTCGCCCAGATTCTCCTGCCGAGCATCAAGGCCCAGGACTAGCGGACCATGACACCTGAGTCCTGGCCTCGCAAATCCATAGACGATTAGGAAAGGAGCCACTTCCATGCGGGCACAGCATGTACCACGCCGTGTTTGCATGGAATATCGGCCTGCTCATCCATGGTAACGATTACCGACTCGCCAAGATCAAACTGGGCCATCGCGGCATCGAGCGCGGCAATTTCGCGCTCGCGCGTTTTCTCGCTTGTCATATCCACACTTACCTGAATCAGGCCGTAAGCCTGCATGAGCAGTGCATCCCCAGCCACAAAGTCCACCTCATGGCTTTTATTCTTATCTTTAATCAGCAGGCGGCAAACCGAACCGGGCCGCACGGCGGGGGTCCTTCTTCTGAGCGCATTGAACACCGCGGTCTCGAGCCTCTGACCATGATCCAATGCCGATGCGGGGGAGAACGCTCCGAACATCGCAGGATCGACGGCGTAGACCTTAGACGCAGACCGCGTATTATTTGCAAGCGAACGCGTGAACTCCGGCACCGAAAACAGCAGGTAGGCGTCCTCGTAATACTCAAGTAAGTCGCTGAGCGTATTTCGACTGACGGATATCTGTCTGCTCTTGAACTCGTTGTACACTTTGTTCACTGACAGCTCTCGTCCCGAAGATGCCATGCACCGCGCCAGAAACAGCGAGGCCAAACGGGGGTTCTTGACGTCGTAACGTTCAACGACGTCCATGGCGACCGTTCGCGACGCATATTCCTGTAGCAGCTGAATCGCGTCTGCGGGCGTCTGCTCAAGTGTCGCGATGAATCCCCCTCGCTCGAGATATCCGACCAGATGGTGTCGGAGCAACGCTGCAGCGCTTGAGGAGAAGGGCGCGTTCGACTCAGGAACGCCCCCCGTCTTATATCGGACGTATTCCGAAAAACTCAACGGAAAAAGCTCTCGCACAAGAGAACGGCCCCTGAACTCGCTCTTAAGTTCTGAGGACAGCATCTTAGAAGAAGATCCCGTCACGTAAACGGTCGCCTTCTCCGTATCGACCACGCGTCGCAGAAACGCACCCCATTCGGGTATTTCCTGGATCTCGTCAAAGAAAAGGTAGGCGCCCTCGCCTCGAGCAGCAGGATATAGTGCATAGAATGTATCGAGCACGTCCGCTAGTAGCGATGGCTCATACGGACGCAAGCGCTCATCCTCAAAATTGAAATATAGCATCCGGTCAAGCTCGACGCCTTGGCCCTGAAGCCGCCGTATCTCCTGATACAGGCGATACGTCTTTCCACAACGACGGGCGCCCACAATCACATATACGATGTTGTCGCGCTTTGGCTCCTGCGGGTTGCCCAGATCAAGGTCGCGCTCAAAGACCTGCGGAATCCCCTGTTGCTCAAAGTCCTTTATTTTTTGAGCCACCAAGTCGTTGAATGCCATAATTCTCCAATCTTGCTCTCCTGCTAATCAAGATTATAACGATTCTTGATTAGCAGGAGAGCAAGATTATGCGTATCTTGATTAATGGATAAGCAAGTTTTCTATTAGTGGCCCCTCCCGGAGGATATCGAGCGGCCGAGGGGGCAGGCATGAACGCCTCTAGCCGAAAACAAAGTAGCTAAAAAAGCCCCGTCCCAAATTAGCTGCTTAGCGCCAGGGGTCGGCTTCGAACAGCGGCTCGCGCTCGGGGCGGCGGTCGCTGTAGGGATCGTAGCCGTCGTCATCCTCGTTCTCGGCACGGATGTAGGGGTCGCGCGGCTTGGG
>CAJMMA010000077.1 GCA_905214435.1 uncultured bacterium
CACTTAATGTGCTTTCCGTCTTGCGCAGGACTGTAGAGCAGCAAACTTAACCGCCCCGCCCGGCAGGCGAGCGGACGACAACGACATCTGTCCAACAATTCGTGCGAAACACAATGAAAAACCGTTTGATGTGAGTTAATATAAACAACGTCGTGAATCTGACTCCTGCCACATGCATGACAGGGGTTAAACACAAAAAAGGAGTCAACTATGGTTTCTGAGAAGGCTACCCTCGTTAATCCTCAGGGTCTGCACATGCGTCCGGCTGGTCTGTTCGCCTCCACCATGGGCAAGTACGCCTGTGACGTGACGGTCGTCACCCCCGAGAAGGAGGTCAACGGCAAGTCCCCGATGGCCCTCATGGCTGCTGGTATCCCCTGCGGCACCGAGGTCGAGGTCAAGTGCGACGGCGCCGACGAGGCCGAGGCTCTGGCTGCTGCCATCGAGCTCATCAAGAGCGGTCTTGGCGAGTAGAACTCAAACGGGTCGCATGTTGAACAACTAAGTTCATATTTGGGGGCGCAGTGACCTGTCTTAAGGTAGCTGCGCTCTTTTGTCATGGATATGGCAAAACGCTTTATCACATGACACGGAGAGAGGAATGGGAATGTATCAGGGAGTCAACGCTTCCGAGGGCATCGGTATCGGCACCGTCATGGTCGCCGTCGATCCCGACTTGACGTTTGAGCCGCACGAGGTTGCTGATTCGGCAGCAGAGAAGGAGCGCTATCAGACCGCTCTTTCGGTCTTCTGCGAGAAGACCCAGGCTCAGGCCGACCACATGAAGGAGACGGTGGGCGAGGCCGAGGCCGAGATCATGAGCGGACACATTGTCCTGGCTCAGGATCCGGGCATGACCGACGCCATCAACGCCGCCATTGACGGCGGCACCTGCGCCGAGCAGGCGCTCATGGACACCTCGACCATGTTCGAGAACATGTTCCTGTCCATGGACGATGAGATGTTCCGTCTGCGCGCGGCCGACATCGCCGACATCCGCACCGGTATTCTGGCCGAGCTGCTGGGCAAGGAGGTCGTCGACCTTTCCGTCCTGCCCGAGAACACCGTCGTTGTCGTGCACGACCTCACGCCGTCCATGACCGCCACGATCGATAAGGCCCACGTTGCCGGTATCGTCACCGAGACTGGTGGCCGCACGTCGCACTCCGCAATCATTGCGCGCGCCCTCGAGATCCCGGCTGTCCTTTCGGTTTCCAACAGCTGCACCGCACTGCGCAACGGCATGACCGTTGTCGTTGACGGTGGCAAGGGTATCGTCGAGGCCGATCCCGATGAGGAGACGCTCGCCGCCTACACTGCCAAGGCCGAGGCTTTCGCTGCCGAGAAGGCGGCTCTCGAGGCCTTCCGCGGCAAGCCGTCCGTGACTGCCGACGGTATCAAGAAGATCATTGCCTGCAACATCGGCAACCCCGATGACGTGCCCAACGCGCTCGATCACGATGCCGAGGCTATTGGCCTGTTCCGTTCCGAGTTCCTGTTCATGGACTCTGCTGAGCTTCCTTCCGAGGAGGAGCAGTTCAACGCCTACCGTAAGGTCGCCAGCGCGCTCAAGGGCGCTCCGGTCATCATCCGCACGCTCGATGTGGGTGGCGACAAGGAGATTCCGTACCTTCACATGGTCAAGGAAGAGAACCCCTTCATGGGCTTCCGTGCCGTGCGTTACTGCCTGGCCAACCCCGATCAGTACAAGGTCCAGCTCCGCGCCCTGTTGCGCGCCAGCGCCTTTGGTGACGTCAAGATCATGATCCCGCTCGTCACCTGCGTCGAGGAAGTCTTGGCTGTCAAGGAGCTCGTCGAGCAGTGCAAGACCGAGCTGACCGAAGAGGGTCGCAAGTTCAACGAGAACATCGAGGTCGGCATCATGGTCGAGACGCCTGCAGCCTCGCTGCTCGCTGACCGCCTGGCCGAGGTCGCCGACTTCTTCTCCATCGGCACCAACGACCTGATCGGCTACACCATGTGCGCCGACCGTGGCAACGACACCATCTCCAACCTGTACCAGGTTTACTATCCCGCCGTGCTCCGCTCGCTCAAGAACATCATCGAGAGCGGCGTGAAGGCCGGCATCATGGTCGGTATGTGCGGCGAGGCCGCTGCCGATCCGTTGCTCGAGCCGCTGCTGATCAGCTGGGGCCTGGAGGAGTTCTCGATGAGCGCTCCGTCCATCCTGCGCGCCCGCAAGACCATCAGCCAGTGGACCAAGGCCGAGTGCGACGAGCTCGCCGAGAAGGCGCTCGCCTGCAACACCGCTGCCGAGGTCAAGGCACTGCTCGAGTCCGCAGCTCGCTAATTTGGTATCAGAGGTAACCGCGTGGTTGGAATGGGCCGGCCACGCGGCCCTCACATATACAGGGGGTACTGTAAATGTTCTACACGCTAACCGCTAACCCGGCTGTCGACATGACGGTTTCGAGCTCTCCGCTCGAGCCCGACGAGAACGTCCGCACCGGCTCGGCCAGCTACACGGCTAACGGCAAGGGCCTCGACGTGTCCTTCGCCTTTAAGAAGATGGGCGTCGACACCGTCGCGCTCGGTTTCTTCGCCGGCTTCACGGGCAAGTTCATCGTCGAGGAGGTCATGAACCTGGGTTGCCTCTGCCGCCCGGTCTGGACCGACGGTATCACGCGCATCAACACCTACGTCAACGATGGCCAGCACGAGTACGGCATCCTGAACCCCGGTGCTCCGATCACGCCGCAGCATCAGGAGGAGCTCTACAACATCCTGGACACCGCGGGCGACCTTGAGTGCCTGATCGTCTCCGGCTCCGTGCCTCCCAAAGCTACGCCCGACTTCCTGGCTCAGGTCATGGAGCACGCTCAGGCCCGTGGCGCCGACGTCGTCCTGGACCTGTCCTCCGACAAGCTCAAGGAGCTCGCTCACAAGAAGCCGCTGCTCATTAAGCCGAACCATCACGAGATGAAGGCTATCTTCGGCGTGCCGGTCGACACCGACGACGAGGTCCGCGTTGCCATGAAGCTGGCTCACGAGGCCGGCGTCCAGAACGTGCTGCTCACCCGTGGTAGCCGCGGTGACGCTTACTTCTCCAACGGCGAGGACATCTGGTATGCCAAGCGTGAGTTCAA
The DNA here is from genome assembly GCA_905214435.1 of uncultured bacterium. GTDB lineage: Bacteria > Actinomycetota > Coriobacteriia > Coriobacteriales > Coriobacteriaceae > Collinsella. The sequence continues at coordinate 3,108 of CAJMMA010000077.1, forward strand.
CATCAAGCTTGTCTCTTCCGTCTGCGCCGGCGACTGCACCCTCGCTGCGTTCCTGCACAAGTGGTACAGGGATCGCGACAACGTCGAGGAGGCCATGAAGCTCGCTATGGCCACCGGCGCCAACGTTGCTGAGTCCGTCGGCATCGGCGACTTTGGTCACGTCGACGAGTACAGCAAGCGCGTTGCTGTCCGCAAGCTCGATCGCAAGTAAGCGAAACGCGACATATTCGTGCGCATGCGGCGCTCCGGTTTCGGCCGGGGCGCCTTTTTTGTTCCGCCATGGTGGAGAGGCGTCCTGCCGTACTTCATCGCTTCCACACCGTTCACCGAGTTGTTGTAGCCTTTTGCCGAAGCGTGGAATATACTTTCATTAACACGTTGCTTCGTGAAAGGAACATTCATGATTTACACGCTTACTGCAAATCCCGCTATTGACTACAACATCTCCTGCGATGGCTTGTCCGCCAACACCGTTACCCGCACCCGTAACGCTGTCTACACCCCCAACGGCAAGGGTCTCAACGTTTCGTTTACGCTCGACCACTACGGCGTCGACACCACGATCCTGGGCTTCTTCGCCGGCTTCTCGGGTGAGTATATCGTTAAGGGCGCCGAGGCCCTGGGCGTGCCCGTCAAGCCCGTGTGGACTGACGGCATCACGCGTGTTAACGTGTTCCTCAACGCCGGTCCCGACACCGAGTACAACATGGTCAACGCCGGTGCCGCCATCAACGAAGCCAACGAGCAGGAGATGTTTGAGCTTATCGATTCGCTCGATGACATGACCTGCCTGGTTATCAGCGGCTCGCTGCCCCCCAACACCTCCGAGAGCTTCCTGGCAGAGGTCCTGCGTCGCGTGAAGGCGAAGGGCGCCGAGTTCGTGCTCGATATCTCGAGCCATCAGCTGGCCGACCTCATTGCTATGGAGCCGTTGCTCATTAAGCCTAACGACGACGAGCTGCTCGACATCTTTGGCATTAAGGTGAGCGGTGGCGACGACGAGTCCGTCAAGGGCGCCATGGCCGAGCTGCACGCCAAGGGCGCTAAGAATGTACTGCTGACGCTCGGCGGCGACGGCGCGTACTTCTCCAACGGCGAGCACATCTGGTTTGCCAACCGCACCTTCGACGTCAAGCTGCTGTCGACCGTCTGCGCGGGCGACTCCTCGCTGGCCGCCTTCCTGTCCGTGTGGCACGACGCCCCCGAGCGCGTCGAGGATGCCCTGCGCCTCTCGATGGCCACCGGCGCCAACGTGGTCGAGTGCCCGGGTCTGGGCGATTTTGCCAAGGTCGATGAGTATCAGAAGGGTATTGCAATCCGTCAGGTTTGCTAGTTCCGGCACCTTGCCTGAATAGTTCAATTATTTCGCATCCGTCTTAGACCAGGACGGATGCGTTTTTGTTTATCGGACTTGCGTGTGCAGTGGAGGCTGTTTCTTGCTAGACTTCTTGCAGACGCAATCGATAGCCAATTTGATAGTCGCAGGAGGCCATAGGCATGTGCAATGTTTCGCTCAACGGTACGCAGCCGACCGATGCCTCTATCCGTGTCCTGCGTGCGCTTGAGGCAGCAGGTCTTGAGGCTTGGTACGTGGGCGGTTGGGTACGTGATGCCCTGATGGGACGCCCCAGCCACGATGTTGACATGTGCTGCAGCGGCCTGTGGCAGGAGTCCAAAGAGGCGCTCGAAGCGGCTGATATTGCCGTGGTTGAGTCGGGCATAAAATTTGGCGGCATCACGGCTATTTGCGATGATGAGCGCATTGAGGTCACCACCTACCGCCTAGACGGCTTTTACACCGACGGCCGCCATCCCCAGAGTGTGGAGCGTGCGGCGTCGCTTGAGGACGATCTGGCGCGTCGTGACTTTACCGTTAACGCTATGGCCTGGCATCCCGAGCGTGGTCTTGTCGACCGCTACGATGGTCAGGGCGACCTAGACCGCAAGCTCATCCGCGCCGTTGGAGATCCCAAGCGTCGTTTTAACGAGGATGCCCTGCGCATGTTGCGCGCGGTGCGTTTTGCCTGCCGTCTGGATTTTATGATCGAGCCTAAGACTGAACAGGCGCTTGCCGAGTGCGCGCCGCTGCTCGATGCTGTGGCGCGCGAGCGCGTGGGCATTGAGCTCGAGGGTATCCTTTCGACCGGCCACGGGGGAGACGCCATGCTGCGCTACCCCGAGCTCATCTGCGCCGCCGTGCCCGAGTTGGCAGCGGGTCGCGGGTTTGATCAGCGCAGCGTCTATCATGCGTTTAACGTTTACGAGCATATCGCCCGTGTGCTGACGGTGGCGGGGGAGTTGGCGCTGTGCGACGGCTTTACACCCTCAATGAGCCTAATGTGGGCGGCGTTTTTGCACGACGTTTCCAAGCCCGATTGCTTTACGGTCGACCATGCGGGCAGCGGCCACTTTTACGGTCACCCCGAGCTCGGGGCCAAGAAGGCGCGCGCCATCATGGATCGCTTGGCGCTTTCGCACGACTTGGTCCGCGACGTGTGCCTGCTCATTAAGTACCACGACAAGCCGCTGCGCCCCGAGCGCTCCTGCTTGCTCAATATGATGCGCTTGCTTTCGGGCGAGGGCGTCGATACGCCGCGCCTGATGGACGAGCTTATGGACCTTAAGCGTGCCGACACGCTGGGCAAGGCGCCGTCGTGCTTCTATTACGTCGAGACGATCGAAGAGATGCGCTCACTCGCCCATGATTTGTTGGAGGCGGGGGAGCCCTATTCGCTTAAGATGCTTGCTATCAACGGCGGCGACTTGATTCGTGCCGGTGTGAAGCCGGGGCCCGAGCTAGGCCAGCTACTCAACGCCGCCCTCGAAGCCGTTATCGAGGACAACATCCCCAACGATCGCGAAACCCTTTTGGTTCATCTCAACTTGAATTAGCTAATTAGTTGACCTGCGCGTTCCATAACCTGTCGACAATTTTTTCGGCAATTTGGAATTTCTTCTTGCGCTGATGTTTTTTGTCCCGTAATATATTTCCTCGCAGCACGGCAGTGCAGATGTCATGTGGCCCGTTCGTCTAGCGGTTTAGGACGCCGCCCTCTCAAGGCGGAGATCACCAGTTCGAATCTGGTACGGGCTACCACTTCTTTTCTGCTGAGGCTTATGGCCCGTTCGTCTAGCGGTTTAGGACGCCGCCCTCTCAAGGCGGAGATCACC
>CAJMMA010000078.1 GCA_905214435.1 uncultured bacterium
AGCATGTAGGGCACGCGGTCGATGCTGCGGGCCTCGCGGATCTTGTAGCCGATCTTCTCGTCGCGGTCGTCGCAGACCACGCGAATGCCGGCCTCCTCCAGCTTGGCGCACACCTGGTGGGCGTAGTCGCGGCTCTTCTCAGAGACGGGAAGTGCCTTGACCTGCACGGGAGCCAGCCAAGTGGGGAACTTGCCCGCAAAGTGCTCAATCAGAATACCGATGAAGCGCTCGATGGAGCCAAAGCACACGCGATGCAGCATGATGGGGCGCTTCTTGGTGCCGTCGGCGTCCACGTACTCCAGGTCAAAGTTGAGCGGCATCTGGAAGTCGAGCTGGACGGTACCGCACTGCCAGGTACGGCCAAGCGAGTCCTCCAGGTGGAAGTCGATCTTGGGGCCGTAGAAGGCGCCGTCGCCCTCGTTGACCTCATAGTCCATGCCCAGCTTCTCCAGAGCGGTGCGCAGGCCCTCCTCGGCGCGAGCCCAATCCTCGTCCGAACCCATGGAGTCCTCGGGGCGGGTGGAAAGCTCAACGTGGTACTTAAAGCCAAACTTCTGGTACACGGAGTCGATAAGGTTGACCACGCCCACGATCTCATCGGTCAGCTGGTCGGGACGCACAAACAGGTGGGCGTCGTCCTGGTTAAAGCAGCGCACGCGGAACAGGCCGTGCAGGGCGCCGCGCAGCTCGTGGCGATGCACCAGGCCAATCTCGCCGGCGCGAATGGGCAGCTCGCGGTAGGAGTGCGGCTTGGAGGCGTACACCAGCACGCCGCCCGGGCAGTTCATGGGCTTAATGCAGTACTCTTCGTCGTCGATGACGGTGGAGTACATGTTGTCCTTGTAGTGGTCCCAGTGGCCCGAGGTCTTCCACAGCTGCTTGTTCATGATGAGCGGCGTGGAGATCTCCACGTAGCCGGCCTTGTGGTGGATCTCGCGCCAGTAGTCCAGCAGCGTGTTCTTAAGGATCATGCCGTTGGGCAGGAAGAACGGGAAGCCGGGGGCCTCGTCGCGCATCATAAAGAGGTCCATCTCGCGGCCGATCTTGCGGTGGTCGCGCTTCTTGGCCTCCTCCAGCATGTGCATGTGCTCGTCGAGCTCTTCCTTGGTGGCAAAGGCGACGCCGTTGATGCGGGTGAGCATCTTGTTGTCCTTGTCGCCCTTCCAGTAAGCGCCCGAGACGCCGGTAAGCTTAAAGGCCTTGAGCGCCTTGGTGTAGCAGATGTGGGGGCCGACGCACATGTCGATGTAGTCGCCCTGCTGGTAGAAGGTGATACGGGCGTCGTCGTCCAGGTCGCCGATGTGCTCGACCTTGTACTTCTCGCCGCGCTCCTCCATAAGGGCGATGGCCTCGGCGCGGGGCTTCTCGTACACGGAGAACTTTAGGTTCTCTTTGACAATCTTCTTCATCTCGGCCTCGATCGCGGGGAAGTCGTCCTCGCTGATCTTGACGCCCTCGGGCAGGTCGACGTCGTAGTAGAAGCCGTTGTCGGTCGCGGGGCCGTAGGCAAAGTCGGCCTCGGGATAGAGGCGCTTGATGGCCTGCGCCATGATGTGCGCGGCAGAGTGGCGGATGACGTGCGTGACCTCGTCCTGCGGGAGCTCGGCCACCGAACCGTCATTGTAGAGTGCCTTCATGGGTATGTTTTCTCCTCTCGGATGCCTGATGCAAGTGCGTGCGATGCGCTCGGCGTTTTTGACTTGCATCATTATAGGCAGGTTGCCTTGGTATACAAGCGCCCGCCGCACCTTAATGGCACGGCGGGCGATTTTCTACGCATGCTTCATCGTGTGGGGCGGGTTGCGCGTGTGGCTTGTGGCGCGTGAGGCGCCCGTGGCTTGCGGCCGGCCCGGCGATGGATGCGTTACTGGATGCGAGTTCGGCAGTAGGGGCAGACCTTCCAGTGCGCATCGAGCGGGCGATGGCAGCTGGGGCACACGTTGCGAACCTGCGTATCGCACACCGGGCAGACGACGAAATCCTTCTCGATGGGCGCGCCGCACTGCGGGCAGGTGCCGTACTGGGCAAGCTGGCGCTCGCGCAGGGCCATGTCCAGCTCCTGCTCCTCGCGGTCGGACGCGTAGGAGTGCGGGCGCAGGACCAGGTAGGCGATGAGACCCACAAACGGGATGAGGGCGATGATGCCCCATGCCACGTAGGCGCTGGCGCCGCGGCGGCGAGCGTCGATGAACACATAGACGACCGACAGCACATACAGGGCGATGATAAAGCCAACGAAGGCATAGACGACGCCCATAAGCTGCGGCGACATGAGCTCGGAGATGTACTTGGACATTACGGGTACCTTTCGGGATATTAACAGTCCGGTCAAGTTTACCACGGGGTTTGTTTATATGGGACTACGGCTGCAAGCGGGACCGGCGCGGACACAAACATCTCAATCTGTAACAGATACTCGGCAAATTCGGGTCTAGGTGTTACAGATCGAGACACAGGGGCCCCTCCCCGACTTAAATCTCAATCTGTAACATCTTAGGCCCCAAAACCCCTCTTACTGTTACAGATCGAGATGAACGGTGAGACCTCCGTTAAATATCTCAATCTGTAACAACTAGGGGTCATAAACCCTTCTATCTGTTACAGATCAAGACAAAGGAAAACGTCCAATCTCAATATCTCAATCTGTAACAAAAACTCGGTAAAAACAGGTCTTACCGTTACAGATTTAGACATTCGAAACCGACTGATAGGTTCATCTAAATCTGTAACATCTAGACCTCAAAACGGTCCCTAGATGTTACAGATCGAGACAGAAAATCTCTCCCTGACTTTAAATCTCAATCTGTAACACATAGGACCGATTTTCTCCTCTTACTGTTACAAATCAAGATAAACGGAGGGTCCATCTGGCAAACGTCTCGATCTGTAACATCTGGAACCCAGTTCTTCTGCTTACTGTTACAGAACGAGACAAACCTCTGACACCCGGGACGGCAGACGAGGTCACCTATGATCCTGAGTCTCCCCTCGCCTGCCGTTTGCGGATGCGAGGGGGCTGTTCGCCGCATTGCCGCCGCACTAGGGGCGTGCGAACCGTAGGATAGTCTTATTGACAGCCTGTCAACTCTTCTGGGAGGCACCGTGGCAGAAACGTTTGATATCGCAATTGTGGGCGCGGGCATCACGGGGTGCGCCATCGCGCGGCAGCTCGCGCGGTTTGACCTGTCCATTTGCGTGGTCGAGGCGGCCAACGATGTCGCCCTGGGCGCGTCGAAGGCCAACGGTGGCCTGGTGCACGCTGGCTACGATCCGGCACCGGGCACCGTAAAGGCACAGGTCAATGCCCGTGGCTGCGAGCTGTATGGTACCTGGGCTCAGGAGTTGGGCTTTTTATTTTGCCGCACCGGTTCGATGGTGCTGGGGTTTAGCGACGAGGACCGTGCGCAACTTGAGCGGCTGCGCAGCAATGGCCACGCCAACGGCGTGCCCGAGTTGTCGATTATCGGCCCCGAGCGCATCCGCGAGCTGGAACCACGCGCGAGTGCCAAGGCGACGTGCGCGCTGTGGTGCCCCTCGACTGGCTTTGTCGATCCGTTTGAGGTCGCCATCGCCGCGCTGGAGAACGCCGTGGCCAACGGCGTGACGTTTATGCGCTCCGCGCCGGTGGAAGCGATTGAGGTTGCTGGCGGCGAGGCTAACGGCGGGGCTGCGCGCTTTACGCTGGCAACGCCCGCCGGCGATGTGCGCTGCCGCTATCTGATCAACGCCGCGGGCAACGGTGCCGCGGACATCTCGCATATGGCGGGCGCCGAGGAGTTCCAGATGGTCTGGCGCCAGGGCAACATCGTGGTACTGGACAAGGAGCCGCGCACGCTCATGCCGCTCTACCCCGTTCCGACGCCAGTGTCCAAGGGCGTTATCGTTACGGGCACCGTGCATGGCAACACCGTGATTACCGCGACCGCTGCCGTGCGTGAGCCGGGCGACACACAGACCTATGCGAGCGATGTGAACGCGTTACTAACGGGAGCGCGCAAGCTGGTTCCCGATCTGGACACGCGCCGCGTGGTGCGCGCATTTGCCGGTGGGCGTCCGGTCATTCAGGGAACCAACGACTTCTTTATTGGGCAGTCGGCCGTGTTGCCGGGGCTGTTTCAGGCGGCGGGCATTCAGTCGCCAGGCGTGGCGAGCGCGCCGGCCATTGCCGAGCGTATGGAGCACGTGATGCGCGAGGCGGGCGTTGCTTTGCGCGAACGGGCCGATTGGGATCCGATTCGCCGCGCACCGGACGACTTCGACCGTGCGCCGCTTGCGCGCAAGGAGGAGCTCATTGAGTCTGACCCCGCGTGGGGGCAGATAGTCTGCCGCTGCGAGACGGTGCCCGAGGCCGAGATCGTGGCCGCGATTCGGCGCCGTCCGGGTGCGGTTTCGGTCGAGGGCGTCAAACGCCGCTGCCGCGCGGGCATGGGCCGCTGCCAGAGTGGCTTCTGCCAGAGCCGCGTGGTGGCCATCCTAGCGCGCGAGCTGGGCTGCGACCCCAGCGAGGTATTACTGGAGGACGCCGGATCCTGGTTGGTTGAGGGACCGCTGAAGGGGGTGCGCTAGGATGGCGACGCTTGATATGCGCGACGAACGCGCGGAGGCCGGAGCCGTAGCGTCGGTAGTAACGCAGGCCTTCGACGTGGTCGTTATCGGCGGCGGACCTGCCGGCATGGCGGCCGCGCTTTCCGCGCATAAGGCCGGCGCGCACGTGGCCATCGTGGAGCGCGAGCAGCATCTGGGTGGCATCCTGCGACAGTGCATTCATCCGGGCTTTGGACTGTCGCACTTTAAGCAGGAACTCACCGGTCCCGAGTACGCGCAGCGCTTTATCGACCAGGTGCGCGCGACCAACATTGCGCTGTTCTTGGACAGCATGGTGATAGGGGTTGATTCGGGCGAGTCCGCGGAAGACGCCGCGGTCCACACCGTCACGCTCATGAGCCCCACCGGTATGCTGCAGCTCATCGGGCGCGCGGTCGTCCTTGCCATGGGTTGCCGCGAGCGCACGCGCAGCGAGATCAAGATCCCCGGCAGCCGACCCGCCGGCGTGTTTACGGCCGGCCTAGCGCAGCGATACATCAATATCGAGAACCTCAAACCCGGCTCGCGCGCCGTCATTTTGGGCTCGGGCGACATCGGGCTGATCATGGCGCGCCGCTGCACGCTCGAGGGGATTTCGGTCGAGGGTGTGTACGAGCTCATGCCGTACGCCAACGGCCTGCGTCGCAATGTTAAGAACTGCCTGGAAGACTTTGGCATTCCACTGCATCTGTCTACCACGGTCACGCGTGTGATCGGGCACGATCGTGTGGAGGCTGTCGAGGTAAGCCAGGTCGACGAGCATCTTGCACCCATTCCGGGAACCGAGCGCATCGTTCCATGCGACACGCTACTGCTTTCGGTGGGCCTGTTTCCCGAGAACGAGCTTTCGGTTGCCGCGGGCGTCGAGCTGGACCCACGTACGCGCGGCGCCGTGGTGGACCAGAGCCTGCAGACGGGCGTGCCGGGCATATTTGCCTGCGGCAACGTGCTGCACGTGCACGACCTGGCCGACAACGTGACGACCGAGTCCGAACGTGCCGGTGCGGCTGCGGCGGCGTGGGCGTTGGGGGCTGTCGGCACCGCGGCGGGAGTGGCGGGCGCGGGCTGCCAGCTCACGGTCTCCCCCGCTGGCATCGCAGGCTACGCACTGCCGGGACGCATCACGGCCGTCGGGCTCACTAAGCTCAACTTCCGCGTACGTCGGCCGGTCGATGCTGCCCGCGTGCGCATTCTGGCAGGCAACGAGGAACTGTTTGCAGGCAAGGTTCGCCCGTTTAAACCGAGCGTCATGGAAAGCTTCCCGCTACCGGCAAAGGTGATTCAGCGCGCGCTCGACCTGGGTGTTAACGAGATTGTCCTGTCCGTCGATCCCGTTGAAGAGGCGTAGAGTCATGAGCGCGAACGCGATCGAAACGCTGCAGTTCAACTGCACCACCTGCCCATCCGAGTGCCTCCTGACCGTGGAGGTCGAGCGCAGCGCAGACGGCGCCGTGGTAGAGGTGCGCTCCGTAACCGGCAACAGCTGCCCGCGCGGTGATAAGTTTGCACATCAGGAGCTCACCTGCCCCATGCGCGTGCTTACCACGACCGTGGCCGTATCCGGCGGCGACGAGGCGCTGCTGCCCGTGCGCACGG
>CAJMMA010000079.1 GCA_905214435.1 uncultured bacterium
AAATGCTTGAAAGTATAGTGTTTATGCGGATAATCAAAAATCAGATATAAAATTTCTATTAAATCTTAAGAATTTTGTTGGCCGAATCGCTTGACAAGAGTGGTTCGGCCATTTTCTATTCCGAGCCCTCAGCCTGAGCATTCACCCGCGCATAAGCGCGCACGATACGAGAGACGGTACTCTTGCTGATTCCCGTATACCGTTCGATCTCGCGCACCGTGTAGCCGCCATCGTGCAGGGCGAAAATGATTCCGTCTCGCCGCGAGGGTGCTACGGTCTTGAGTTTGTTGAGCGGCACACCCAGGCGCTTCGCCATCTTGTCGGCAAACGCACGCCGCTCCCACTCTGTCTCATCCATATCGTGAATCACCGGATCGGAACCATCGGGCATTAACAGAGAATAATCCAGAAACCCCCTGACAGACTCAAAGAGCTCGAGCACACAAGAAGGGTCCGAAAATCCCCTCGTCATATCGTTGTCATACGCTCGCAGATACTCGGCAAAGCTGCTCCACGGATAGCGCTCGATCAGGGCGATACCCGCCTCCTGCGGATTAGCATGAACATAGCGAATGGCGGCCATTAGATAACGGTCGGTATCGAGCGAGCGCCGGTCAAAACGGTTCTGGAACAGATGGCCCGTGCGCCCCGTGCGTTTATTGAACCGACGAGCGTACGTCAAAAGCAGTCGTTGCATCGCCGCGCTCATCGTGTCCTCATAATCCGAGAGTACCAGATCCACGTGATTGCCCATAAGGCACCAGGCGATAACCGTCACGCCCGCCTCGCGGCAGCACTCGCGCATCAGCTCCAAAAACTCCCACCGGTCTTCATCGCCCTCAAAGATGAGCTGCTTGCCCGTACCGCGGGCACAAACATGGTAAAAGCCGGTAACTGTTCTCCAAACGCGCTGCATGGCGCTCCCTTCGCCTGGATCTGCTTGCCATCCAATACAACACGATTGAAGCGTGCCACCAAAACATTCACGCAAAACAATACATTCGCGCGGCCAAAGGCAATAAACAGGCGGCGAACGGCACCGTTGCAACAGGTCAGCCCCTGCAACGCTTACAAGAGCTGACCAAAAGCTTGCCCAAGACGAACCCCCTCTACAAAAGTTCACGACCACAGAATATAGAGTTAAACCGTTTCAATTAAAACTTCCGGACTTCTCGCTACGAAAACTGAGCCGTTCGCCGAATATTCCGTGCATTTCGCGGTATTATAGGGGCTGCATGTCATGTCCCTTTCGAAGGGTCGCCCGGCAATCGCCAGCCACGACCCCCAGACGGGACGCCAACACGATAGAGAGGAGAGGCATGCAGTACTCACAGGAAGTGGAGAACATGTGCCCCGTTGCCAAGGGTGCATACCACGGCCCCGCACCCATCCCCGAGGAGGGCAAGTGGGTCCAGGCTAAGGAGATTTCCGACATCTCCGGTCTTACGCACGGTGTGGGTTGGTGCGCACCTCAGCAGGGCGCCTGCAAGCTCACGCTGAACGTCAAGGACGGCATCATCGAGGAGGCCCTCGTTGAGACCATCGGCTGCTCGGGCATGACCCACTCTGCCGCCATGGCTTCCGAGATCCTTCCCGGTAAGACCATCCTCGAGGCCCTCAACACCGACCTCGTCTGCGACGCCATCAACGTTGCTATGCGCGAGATCTTCCTGCAGATCGTTTACGGCCGCAGCCAGACCGCGTTCTCCGAGGGCGGCCTGCCCGTGGGCGCCTCCCTCGACGACCTCGGCAAGGGCCTTCGCTCTCAGGTCGGCACCATGTTCGGCACCAAGGCCAAGGGCGCTCGTTACCTCGAGCTCGCTCAGGGCTACGTCACCCGCATGGCTCTCAACGACAAGAACGAGATCATCGCGTTCGAGTTCCTGAACCTCGGCAAGTTCACCGACGCCGTCAAGGCCGGCAAGACCCCCGAGGAGGCCATCGCTGGCGCTATGGGCCACTATGGTCAGTGGGAGAACGCTGCCAAGTACATCGACCCGCGCACCGACGAGGAGACTCACTCCGTCGCCAGCGTGTTCCCGGTTCACGAGTAGAAAGGGAGGGAAATGACTATGACTGTTACGTTCGAAGGTTACGAGCGCCGCGCTGACAAGATCAACAAGTGCCTCGCCGACAACGGCATCGCCTCCCTCGAGGAAGCTCTGCAGATCTGCACCGACAAGGGCTTCAACCCGCGTGAGATCGTCAACAACACCCAGTCCATCGCCTTCCAGAACGCCGAGTGGGCCTACACCCTCGGTTGCGCTCTCGCTGTCAAGCGTGGCGCCAAGACCGCTTCTGAGGCTGCCGCCATCATCGGCGAGGGCATCCAGGCCTTCACCGTTCCCGGCTCCGTCGCCGAGGACCGCAAGGTCGGTCTGGGCCACGGCAACCTGGGCGCTATGCTGCTCTCCGACGACACCGAGTGCTTCGCCTTCCTGGCTGGCCACGAGTCCTTCGCTGCCGCTGAGGGCGCTATCGGCCTGGCTCTGAACGCCAACAAGGCTCGCAAGAAGCCGCTGCGCGTTATCCTCAACGGTCTGGGCAAGGACGCTGCCCAGATCATCGCCCGCATCAACGGCTTCACCTACGTGAAGACCCAGTTCGACTACTACACGGGCGAGCTCAAGGTCGTCGAGACCATCCCCTACTCCGATGGTCCCCGCGCTGCCGTTAACTGCTACGGCTCCGACGACGTCCGCGAGGGCGTTGCCATCATGTGGCACGAGAACGTCGACATCTCGATCACCGGTAACTCCACCAACCCCACGCGCTTCCAGCACCCCGTCGCTGGCACCTACAAGAAGGAGCGCCTCGAGGCTGGCAAGAAGTACTTCTCCGTCGCTTCTGGTGGCGGCACTGGCCGTACCCTGCACCCGGACAACATGGGCGCCGGCCCTGCCTCTTACGGCATGACCGACACCATGGGCCGTATGCACTCCGACGCCCAGTTCGCCGGTTCTTCCTCCGTGCCTGCGCACGTCGACATGATGGGTCTCATCGGCATGGGCAATAACCCCATGGTCGGTGCCACCGTCGCCTGCGCTGTCGCCGTCGAGGAGGCCCTCAAGGCCTAGTCGCGCCCGCGCGATGCTCACATAGTTGAGCTTTGGAGCCGCTACCTTTCGGGGTAGCGGCTCTTTTTGTTTACGCTGTCGCAGGGCAGCTAATGCCGATATATCAGTTGGGGCGAAATACGAGATGTGATGAGACGGAGCGTCAGAACGTCCATGACGCCCACCTGCCATATTTGCCCTTTACCGATTTGCCGAGTCTTTGCGGCCCCATTGCCGATCACCCATGCGACAATGCGCCGGACGAGAAAGGAATCCGATGGAATCGACTGATGTACTGGTAATTGGATCTGGCATTGCGGGCCTTTGCGCCGCCATCGAAGCGGCACGCACGGGCGCAACCGTCGCTGTGGCAAGCGTCGGCAAGACTATGAGTGGATCGAGCTTCTTCCCCGGAACCTGGGGCCTGGGACTTATCGGACCCGTTAACGAAGACGACGAACAAGACCTCATCGATACCATCCAGACCGTTGGTGGCGGCGTCGCCGACCCCGAGCTTGTCCAGACGTTTGTCCACGGCATTCCCCAGGCAATTGAATGGCTCGAGCAAGACCTGGGCGTTGAGCTCCAGCGTCCGCAAAGCGCCGAGAGCGCCCAGCAAAAGCAGTTTATCCCCTGCTTTGACCACAAGACGCGCATGTGGCGCGGCCTCACCCGCAAACCCCTTGAGGACGCTCTGACAGCCCGGATCGAGTCGCTCGGCATTCGCCTGCTCCCCCGCCATGAGCTTATCGACCTTGTTGAGGACACGAACGGCAGAATAACCGGAACCGTGCTCTACGACCTCACCGAAAATCGAATCGTGCCCTTTGCCGCCAAGGCCACGATCATCGCAGCCGGTGGCACAAGCGGCCTGTTCGAGCGCAGCCTTACGTCGGCTGATGTGCTCAGCTCCTCGCAGGCCATCGCACTGGCGCACGGCGCATCGCTTACTAATATAGAATTCATGCAGATGATGCCCGGCTTCATCGAGCCCAAGCGCAACCTGGTCTTCAACGAGAAAACCTGGCGCTACGTACATGTAGACCAGCCGGTCGATATTGCCGACGGCAAGCTAAACGATCTGCTTGAGCAGCGCTCTGGATATGGTCCTTTCACCTCGCGCTTGGCCTCCCGCGCCATCGACCTCGTCATAGATCAGGCAGGTGCAGAGGGCCTGGCGCTCCACTACGACTTCCCCCGCGAGGACATCCCCGAGTTTGTGCAGACCTTTGCCACCTGGCTGCAAGACGAGCACGGCATCGCGCCGACCGACGAGATGCGCGTGGCGATGTATGCCCACGCCGCCAACGGCGGTATCAAAATCGACAAGACCGCGTACGCAGGCGTTGAGGGCCTCTACGCCTGCGGTGAGGCAACAGGCGGCATGCACGGCGCCGACCGCATCGGCGGCTTGTCGAGTGCCAATGGCATCGTGTTCGGGCGCATTGCGGGCGCATCGGCAGCCCAAGCAGCGCTGGACGCTCCTGAGGCGGCCGCACCGATGGATATCGCCCTCCCCCAGCATGGCATAGCTACAGCAGACGCCGAGCGCCTGACCCGCTGCCTCAAACGCACAATGAGTACCTACTGCATGATCAACAGGACCGAAGCGGGTCTATCCAAGGCCCTGCAACAGCTTGAAAGCCTGCAAGACGACGCAACGGCGCTGAGCAAGCCACACGCCAATGACAGCGAAATCGCAGCCCTCGCCCGCCTGCAATCGCAGATTCAACTAGCACAGGAAATGGTCAAAGCCATGCGCAAGCGAACCGAAAGTCTCGGATCGCACTATCGAGCGAATTAAACTGGACACCTATCTAAAGCAAAACACAACTAATCGATATCTATGGGCCCCGTGAACTCGAAGTGGCACGGGGCCCATTCGTGTCCGCACGGCAGCGTATCCTAATTCTGAATACAGAGCGGGCAAAGCCCGCATAGACAATAGGCCAGCGAGGAGGAGATATGGACAGTAGAGATATCGAGAAGTGGCGTGTCAAACTTGATAGCTACGCCAATGTGGAAGACGGCATTGAGTATTGGCTCGCACGCGATTTAATGGAACCCATGGGGTACACTCGATGGGAGAACTTTGCCGAAGTTGTTAAGAGGGCAAAAGTCTCGTGCGAAACAAACAAAACTCCAGTTGATTCCCATTTTCGTGACACCACGAAAATGGTAACTGCCGGTGTCGCCGCTCGCGCGGTTAAAGACTACAAACTTACGCGCTATGCATGCTATTTAATCGCCCAGAACGGAGATTCAAACAAGCAAGAAATCGCGCTCGCACAGGCGTACTTCGCCGTGCAGACGCGCCGGTTTTACTGATCCCCAGGGTAGACTCGATCTGTGAAAGCGGCTGTGCCCTTTCGGGTTCGACCCCAAGCGAGGTCAACAAAAAAGACGGCCAACTTTCGTTGACCGTCTTAACTTGCTTTGGTGGGCCGTCAGGGGGTCAGCCTGCTTTGCAGGCGGCCGCTGCGGCGCTTCGCGCCTTGCGCGCTGCGCTGGTAAATGCTCACGCATTTCCTCAGCTCCGCGCCCCGACGGGTTCGACCCCATGAAAGGTCAACAAAAAAAGACGGCCAACCTTCCCCGCCTCCTAATAAGAAAACATGAGCAAGTCCAGTAAAATCAATGTTTTCAGAGGCAAGGAACACGATGTGAAGTCAAAAATTTAATACTGGCAGGACAAAGGGTGCTGATATGAAATGTCAGCACCCTTTTCCTGTCCCAAACGCCATAGGTAACACAAACCTGTGGCGTTTTTTTATGCCCTGCTGGGGGCACCCAAAACTGTATGAAAACGGGTGGGAACCCCCCTGTTTTTTCGCCTGTGGGCGGCGCAAACGAAGCCGCCCATATTCTTTCCCTCATGGGAGGCCGGACGGTGATACAGGGGCGCAAAACCACCGAAACGAACACTTTTCAAAACCAACGGAAGGAGGTATCCAACATGGCGGTATT
>CAJMMA010000080.1 GCA_905214435.1 uncultured bacterium
ACGCCCTGCGCACCTCGCAGCTGTTCAACACACCCAACCTGTCGCGCTCGGCCTATGTCGCCAAGGTCGAGAAGGACAAGTGCGTGGCCTGCGGTCGCTGCGTTGAGGTGTGCCCGGCTGGTGCAGCCAAGCTCGGCCAGAAGCTCTGCAGCAAAAAGGCCGGCGGACAGGTGCCCGAGTATCCGCGCCAGGAGCTGCCCGATGCCACCAAGTGGGACCACACCAAGTGGTCGCCCAACTACCGCAACGACAACCGCATCGAGACGCATGAGTCCGGCACCGCTCCCTGCAAGACGGCCTGCCCCGCGCACGTTGCCGTTCAGGGCTATTTGAAGCTCGCGGCGCAGGGTCGCTATGACGAGGCGCTCGCGCTCATCAAGCGCGAGAACCCGCTGCCCGCTATCTGCGGCCGTGTGTGCAACCGCCGCTGTGAGGATGCCTGCACCCGCGGTCGTGTGGACGCCGCCGTGGCTATCGACGAGGTCAAGAAGTTCATCGCCCAGCGCGATCTGGATGCCGCGACCCGCTATGTCCCACCTGTGGTGACCCCGACGCGTGCCGGCGGCTTCGACCAGAAGATCGCTATCATCGGTGCCGGTCCGGCCGGCCTGTCCTGCGCTTTCTACCTGGCCGAGAAGGGCTACAAGCCCGTCGTGTTCGAGAAAAACGAGCGCCCGGGCGGCATGCTCACCTATGGCATTCCTAGCTTTAAGCTGCAGAAGGACGTTATCGAGGCCGAGGTCGAGGTCATTCGCCTGATGGGTGCCGAGTTCCGCTATGGCGTGGAGGTCGGTCGCGACGTGACGCTCGACGAGTTGCGCGCGCAGGGCTTTAAGGCCTTCTACGTGGCTATAGGCTGCCAGGGCGGCCGCCTTGCCGGTATTCCGGGCGAGGACGCCGAGGACGTGACCGTGGCCGTCGACTTTTTGCGCGAGGTCAACAGCGGCAAGATCGATGCGCTGCCCGGCCGCACCATCGTGGTGGGCGGCGGCAACGTGGCCATCGACGTTGCCCGCAACGCCTGCCGTCTGGGTTCCGAGCACGTTGAGATGTTCTGCCTGGAGAGCGAGGCGCAGATGCCCGCCAGCGAGGAAGAGCGTCGCGAGGCCATCGAGGACGGCGCACACATCAGTTGCGGTTGGGGCCCCAAGGAGGTCCATCTGGACGAGGCCGGCCGTGTGTGCGGCATCACCTTTAAGCGCTGCACGCGCGTCTACGATGACGAGGGCCGTTTTGCGCCCGAGTACGACGAGAACGACCTGCGCCGCGTCGATGCCGACCGCGTGGTCATGTCCATCGGCCAGTCCATCGTGTGGGGCGACCTGCTGGCTGGCTCCAAGGTGGAGCTTGGCCGTGGTCAGGGCGCCCTTGCCGATCCCCAGACCTACCAGACCGCCGAACCCGACATCTTTGTGGGCGGCGACGTCTATACCGGTCCGAGCTTTGCCATCGATGCCATCGCCGCCGGTCACGAGGCCGCCGTGTCCATCCATCGCTTTGTGCAGCCGGGCTCCACGCTCACCATCGGCCGCAACCAGCGCCGCTACGCCGCGCTCGACCGCGACGATGTCGTGATCGAGAGCTATGACAACGCGAGCCGTGAGGTTGCCCACGTGGACCACGAGCGCGAGAAGGCCGCGCCCTTCAGCGAGTACGTCGAGACCTTTACCGAAGAGCAGGTGCGCGCCGAGACCGCCCGTTGCCTTGGCTGCGGCGCCTCAATCGTCGACCCCAACAAGTGCATCGGCTGCGGCCTGTGCACCACCAAGTGCGCGTTCGATGCCATCCATCTGGATCGCGATCGCCCCGAGTGCTCCACGATGGTCAAATACGAGCAAAAGCTCCCGAGCCTTGGCAAGTATGCTTTAAAGCGTGCAATCAAAATCAAGTTCGGTCGTAAATAGGTAACCATGGCGGGTAAGGGGACGGCGCAGACTAGATTTCGCTGTCCCCTTGCTTTGAGTTTGCATCGCATCAACCGTTGTTGAAAGGTTTCTACCTTGCATGAATTGGGAATCGTTTATCACATTATTCGCGATGTTGAGAACGTGGCGCGCGCCAATGGCGTGCGTCGCGTTTCGAGCGTCACGCTGCTGCTGGGCGAGGTCTCGGGCGTCGTTCCCGACTTGCTGCTCGACGCTTGGCGCTGGGCGGCAGATAAAAAGTCCATCACGCAGGGCGCGGAGCTTATCGTGGAGCCCGTCGAGGCCGTGACGCATTGCGAGGCGTGCGGCCGCGACTATGCGACAGTCGAGCACGGCAAGACCTGCCCCCATTGCGGCAGTGGCGATACCTATTTGCTCCAGGGCCAAGAGGTCATGATCAAGCAGATCGAGACCCCCGACGAGGATCCGGCAGACGCTGCCCCCGGCGGCCCTTCTGACGCCCCCGACGCCGTCGACGCCGCTAACCCTCTCCACATCGTCTAGCCCCTAGTCGTTGGGGACGTTCTTGTTTGACTAGTCGTTTAAGAACGTCCCCAACGACTACTTGCGCTAGAGCATAAGTTATACAATTAGTCAAGTTATGTCTGTTTAAACAAAATAGCGGCACGCAGGCGCATTGGGATTAACCTAAAAGCGGCGTTAATGAACAGAGTGTCTGTATATATCTGTGAAAGTAATTGGGAAATCACGTTTTAGTAGGCAATGAGCTGTAAATCAGCAACGTAATCAATTTGTAACAAACTTAGACGTTTAAACAAATAATGCAACCGTTTGCGAATTTAGCTATAAATCCACAAGGCGAACAGGTATACTCCTTTATTGTCGTGTAGGAAATACGTAGACAAAAAGGAGGTTATGTGATGGTAAGTATTGTTCTTGCTAGCCATGGTGACTTGGCGGCTGGAATCAAGCAGACGGGCTCGATGGTCTTTGGCGATCAGCCGTCTGTTGCCGTGGTCTCGCTCGAGCCGAGCATGGGCCCCGACGACTTCCGTGCCAAGGTCGAGGAGGCAATCGCTTCCTTCGAGGACCAGGAGCAGGTGCTCTTCCTCGTTGATCTGTGGGGCGGCACGCCGTTCAACCAGATCAGCGGGCTCATCGAGGGCCACGATTCCTGGGCTATCGTCACCGGTGTCAACCTGCCTATGCTCATCGAGGCATATTCGCAGCGCTTTGACGCAAAGAACACTGCACATGCGATCGCAAAACATCTCGTGACTGAGGCTAAGGCCGGCGTGCGCGTCAAGCCCGAGTCTCTGGAGCCCGAGGAGAAGAAGCCGGCTGCGGCCGCCGCTGCTCCTGCGGGTGCCATTCCTCCGGGAACGGTGATCGGCGACGGGCACATCAAGATCGCCCACGTCCGTATCGACACGCGCCTGCTGCATGGTCAGGTGGCCACCACGTGGACCAAGCAGATCAACCCCAACCGCATCATCGTGGTCTCCGACGGCGTTGCTCACGACGAGCTCCGCAAGACCATGATCGAGCAGGCTGCCCCTCCGGGAGTCCACGCCAACGTCGTGCCTATCAAGAAGATGGCCGAGGTCGTCAAGGACACGCGCTTTGGCGACACCAAGGCGATGCTGCTGTTCGAGAACCCGCAGGATCTGCTCAGGGCCATCGAGGCCGGCGTCGACATCAAGGAAGCCAACATCGGTTCCATGGCCCACTCCAAGGGCAAGGTCGTCGTCACTAACGCTGTCGCTATGGGCGATGACGATGTCAAGACCATCGAGGCTCTCAAGGCCAAGGGCGTCAAGTTCGAGGTCCGCAAGGTTCCTTCGGATTCCTCCGAGGATCTCGACGCCATGTTGAAGAAAGCTAAGGCCGAACTGGCCGCTCAAGCATAGTAAAGGAGGGTCCGATACATGTCTGCAATCACTATTCTGCTTGTTGCGATTGTCGCGTTGCTTGCCGGTATGGAAGGCATTCTGGATGAGTTCCAGTTCCATCAGCCGCTCGTGGCATGCACGCTTATCGGTCTCGTAACCGGTCACCTTCAGGAGGGCATCCTCCTGGGCGGTTCGCTCCAGATGATGGCCCTTGGCTGGGCTAACGTCGGCGCCGCCGTCGCGCCTGACGCCGCTCTGGCCTCGGTCGCTTCTTCGATCATCATGGTGCTCGCCCTCAACGGTGGCGCCACCGATTCGGCCAAGGCCGTTACCGCCGCCATCGCCGTCGCCGTCCCGCTGTCGGTCGCTGGCCTGTTCCTGACCATGATCTGCCGTACCCTGGCTACCGCTATGGTTCACGGCATGGACGCCTGCGCCGAGAAGGGCGACTTCGCCGGCATCGAGCGTTGGCAGTACGCCGGCATCCTCATGCAGGGTGTTCGTATCGCCATCCCGGCAGTACTTCTGTGCATCATCCCGGCCGAGGCCGTTACCAACGCGCTTAACGCTATGCCCGATTGGCTGTCCGGCGGCATGGCTGTCGGCGGCGGCATGGTCGCTTCCGTCGGTTACGCCATGGTCATCAACATGATGGCCACCAAGGAGACCTGGCCGTTCTTCATCCTCGGCTTTGTCCTTGCTGCCATCCCTCAGCTCACGCTGATCGCCCTTGGCCTCATCGGCATCTCCCTTGCCCTCATCTACCTTGGCCTTAAGGATCTGGCCAAGCAGGGTGGCGGCATGGGCGGTGGCTCCGGTGACCCGCTCGGCGACATTCTGAACGATTACGAGTAGGAGGGGAGTGATACATATGGCAGAGAACAAGATTCAGCTCACCAAGGCTGACCGTAAGAAGGTTTGCTTCCGTCATCAGTTCCTTCAGGGCTCGTGGAACTACGAGCGTATGCAGAACGGCGGCTGGTGCTTCGCAATGATCCCTGCGATCAAGAAGCTCTACACCAGCAAGGATGACCAGATTGCCGCTCTTAAGCGCCACCTGGAGTTCTATAACACCCACCCCTATGTTTCCGCCCCCGTCATTGGCGTTACCCTCGCCCTCGAGGAGGAGCGCGCCAACGGTGCTCCGATTGACGACGTCGCCATTCAGGGCGTCAAGGTCGGTATGATGGGCCCGCTCGCCGGCGTCGGCGACCCCGCCTTCTGGTTCACCCTTCGCCCGATTCTGGGTGCACTGGGCGCTTCCCTGGCCCTGTCCGGCAGCATCGCCGGTCCGCTGCTGTTCTTCTTCGCGTGGAACATCATTCGTTACGCCTTCCTGTGGTACACGCAGGAGTTTGGCTACAAGGTCGGCTCCTCCATCGCCAAGGACCTCTCCGGCGGTCTGATGGGCAAGGTCACCGAGGGTGCTTCCATCCTGGGTATGTTCATCATCGGCGCCCTGGTCGAGCGCTGGGTGTCCATCTCCTTCACCCCGGTCGTCTCCAAGGTCACGCAGTCCGCTGGCGCCTATATCGACTGGGCCAACCTGCCCGCCGGTTCTGAGGGCATCAAGCAGGCATTGACGATGTACAGCTCTGTCGGTGCCAACGCACTCGACCCGGTGAAGGTCACCACGCTTCAGGCCAACCTCGATCAGCTCATCCCCGGCCTTGCCGCCGTGTGCCTGACCCTTCTGGTCTGCAAGCTCCTCAAGAAGAAGGTCAGCCCGATCGTCATCATCCTGGCTCTCTTCGCCGTCGGCATCATCGGTCGCGTCTGCGGCTTCATGTAAGCACGCTTCGGCTTAAGACCGAGAGTTGCTAGGCAAGGGCTTTTGAGCCATTGAAACGGACCGCACCCGGTGGGTACACTGGATGCGGTCCGATTGTTTTTATTGGAGGGCGAGGCGCGTATGGCGCAATCTCAGAACAGCACGGTCGATTTGGCAACGCCGGCAACCTGCCTGATGGGGCTTACCAGTCACGGTAACGTGATGGTGGGCAATAAGGCGTTTGAGTACTATAACGAGCGTAATCCCGAGGATTATATCCAAATCCCGTGGGACGAGGTCGACTATATTGCCGCCGAGGTTTTGCGCGGCACCAAGAAGATTACGCGTTTTGCCATCTTTACCAAAGAGAATGGCCACTTTACGTTTTCGACGCGCAATGACAAGGAAACGCTTCGCGCGGTGCGTAAGTACATTGACGAGGACAAGCTCGTTCGTTCGCCCGA
>CAJMMA010000081.1 GCA_905214435.1 uncultured bacterium
ATACCACGAGCTACGACGAGTCCCACCAAGAGGACTTTTGCTGCATCCAAATCCCTGTTACCCTCCAGATGTGACAAAGGGACAGTCCCTTTGTCACATTCGTGGTGTGGCTGCTGCCCAAACCGTCACAACATTTGATGAAAATCTCGAAAACGAGGAAAAGCGTCGAATGTTGTGACGCTTTTCCTGTCTGTGCCGGCGAGCTCCCGTGCCATCTGGGGGTATAAGGCTGGCAAGTGTTTATTTGCGAGGCTTAAGGGGCGCCCCGTATGGATATCGATAACTTTGAATGGTGGTATAGCGAGGGCGAGGCTCCGGACGAGGAGTGGGACGAGCCCGCGCCGCGTGACGTGTCGAGCGACGAGGACGAGGCCGGCAACGATGCTGCTGTCGAGCCTGACGCCGCCTCCGATGCCGCCGAGCCCCTGACCTTTGAGCGGGCTTGGGCCCAAGCCGAGGCCGATGAAGCTAAGGCCGATGCCACGGCCACACTCGGTGAGCCGGCGGACATGTCCATCTCGCCGGCCAAGATCCCGCAGCCGCGCCATAACATCGACCCCGGCAGTACGGCATCCTTCAGCATTCTCGACGTGCCCTCGCAGGGTGCCCAAGCACCCGCGCCCACACGTCGCCCCGACCTGGCTCGCGAGGAGGACGCGGGCCGTCGCTCTCCGCTCGGCCCCATCCTCATCGCCTTCATGGCCGGCGTTATCGCATGCTCGGTAATTGGAAACGTCTGGAGCCATGTTGAACAACAACGAAAAGACGCCGCCAAGGTCGAGATGTCCGTCGAACAATCGCTCAGCCGCACGCGCTCGGTGCATGTATCGGTCGAGGTCAAGGACGGCGCGACGTGGGACACCGCGCGCGGCGACAGCCAGATGCTCGTCCATATCGTGGGTCGCACGCTCAAGGGGCAAGCGATCGACGAGTACCAATACGTCAATTCCGAAGGTGACGGCATCGAGCTCAAGCCCGGCGACTACGAGCTCACGGTCGATGAGCCGCCCGTCGCCACCGACGGCACGCGTTACCGTGCCTCAAAGCGCATGGTTCCGGTGAGTTTTAATTCACAGGCGCCCGATACGGTCGATAGCACGCCGCAGGGCGGGTTTGACCTTTACGCTATTGCTCAATAACTGCACCTGTCGCTCAACCCCGCCGCCAAGAGTGGGACAATAGCCCTCGACACCGTTGTTTACTATTGGAGGAAGTAGCATGTCCACCGTCACTACCATCAAGCGCGGCGGCCTCACCGCGGCCATCGATTCCATGGGTGCCCAGCTCACGAGCCTTGCCCTCAACGGCAACGAGTATCTGTGGCAGGGCGATCCCACCTTTTGGGGCAAGCATGCGCCCATCCTGTTCCCCATTGTGGGCTCGCTGCGCAACAACACGGCAACGTCTGCGGCCGGCACCTGCGAGATGCCGCGCCACGGACTCGCGCGCATCGTCGAGCACAAGCTGGTCGAGGTTTCGGAGGACGGCTCCTCGGTAACGTACGAGATCACCGATACGCCCGAGTCGCTCAAGGCCTTTCCGTTTCACTTTAAGCTCAACATGACCTATGCCCTGACCGGCGACGCCACGCTTACCCAGACCTTTGCCGTTACGAACACCGGCGACGTGGACCTGCCGTTCTCGGTGGGCGGCCACCCCGCGTTTAACGTACCGGCCCCCGGTGCCGAGGACGAGACGTTCGAGGATTACGAGCTGGCGTTTACCGAGGCTTGGACCAACGAGGCTCCCATCATCACGCCCGACGGTCTTATGACGTTCGAGGGTAGCTACAAGGCCCCCGATAACTCGGACGTGCTGCCCATCACGCACCGCAGCTTCGATAACGATGCCATCATGTTCACCGATACTCCGGGCTCTACGCTCACACTGCGCGGCCGCAAGTCGGGCCACGGCGTCAAGATCGACTTTGAGGGCTTTAAGTACATCGGCGTGTGGTCTGCCGCCAACGATGCTCCGTTTGTGGCGCTCGAGCCCTGGACCGGTCATACCACCATGGACACCGAGGACGATGTCTTTGAGCACAAGGTCAACACCATCACGCTGGCGCCGGGCGAGACGGACGTCCGCAGCTTTAGCGCCACCTTGCTCTAGAGGTTCCGCCGTTCTGACGAACGGCGGACCGGTCGACGCTGCGCGCCGCCCAGAGCGACAATTTGTCATTCAAAAGGCAAGGCATGACCAGAAGGTCTATGCCTTGCCTTTTTCATGCTAACTTGTTCGCTCTGGGTGGCGCCTGCTGGCATTGCCAAAACATCGACGCTCCCAATGACTACCGTGTGTCTATTAATTTTTCGAGCTTGTGCTGCGCTGCTGGTCGCTGGCGTATATCCTGTTAAGTCGTCAGCATACGATTCAACAGGGAAGGCAGATTATGCATTCTCCCCATCAACGCGACGCGCATCCACAGCCGGTATGCAGCCGTCGCATCTTTTTGGGTAGCGCTCTCGCTGCGAGCGCTTCTGTCGTCGCCGGCGCACTTGCCGGCTGCCAGCGTCCCTCCACGCTGGAAGTAGTTCAGTCCACGACGGGCGGCGGTCGCGACGACCTGTCCGATTCTGTGATCGGCAAGGATAAGATCCGCATTGGCATGGAGGCGGCCTACGCCCCGTACAACTGGCAGGTTTCCGAGGCCAGCGAGTTCACGATCCCCATCGATAACGTGCAGGGAGCCTACGCCGATGGCTACGACGTGCAGATCGCCAAGATCGTCTGCAAGGCTCTCGGCGGCGAGCCCGTTGCCGTCAAGCAGAGCTTCTCGGGCCTTATCGACTCGCTCAACAACGGCCAGATTGACCTCATCATCGCCGGCATGAGCGCCACGCCCGAGCGCGAGGAGTCCGTCGGCTTTTCCGACCCGTACTTCATTGGCTACTTTGGCCTGTTCGTAAAAGAGGGCTCGCCCTACCAAAACGCCACCAAGCTCAGCGACTTCAGCGGTGCCACGGTGCTCGGCCAAAAGGACACCATGCTCGATACCGTCATCGACGAGATTCCGGGCGTTGTGCACAAGAACCCGGTCGATTCGGTCCCCACGGTGTTCTCGAATCTGCTGCAGGGCACGTGCGACGCCGTGACCTACAACACTGAGAACGAAAAGGGCTATATGGCCCAAAATCCCGGTATCGTCCCCATCCACTTTGCCGAGGGCGAGGGCTTTAAGCAGGAGGTCACGGCGAATGTCGGTTGCCGCAAGGGATCGGACAAACTGCTTAAGCTCATCGACAAGACACTCAAGGGCATTAGCCAAGAGGAGCGCGACCAAATGTGGGACGCGTGCCTCGACCGTCAGCCGGCATAGGGAGGCAGCATGAAAGGCATCAATCGTCTGGCCTCCTTTATCAAGGCCGACCACCGTTATGTGTACCTGGGCACGAGCGTTATCGCGGCGCTCGGCTTGGCATTTAGCCAGCGCAACCCCACGCCGCTGAGCTTTTTGGCGCCCACCGGCATCTTCCAAGATTGCCTTTGGGCGATTCTTTGGGCCTGGATCGTCGTGTCGGCGGCAGCGCTCGTCACCAAGGTTATGCACTGGAGCGACTATCGCGAAAAGTCACCGTTTGCATCCGAGCGTTTCCGTCGCGGCGCGCGCCTGGGCAGCTATGTCGTGGTCGTCATCGCGGCGATCTTCTTTGTCGACCGCTGCGTCATGTCGTTTATCGACCTGGTGCAGGTGAGTATTGTCTCGGACTCCAACCCCAGCGACTTTTTGTCGAGCCTGGTCTACATGACCTACAAGAGCGGGGACTTCTTTATCCGCGGCATCGAGATCACCATCGCACTTGCGACCTTCGGTACCGTCATCGCTTTTTTCCTTGCGCTGCTCTTTGTGTTTTTGCGCATTCAGACCTTCGATCGCGTGGACAACGACCTGGTGCGCTTCTTTAAGAGTGTCGGCCGCGGCTTTGCGACCATCTACTCCACCATCGTGCGTGGCACGCCCATGATGGTCCAGGGCCTACTCATCTATTACGCGGGCTTCACCGTTTTGCGCGGCATGGGCTTCGAGACCGCCCAGGCCAACCAGATCTGGAGTACCTTCACTGCCGGCCTCGTCACCATCTCGCTCAACTCTACCGCCTACATGATGGAGGTCCTGCGCGGCGGCATCGAGTCCATCGACCCCGGTCAGGCCGAGGCAGCGCGCTCGCTGGGTCTGTCACAGTGGCAAGCCATGCGCAAGGTCGTGTTCCCCCAGGGCATTAAAAATGCGATTCCGGCGCTCACCAACGAGCTCATCATCAACATCAAGGATTCGTCGGTGCTTTCGGTCATCGGCGTGTTTGACCTCATGTACGCTACTACCACGGTCGCCGGCGTGTACTACCGCCAGATGGAGGTCTACTGCGTGGCGCTCGTGGTCTACCTGATCCTGACGCTCGTGGCGAGCCGCCTGCTCGAGGCCTTTGGCAAAAAGCTTGGCGCCGAGGCCCCGGCAACGCTGCCCAGCTCCAACTAGGCTCAAGACGAGGAGAATCATCATGGCAGATACCGCCACTACCGGCACCGCGGCCGCCGCACAGACCAATGAGCCGCTTATCCGCGTCGAGGGCCTGCGCAAGAGCTTTGGCTCGCTCGAGGTGCTTAAGGGCATCGACCTCGCTGTCAATCCCGGCGAGGTCGTCACCATTATCGGCGCCTCGGGCTCGGGCAAGTCGACCTTCCTGCGCTGCCTCAACCTGCTCGAGACCCCGGACGCGGGCCACATCTGGTTCCACGGCCAGGACCTTACGGCCGAGCGCTGCAATATCAATAAGCTGCGCGAGGACATCGGCATGGTGTTCCAGGGCTTCAACCTGTTCAACAATATGGACGTGCTCGACAACTGCACGCTCGCGCCCGTCACGCTCAAAAAGATGAGCAAGGCCGAGGCCGAGAAGGTCGCGATGGAGCATCTGGCGAGCGTGGGACTCGAAAAGTTCGCGCACGCCGCCGTGGGTCGCCTGTCCGGTGGTCAAAAGCAGCGTGTGGCCATCGCTCGTGCCCTGTGCATGAATCCGCAGATCATGCTGTTTGACGAGCCGACCTCGGCGCTCGACCCCGAGATCGTGGGCGAGGTGCTCGAGGTCATGCGCAAGCTCGCTGCCGACGGCATGACCATGGTCGTCGTCACGCATGAGATGGCCTTTGCCCGAACCGTATCCGACCGCGTGGTCTTTATGGACAAGGGCGTGGTACTCGAGGACGCCGCGCCGGCCGAGCTCTTCGGCAATCCCAAGCACCAGCGCACTCGCGAGTTCCTCTCTCGCTATCTCGAGGACAAATAACCGGCGCAAACGCCTACGTTGCAGGGCCGCTCCCGTGGGGCGGCCTTTGTCGTCACAATCGAAAGGATGTCATGGCCGAGGTTTGGCGCTTCTTTGCGCATGAGGACGATTTTGCCGATATGGACGAGGCCGGCGCGTGCGAGCGTTTGGGCCGCGTGCTGTCGTTTCCGACCATCTCGAGCATGGATGCCGAGGCGGTGGACTGGCAGCCCTTCGACGACCTGCGCGCCTATATGCAGCAGGCCTGGCCGCGCGTGTTTGCGGCGGGCGAGGTCGAGCT
>CAJMMA010000082.1 GCA_905214435.1 uncultured bacterium
GATGCGACACTGAATGTGTCCATCCTCGCAGTATCCGGTTCTCAAGGTGCACGCTTTGCGGCTCATCCGGTCCGACCGGGCCGCGCGGCAAGGAGATATATTGCCAGACCGCGAAGCCCTGTGGGTCGTCAATTCCACTCTTCACAAGTCCTACACAACATATCGCTTTCTATAGCTAATAGAAAGACTGGTGCGGATCTTCCGCACGTATCAGATGATGACCCTTTGGTTTAGAAATATATAGAGATCGGTCACCTGTAAGTGTCTATCTACCCGCGCTTTTAGCAATGTAAACCGCGCTTCAGATAAAAAGAGGGAGCGCCGCGCACAACGCGACACTCCCCTAGCGATTCAAGAGAATCTATTAGGCCTCGAGAGCCTTCTTGGCAATGGCAGCCAGCTCGTTGAAGGACTCGATGTCCTCGTAAGCCATCTGAGCCAGGACCTTGCGGTCGAGCTCGATGCCGGCAACCTTCAGGCCGTGCATGAACTGAGAGTAAGAGATGTCGTTCAGGCGAGCAGCAGCGTTGATACGGGTGATCCAGAGAGAACGGATCTCGCGCTTCTTGTTGCGGCGATCACGATACTGATACTGCAGGGAGTGCTGGACCTGCTCTTTAGCATGCTTGTAAGTACGCGAAGCGGCACCGTAGTAACCCTTCGCACGGTGCATAACGGTACGGCGCTTCTTCTTGGCGGCAACAGCGCGCTTAATACGTGCCATGTTCTATCAACTCCTAGACGGTAAAACGAAAAACGGGAACGCGAACTTAGGCGAGACGCGACTTGATGACCTTGCGGTCGGCAGCGGCGATCTCGGTCTCCTGACGGAAGCCACGCTTACGCTTGGTGGACTTCTTGCTCAGGATGTGGCTCTTGAAAGCCTTGGCGCGCATAAGCTTGCCGGTACCAGTCTTGCGGAAACGCTTCTTGGTGCCGCTGTGGGACTTCATCTTAGGCATGAAATACTCCTTAATCGGTTACAGAACACTAGTTACTTGCTATCGCTTGCCGCTTTATCCTCATCGAAGGCGCCCTTAATCGGGGCGAGCAGCATAAGCATGTTACGGCCTTCCATCTTAGGCTTGGACTCGACCGTAGCGTAAGGCTTGAGATCCTCGGCGAGACGCTCGAGAACGTTAAGGCCCTGCTCCGGGTGAGCCATCTCACGGCCGCGGAACATGATGGTGATCTTAACGCGTGCGCCCTTCTTGAGGAAACGCAGAACGTGGCCCTTCTTGGTCTCGTAGTCGCCAACGTCGATCTTGGGTCGGAACTTCATTTCCTTGACCTCGACCTTGGACTGGTTCTTACGAGCAGCCTTGGCCTTCATGGCCTGCTGGTACTTGAACTTACCGTAGTCCATGACCTTGCAGACCGGCGGCTCCGCGTTGGGAGCGATCTCGACCAGGTCGAGACCCTGATCGTCGGCGACGCGCTGGGCATCGCGGATGGCGAACAGGCCGAGCTGAGAGCCATCGACGCCAATCAAACGACACGAAGATGCAGTGATCTCGTCGTTGATGCGGGTGTCATCAGACTTAGCTATTTTCCCTACCTCCATTCATAAAAAAATAACCCGGCGCTTCTCAGCAACCAGGTCGTACACATAGACTTCCTCGATTTGAGGAAGGGAATCTAAGTTGTATGACCAGTCAGCTGCTCATTGGCGCCAAAAGGTGGGAACCCTCAGGTTCCTCTTTAGGGCATTGCGGGAACAACGCCTTGCGAATAATAACACGTACAGCGCGTTATCACATTACGTACACGAAAAAGGGACCTTGACCCCCTTGAACGCTCGCTTGCATGTATGGTGCTCGAGGCGAGACTCGAAGGGCCTTCGCTTCGCGAAGCCCCGGGCTTCGGGCGCGTGGCGCCCTCGCCACGCTCCGCTACAAACAGGCCACAGGCCTGTTTGCTTAACGCTTCGCGCGCTCACGCGAGTTCGGCACGAAAAAGGGGGCCGCAACCCCCTTGAACGCTCACTTGCATGTATGGTGCCCGAGGCGAGACTCGAACTCGCACGTTGTTGCCAACGGTGGATTTTGAGTCCACTGCGTCTGCCAATTCCGCCACTCGGGCACGCAATGCGTGAGTTAGTTTATCACAGCTTTCTACCGATTAGTCCGAAAATGGAACTTCGAGCATTTCGATGAGTTCGACCGTGCGGAGCATCTCGCGCCGACGGCATCCGCGACCGTCGACCGAAGCCTCACCCATCTGGTTATCGTAAGGGTCCTCGCGCATGCCGTCGAAAGAGGGCTCAAACTCTGCCTGGAATCGATTGTTGGCCACCATACGCCACGGGTCGAGATTGCCAAAGTAGTGACGGCGGCGCCACTCCTCCCCCATCCTGCGAGCAGAAGATCCAAATGACACGTCGGCGTTGAGCCATCCGGTCTGCGGCGTATAGAACTCTGCCCAGTCGTGCGACCCCACCGAATCGGGCGCAACATACAGGCCGCTCTGCCAACGGGCAGGCACGCCCGCGATACGGCACATGGTGATAAACGTGAGCGCCATAACGCCGCAATCGCCGCGGAGCGAATGCGCGCAGTCATCGGCAATAGATCCCAAAAGCAAGTACGGCGGCTGATAGCGATAGTCGATGTACTGCGTCAGGTAATCATAGATAGCACGGGCGCGATCGAGCGGATCCTCGAGCCCGTCAATGACACGGGCTGTCAGCTGCTGTAGATACGGCGTGAATGCAATGTGCGGACGGTCCTCGGAGGTGTCCACGGGCAGTGGCGCGTCCATGCAAGGATGCACCGGAAGCGCACCCCCATAGACATCACGATAAGCGGCATCAATTTGATAGCGATAGGTCACCGAGAATGAGCGCTCACTCGAAGAAGACCACGAGGCGGTACGCGCCGAAGCATTCGCGGGGGCAACAGCACCCTCCGGCGTCATATCGAGAACCTCGATATGAGACTGTTGACGACAGGCGGCGGCAACGGGTAGCCACGCGCGAACGGTCTCCCCTTCCAGAGCGCCGGGGACAGACACGGACGCTTTAAGCGTAATGACGCGAGCCAATCCGTTTTGTGACTCCATCTCCTTGAGCATCTCGTTGCGCAGTGCTATTCCGTCCGTAGAATCGGGCCGCATGCCGGGAACCTCTTTGGGATATACGCGAAGCGAATCGAGGAAGTTGTCGAGAACGAACAGTTCGCCATCGATAAAGCGCCAGTCAATACGCTTACGATTAATCAGGTCATCAAACTGCTCTTCGGTAAACTCTGGCCACTCCTCGCGAATCATCGCAATAGCCTGGTCGCGCGACACCGAAAAATGAAGCGGCGTCTCGAGCATGCGATACCGCTCGGCACGAACACAAGCAGCCAGCGAAGGCTCGGGGTTCTGCTCCAAAAGGCGATCGCAGGCAGCAACAGCCTGCGTCAAATACCCGGCATCCATAAGACGAAGAATCTCGGGCGGCAGTCCAACATCGAGATGACGAAAGTCATCACAGCAAACATCAGCAGAGCAACCAACTGGACCCTCGTCAATAACCTTCCCATCCGAAGGCAGCACATTAATAACAGCCATACCAAAACTCCAAGTCACTAGAACGCTTGAAGCCCATTGTAGCGAGATAAAAAGAAAGCCCCAACAAGGGAGCCATCAACACCGCTGAACGGTAGTCAAATAAATAATTCAGCCTCGTAACCCTGCGGCGTTAAACGAAGGAAGCCCCGTCCCCCGGAGCTGTTTTCTTGGCGCGACTTCTGGCAAAGCCAGGTGAGCGCAAAGGAAACAGTGTAGGGGGACGGGGCTTCCGGCGGGAAGTTTAGCGACGCTTACGCCTTGTTGACGGAGCCAAACTCCTCCATGAGCTCCTTGGTGCGGGCAACGATGTTGTCGCGACCAGGCTTGAGGAGCTTGCGGGGGTCAAAGCCCTTGCCCTGCTGATCCTTGCCAGCCTCGATGTACTCGCGGACGCCCTTGGCGAAGACGAGCTGCAGGTCGGTGTTGACGTTGATCTTGGAGATGCCCAGGGAGATGGCCTTCTTGATCTGATCCTCGGGGATGCCGGTGCCACCGTGCAGAACGAGGGGCAGGTCACCGGTCTGGGCCTTAATCTCGCCCAGACGCTCGAAGGAAAGACCAGCCCAGTCGGCGGGGTACACGCCGTGGATGTTGCCGATGCCGCAGGCGAGGAAGTCGACACCCAGGTCAGCGATCTGCTTGCACTCAGCAGGATCAGCGAGCTCGCCGCTGGAGGTCACGCCGTCCTCGGTGCCGCCGATGCCGCCGACCTCGGCCTCGATGGACATGCCCTTGGAGTGGGCAAGCTCAACGAGCTCCTTGGTGCGGTCGAGGTTAAGCTGGAAGGTCTCCTCGTGAGAGCCGTCATACATGATG
Source organism: uncultured bacterium (assembly GCA_905214435.1). Taxonomy (GTDB): domain Bacteria; phylum Actinomycetota; class Coriobacteriia; order Coriobacteriales; family Coriobacteriaceae; genus Collinsella. The sequence continues at coordinate 4,372 of CAJMMA010000082.1, forward strand.
GACGTGAAGCCGGCCTCGATGCACTTGAAGCAGTCCTCGTAAGAACCGTGATCGAGGTGAAGGGCGACGGGAACGGTAACGCCCGTGGCCTCGACGGCAGCCTTGACCATGTCGGCGCAGACCTTGAAACCGCCCATCCACTTAGCGGCACCAGCGGTGCACTGAAGGATCAGCGGAGACTTGGCCTCCTCGGCGGCCTGGAGAATAGCCAGGGTCCACTCGAGGTTGTTGGTGTTGAAGGCACCAAGACCGTACTTGCCGGCCTCGGCCTTCTTGAGCATGTCTGCTGCGTTGACGAGCATAAAAGAAACCTCCTGTAAGGTTGCTCCGATAACGCCTGAGATTTTACCACGGCGCACCCGAGCATAAACGTTCGTTTGTTCACGAATATCGTCCAAACAGACTTTTTTGACCGTTTGCCCTACGAAATCGACCCGTTGGGGAAAAATAGCTTGACGTTTGGACGCTTCTCGTGCTTCAAAAGCCGACTATTAAGCTAAATCTGCATGAAAGGGTTCTGCATGAGCTCGCGTGCCATGGTGGTCGAATCGCCATGACCGGTTAGGCAAACGGTATCGAGCGGGAGAAGCCGGGCGAGCTTGGAGAGCGAGCGCAGAATCGCCGCCTCGTCTCCTCCAGAAAGATCGGTGCGGCCGTGCCCACCCGGAAACATGGTGTCGCCCACAAAGGCAATGTTCCCCTGCTCGGTGGCGGCAAACAAGACGATCCCGCCCGGCGTATGCCCTGGCGTCTCGATCACCTGCAGGTAGATATCGCCCACCTTGATAGCATCTCCCTCGGCGAGCAGGTGCGTCGGCTCCCCGGGGTCAGGCGTCTCAATGCCCCACATAGCTCGCTGTTCCTCGATGTTCGCATGCGGCACCGCCACATCCTTAGCACACAGCTCATACTGGCAGCCCTCGCCAACGGTGGTTCGCACGCCTGCAACACCACCAACATGATCGGCATGGCCATGAGTGCATACGGCGCCAAACACGCGTACGCCGGGATGCTCGGCTCGAATATGCTCCACCAGGCGTTCGCCTTCCCATGCGGGATCGATAATCACGCACTCATTGTCCGAAATAACAGCATAGCTATTGGTCTGAATGG
>CAJMMA010000083.1 GCA_905214435.1 uncultured bacterium
CGAGCCGTCGGATGACTTGAAGAAGGGGGAGGCCTCGCGGCCTCCCCCTTTTTTGTATCTCGGGCAATTTGTCTCACATAGTAGCTGTGTTTTATAACCCTCGTTTGTCGCATCTTCTGCGAACGGGCTACAATAACTTAGTCTGTGCGATATGGAGGTGAACATGGCTGAAGCTGGTATCGGCGTTGATATCGTCGAGATTTCCCGCATGAAATCAATTCTTGAAAAGACGCCGTCGTTTGCTCGGCGTGTGTTTACCGAAGAAGAGCGTGCGTATTGCGATGCATCATCGCGTCCCGCTGCTCACTATGCGAGCCGCTTTGCTTCGCGCGAGGCGGTGCTTAAAGCTCTCGGCACGGGTTTTAGTCAAGGCGTGGGTCGCAAGGATGTTTCGGTAACGCGTGATAAACTCGGCAAACCGAAGGCGCTGCTTTCGGGCCGTGCTCTCGAGATCGCTCAAGAACTGGGCGTTGTTGAGGTCGCTCTTTCCATTACGCTTACGGGAGACTTGGCCGTTGCGAATGCCATCGCGATTACCGAAGATGCTCGGCCTAAGCCAAAAGATGAAAAGGTGAGCACCAAGAAACGCGTTGCGCAGACATTTAAAGAGGCTCGCTCTGTATTAGATGAGCTCGAGCAGCTGCAGAATTCAGCATTGACGGAGCACCTGGGCGATGCTTCGCAAGATACGCTAGGAGCATAGATGAAACCGGTTTTGAGTACCGAAGAAGTCGTTCGTCTCGAGGATATCATCGAACGCGAAGGGACTTCGAAGGCCGAGCTTATGGAGCTAGCGGGTGAGTTTGCCGCTAACGAGGTCTTGAAGCTCAATCCCGATCGGGTTCTCGTTTTGGTCGGTTTTGGTAATAATGGCGGCGACGGTTGGGTTGCCGCCGATATCCTGAGCCATAAGGGTGTGGACGTGGATATCGTTTCTCCGGTTGAACCGGATGAGATTCCTGCTGCTCTGGCACGTCATGTTGCTCGTCGTACTGCCGGCCGCGATGTGCACGTTTGCGTCGGCCCCTCGCGTGATGAACTCGAGGTTTTGATCGATAAGGCCGATGTTGTTGTCGATGCCATTTTTGGTACCGGTTTCCACGGGAATCTGCGTGCGCCGTTCTCCATTTGGATTCCTACGGTCAATGAATGCGCCGATTGTGTCGTATCCATTGATGTCCCCTCGGGCCTGAATGCAGAGACGGGCGTTGTTGATGACGACTGCATTCGTGCCGAGCGCACGGTGACGATGATTGCGCCCAAGATTGGTCTGTATAGCGCTGATGGTCCTGAGTATGCTGGCGATTTGATCTGCGGCAATCTTTACGACCGTCTTGACGAGGTCATCGATGATGTCGACCACGCCGCCGAGATTGTCGAGCCCGGTGACTTAGTTGATTACTTTGCTCCGCTACCATCGAATATCGATAAGTATTCCCGTGGCTCCGTGCTTATTGTCGCCGGATCTGCGCAATATCCTGGTGCTGCCATTATGGCGGCCAAGTCTGCAGCTCGCGCGGGTGCTGGTTACGTGGCAGTCGCGGCTCCTGACGCCTGCGCCAATCTCATTCGCATGGCACTTCCTTCGATTCCGGTCTTTGCTATTCCGTCTGATTCCCGCGGCTCCTTTGGCGCCGCTGCGCGCATGACGGTGTGCGAGATCGCAAAGAAGTACAGCTGCGTGCTGTGCGGTCCCGGTATGACGACGTCTGCCGGCGCTATGCAGGTGGTTTCGGGCTTGCTCGAGCTTGATGTACCGCTAATTTTGGACGCCGATGCACTCAACTGCCTTGCTAAGATTGCCATTGACGGTATTGATAGTAACCCCGAGATGTATCGCCGCGAGCAGCCGTTGGTTATGACGCCGCACTATCGTGAGCTTTCGCGCCTGGTTGCCGGTGACGAGGTGAACGACCTTGGTACCGCGATTGCGGCCGCGCAGAAGGTTGTCTGGGCTGCAGGCTCCGACAATCTGGTGGTCATAGCCAAGGGGCCGACGACGGCTATCTGTGGCGTTGAGCGCGTGCTGCTGCCACTCTCGGGTCCGGCTTCTCTGGCAACTGCCGGTTCTGGTGATGTTCTCGCGGGTATTTTGGCCGGCACGCTTGCCACCATGCGCGACGAGATGGATCGTTGGGAGCTGCTGTATTCGTACGCCGTCGCACTTCACAGCTACGCCGGTTTTGCTGCGGCGACGGAGTATGGTGAGAAGAGCGTTATCGCGACCGATCTTATCGACTTGATCGGTCCTGCCATGGAGCTGGCGGCAAAGGATGCGCTCGAAGATCTGGGAATCATGGACGAAGGGTCGGATGACTAATCATGAATAAAGCCGATTTGACGCGCTGGTCCTGGGTCGAGATCGACCGCGGGGCGCTCCGTCGCAACACGAGGGCCTATAAGAACTTGCTGAATCCACGTCAGCGCCTGTGCTGCGTGGTCAAGGCCGATGCTTATGGTCATGGAGCTGTTGAGTGCGCCAAGATCATGTATTCGGCCGGTGCCGACATGTTTGCCGTGGCGACGGTTAACGAGGGCGTTGAGCTCCGACAGGGCGGGATTACGAAACCCATCCTCATCCTAAGCGAGCCGCCTATCGAGGCCATTCCGACGTTGCTCGAGTTTGATATCATGCCCTCGGTCTATACGTCTGACTTTGCTCTTGCGTATGGAGAATGTGCCGTCGCGGCGGGCAAAGTGGGCAAGTACCATCTTGCCATCGAGACGGGCATGAATCGTATCGGCGTTCACTACACGCAGGTGCTCGACTTTGTCCGCGGTATAAATTTCCATCGCGGTATTCAGTGCGACGGCGTATTTACGCACTTCGCCACGGCCGATGAACCTTCGGGCTGGGACTACAAGCTGCAGTGCCAGCGTTTTACCGAGGCCGTTCAGGCCATTAAGGACGCAGGTTTTGAATGCGGTATCGTGCATTGTGCCAATACGCCGTCCTCGATGCTCGATTCTTCAATGCACTTTGACATGATTCGTGCCGGCATCGGTTTGTATGGTCTGCAGCCATGTGAGCTGAGTGGTCGCGTGATGCAGCTTGATCCCGTCATGAGCGTCCACGCGCGTGTGACGCGCGTGGCGCATCCTGCGATGGGCGAGGGCGTGGGCTACGGCTTTACCTACCGCGTACCGCGCACGCGCGTTCAGATCTGCACCCTTCCGATCGGTTATGCCGATGGCCTTTCGCGTACGCTTTCCAATCGTATGGACGTGCTGTATCGCGGCGAGCGTGTGCGTCAGGTGGGCAATATCTGCATGGACCAGTTTATGGTCGCCATTCAGTCCAACCCGGCGCATGAGATTCCCGAGGCCGAGTATGGTGACGAGATGATCATTGTCGGCCGCGATGGAGATGCCGAGATTACCATGGACGAGATGGCGCGCCTACGCGGCACGATTAACTACGAGGTCGCTTGCGGCTTTGGTATGCGTCTCGACAAGGTCTACGTGTAGGAGTCGCTATGGGCGTCATGCACATCCCCGGCCATAGCCATCAGGCGCCGCGTGAGGTCGCACTCGAGGAGATCGAGGCCGTTCTGGGCGATTGTCACCTTTGCCAGCTTTACCAGTCGCGCCATAACATCGTGTTTGGCGTGGGAAACCCCCACGCTCGCGTGATGTTTATTGGCGAGGCGCCGGGCCGCAATGAGGATTTGCAGGGCGAGCCCTTTGTGGGGGCGGCAGGCGAGGACCTCAACGGCATTTTGTCGCTGGCGGGGCTCAAACGCGAAGACGTCTACATTGCCAACGTGCTTAAGTGCCGCCCGCCGGGAAACCGCAATCCGCGTCCCGAGGAAGTGCTGGCTTGCTCGCCATTTTTGCGTGAGCAGATTCGAAGCATCTGGCCCGATATTATTGTGACGCTCGGCAACCCCGCGACGCACTTTGTGCTAAAGACCGAGATTGGCATTACTAAGCTGCGCGGCAGGTTCCACCAGATGGGGCATTTTGTGGTGATGCCCACGTTCCATCCGGCAGCAGCGCTGCGCAATCCGGCGTGGCAGGAGCTGCTGGAGGAAGACTTTAAGATGCTGGGCGACTATCTGGAGCGACATCCCGCGCCAGAGGACGCCTCGGAATAATAAGGAGCATATATGTCCCTGGAGCGCCTGGGGGTAGGTACTTACAAAACGACTTGCGCTGCCGATACGGAGTACTTTGGCGAGCTAATTGCACCGTGCCTTGAGGACGGCGATGTGCTCATCCTGACCGGTGGCCTGGGAGTGGGCAAAACTCACTTTACCAAGGGCGTCTCGCGCGGGCTGGGCGATGGGCATATGGTTACGAGCCCTACGTTCGCCCTCATGGCCGTTCACGATCAAGGTCGTATTCCGCTGTTTCACTTTGATCTATACCGCCTGGAGCATGCCTACGAGCTCGAGGATACGGGCATTTTCGATGTGCTGGGCTATGAGGGTGCTTGCCTGCTGGAATGGGGCGAACAATTCCAGGACGAGCTGACGGATGAGTATCTTTCGGTGACGCTCAGGCGTGATGAGGGCGACAGCGATGTGCGAACGATAACGCTTGAGGCGCACGGTGACCGCGCAATGGAGCTTTCCCATTTGATTGATAAGGCTGTACAAGATGAGCTTGCATAACGACAACGCGCTGGTGGTGGCGCTCGATACCTCGACCGACATGCTTGCCTGCGCGGCAAGCTGGATTGATGGGCAGACGGGTGAGACGAAGCTCGTGAGTGGCGACCACATGTGTCGCCGTCACGCCAACGTTGAGCTCGTGAATACCGTTGATGGCGTGCTGGCTCAAGCCGGTCTGGATCGCAGCGATGTTGGTTGCTATGTGGTCGGCCGCGGCCCGGGGTCCTTTACGGGTGTGCGCATCGGCATCTCCACTGCCAAGGGCCTCGCGCGTGGTGCCAATGTTCCGCTGCTGGGCGTGTCGACGCTCGACGCTTGCGCTTGGACGGCGTGGAAGGCTGGCGTGCGCGGCAAGCTTGGTATCTTGGCCGATGCTATGCGCGGTGAGGTATATCCGGCGCTGTATATGCTGGTCGATGAGGGTCCCGAGCGTCAATTTGAGCGCGAACACGTGGTCAAGGCCGCCGTGGCGCTCGATGAGTGGCGCCAAGCAGCGGACTGGGGCCAGGTTCAGCTGACCGGTGACGGT
>CAJMMA010000084.1 GCA_905214435.1 uncultured bacterium
CACGTTCTTTTGGGGCGAGCCGGACGAGGAGACCGCACGCATCTACGACATCGTGAGCCGCGCCAACGAGGCCGCCGAGGCGCTCATCGCACCGGGTGTGCGCATGTGCGACCTGGACCGCGCCGCACGCGACGTTATTGAGGATGCGGGCTACGGCAAGTACTTTACGCACCGCCTGGGCCACTCGATCGGTCTGCAGGACCACGAGCCTGGTGACGTTTCGCTCGTCAACGAGCAGGTCGTAGAGCCGGGCATGACGTTCTCTATCGAACCAGGCATCTACCTCCCCGGCCACACCGGCGTCCGCATCGAGGACCTGGCCCTGGTGACCGAGTCCGGCGTCGAGATTCTGAACGCCTACCCCCACGATCCAGTCCGCCTAGACTAGGCAATGCGGCAAAGGGGCTGTCCCTTTGCCGCATCACATGAATGCCGCCACAAAAACGGCCTATCTACTACGTTTAGCCCGCGTGGGTCGACCATACCCGTGTTTTCGCAAAACTGGCAAGCCCTTTACCTGCGGTTTTGATTTCGCAATTCTCGGTATGGTCGAGGGTTACCGGTCAAACGTAGTAAATAGGCCCATTTCGTGGCGAGCAAGTCAACTCGAGGCGCAGGGCAGCCAAAAAAGCCCCGTCCCAAATTGACTGCTTTTGAGTTGCGGTGATATACGGACCGTTTGAGGCTTCTGGCTTGTAAAACAGTCCGTATTTCACCGCAACTGATGAGGGGATGGGTTAACGGAGCAGCCCCGCTACTTCGCCGGCTAGGGTGATGGTACCGGCTGCTACGAAAGGCTCGCCCGCGGCATCGAAAGCCGCGAGGGCCTCGGATACGCTGGGGTACACGCCCGCGAGCTTGTCGGCGTCCACCAGGGAGGCAAGCTCCTGTGCGGGCAAGGCGCGATCGGAATCGGTCTGGGTTACGACCACGCGGGGGAACGCCGGAACCAGAACGTCAACGATACCCGCCACGTCCTTATCGGCCAGCGCGGCGCACAGCAGCGTGGAGCGATTCTCTACGCACGAATCGATCTCGTCCAGTGCGCTCACAAAGTTCTCGCAGCTCTGAGGGTTATGACAGGCGTCGATCAGCTTGAGCGGATTGGTTCCCAACACATCAAAGCGACCCGGCGTGGGGCAGCCCATAAGCGACGCATCGAGCTTGTCATGATCGAGCTCGCGACCCAGATACCCCTCGCACAGCATAATCGCGCACGCGGCATTCTGCGGCTGATACGCCGGCTTGACCATGCTAGACGTATAGATCGCACGCGGCGTGGTGCAGCTAAACTCAACCGTGTCGCCCACATGTGCCGGCACCTTGGTCGTGGCATGGTTCACCACCAGCGGCACTATGCCGCACTCGCGACAACGTGCATCCATCACGCGCTGAACGCTCGCCTCGTGCGTACCCTCGCCCAAAACAACCAGGCGTCCAGGCTTAATAACCGCAGCCTTCTCCCCCGCAATGGCCTCGAGCGTATCGCCCAAAATGCGTGTGTGATCGAGCCCAATGCCCGTAATGGCAACGGCGACGGGATCGGTCGCACTCGTGGCGTCCCAGCGTCCGCCCATGCCGACCTCGAGCACGGCAATATCCACCGCGGCCTCGGCAAACACGACAAGTGCGGCAGCCGTCAGCAGGTCAAACGGCGTAATGGAATAGGCGCGCTCCCCCGCCGCCACACGACGGGCATTCACGCGATGTCCCGCCTCAACAGCAGCAGAAACACCACGGGCAAAGGCCTCATCGCTCACGACGCGTCCATCGACCTCCATACGCTCGGGATAGCGCACCAGCTGCGGCGACGTATACAGCGCGGTCTTGAGTCCCTCGCCGCGAAGGATGGCAGCCGAAAATCGCGTGGTCGAAGTCTTGCCATTGGTACCGGCAACCTGAATGCAATCAAAGTACTCGTCCGGACGCCCCAACTCATCGAGCATATCGACAACCGTCTCAAGCAGAGGCCCAGCATCCCCAGAAATCCGCCCTGTATCAGCAGCTAGCCCCACAGCCTCATCAAACGAAAGCAAATCAAACGAGAACGGTACAGAATACGACCCCGAACGTTTAGGCATAAACCAAAGTCCCCTCAACATAAAAAGAGGCCCGTAAGCAACAACGAGCCCCTCCCATTCAAAATATCAGCCAAACACCGCTTTGCAGCAGAATCAAGGCTACAACACAGCGGTCCTAACAGGCAGATGCAAGCAACCACGTAACCGCCATGGGAGCGGTTTGGGGCTTTGCTCGATACAAGTTCCGCACGAGCCGAAGGCCACTTAATGTGGCCTTCGTGCGAGCAGGACTGTCCGCAGTAGCGAGCAATGCCCCAAACCGCGTCCCCCAGTACCGCCTACGAGAAGTCAGCAACCTGAGCAGTCAGCGCCGCCAGGATCTCCTTGAGCTCAGCTGCACGGTCCCTCTTCTTCTGGACCACCGCGGGCGCGGCCTTGGCCACAAAGCCCTCGTTGGCGAGCGTCTTCTCGCAGCCGGCGAGCTCCTTCTGGGCCGCGGCAATCTCTTTCTCCAGGCGCGCCTTCTCGGCCGAAAGGTCAACCTTGCCCTCGAGAACCACAAAGACCTCGACGCCGCTGTCGACCACGGCAATGCTCGCAGCCGGCTTCTCAACGTCGGTACCCATAACCAGCGAAGCGGTGTTCGCCAGCGGCTCAATCGTGGAGCGCAGGCTCTCGAGCTTCTCGATATCCTCGGCGCCGGCGCGCACGACAACGTCGAGCTCGGCCTTGGGGCTTAAGCGATAACGCGAACGGGTGGCACGGGCGGCAGACACGACGGCACGGCACAGCTCAAACGCGCGCTCGGCGGGCTCGTCGACGTACTTGGCGTAGTCGGCGGGCTCGGGCCACTTGGCGATCATGAGCGCCTCGGCGCGGTCAACGTTGCCCTCGGCATCCAAGTCAAGCACGCTGGCCGGCATGTTGTCCCAGATCTCCTCGGTGACAAACGGCATAAGCGGGTGCATCAGGCGAATCGAGGTGTCGAGCACAAAGATCAGGTTGCGCTGAGCCTGCAGACGGCCCTCGCCCTTCAGACGGGCCTTGGTGACCTCGACGTACCAGTCGCAGACCTCGTTCCAGAAGAACTGCTGCACGCCGCGCGCCATGTCGCCAAAGGTGTAGTTCTCGATGCCCTCGGTGACCATCTTCACGGCATTGGCAAGGCGGCTGAACATCCAGGCGTCGGCCGGCGTCTCCACGACGGGTTCGCCGGGCGTGTAGCCTTCCATGTTCATAAGCAGGAAGCGGCTGGCGTTCCAGATCTTGGTCACAAACGACTTGGCCTGCTCGGTGCGCGGGCTGTCGATGAGCTTCTTGGTCTTCTTGTCGATGTTCGCGTCGAACTTGACATCCTGGTTGTTGGTGCACAGCGTGAGCAAGTTGAAGCGCATGGCGTCGGCGCCGTACATGCCAATGAGGTCCATGGGGTCAACGCCGTTGCCCTTAGACTTGGACATGCGGCTGCCGTCCTTGGCAAGGATCGTCGGGTAGATGACGACGTCCTTAAACGGAACCTCGTCCAGGAAGTACAGCGAGCTCATGACCATGCGGGCGACCCACAGCGCGATGATGTCGCGCGCGGTGACGAGCGCCGTCGTGGGGTGATGTCCCTCGAGCAGCTCCGGCTTTTGTGGCCAGCCCTGCGTGGCGAAGGTCCACAGCTGCGAGCTGAACCAGGTGTCCAGAACATTCTCGTCCTGATGGACGTGATGGCCGCCGCACTTGGGGCACACGTCGGTGTCCTCGGTAAGGGCGTCCTCCCAGCCGCAGTCCTCGCAGTAGAACACGGGGATGCGGTGGCCCCACCACAGCTGGCGGCTGATGCACCAGTCCTTGAGGTTCTCCATCCAGGTGGTGTAGGTCTGCGTCCAGCGCGCGGGGTGGAAGGTGACCTTGCCAGAGTTGACGGCGTCGAGCGCCGGCCCCTTGAGTTTGTCAACGGCGACGAACCACTGCTCGGACAGCCACGGCTCCAGGGCGGAGTCGCAACGGTAGCAGTGCATGACGGAGTGGTCGAGCTCCTCGACGTGGTCGAGCAGATCGTGCTCCTCGAACCACTTAATGACGGCCTCGCGGCACTCGTCACGGTTCATGCCGGTGAACTCGCCGTAGCCCTCGACGACCACCGCGTGCTCGTCGAAGATATTGATCTGCGGCAGGTCGTGGGCCTGACCCATGGCGTAATCGTTGGGGTCGTGGGCCGGGGTGACCTTGACGAAGCCGGAACCAAAGTTGGCGTCGACGTGCCAATCCTCAAAAATGGGGATCTCGCGGTCGACGATGGGGAGCTTGACGGTCTTACCCACGAAGGCAGCCTTCTCGGGGTCCTTCGGGGAGACGGCGACACCCGTATCACCGAGCATGGTCTCGGGGCGCGTGGTGGCGACGACGATGTAGTCCTGGCCGTTGACCGGCTCAGTCAGCGGGTAGCGCAGGTGCCACAGGTGGCCCTTCTCGTCCTTATACTCGGCCTCGTCGTCCGAGATGGCGGTGGTGCAGTTGGGGCACCAGTTGACGATGCGCTTGCCGCGGTAGATCAGACCGTCGTGGTACCAGTCGCAAAAGACCTTGCGCACGGCCTGCGCGTAGTCCTCGTCCATGGTAAAGCGCTCGTTATCAAAGTCGACGGAGCAGCCCATGCGCTTGATCTGCTCGACGATGATGCCGCCGTACTCGTGGGTCCAATCCCAGCAAGCGTCGACAAACTTGTCGCGACCGATCTCCAGGCGGCTGATGCCCTCGCTTTTGAGCTTCTTGTCGACCTTGGTCTGCGTGGCGATGCCGGCGTGGTCGGTGCCGAGCACCCAACGCGTGGACTTGCCGCGCATGCGGGCCATACGGATGATGGCGTCCTGGATGGAGTCGTCGGTGGCGTGACCCATGTGGAGCTTGCCGGTCACGTTGGGAGGCGGAATGGTGACGGTGCAGTCGCCCACGCCCTCGCGGCGCTTGTAGTAGCCGCCGTCGAGCCACTTCTGCAGGATCGCCGGCTCGTTGGTCGACGGATCGTAGTTCTTGGGCATTTCTTCCATATATCTCTCCCT
>CAJMMA010000085.1 GCA_905214435.1 uncultured bacterium
TTTAGTATGACACCTAGGTTTACAGCTGACAAGACAGCTGTAAACCTAGGTGTAAAGTTGAAATTAAAATTCAATGATGGACGTACCCGTGTCGCCCGTAATTGGGACTATGGGCCAACTAGACCGTTACAGCGGTGCGGCGGCCGGGGTCAGTTGTTTGATGTAGGCCCACATGCGCTGCTTAGCGGCCTTGTCGGTCAGCGCCGCCTCAAAGCCATCGAGCGCGAGCACGCGGCGGCCCTGCACATGGGCGACCAGGCCGGGCTTGAGCATGGCAGTGTCGAAGTCATCGATCGCCACGAGCATATCGGCGTAGGTCTCGCGCATGGCGTCAGCCGCGTTGTTGTCGAGCAGCAGCACCGCCTCGGGGTCCAAGGCCTCAAGTGCCTCGCGGAACAGCTCGCACGGCAGAGTCTCGCCCACCGCGACCGCTCCGTCACCCACGCCGGCGACGCTTGCCAGCACGCAAAAATCCTCGGGCGCGTAGCCGATGGCCCCAAGCGCCTTGCGCAACGCCGCGCCATCCGGGCCGGCGGCAAGCTCGCCACCCAAACGTTCGGCCTCGTCCAAATCACCTTTGACCAGCACAATCGGAGAGCACGCGTTGCCCGCGATACGCACGCCGCGACCCGCGAGCGATGCGAGCTCCTGCTCGGTCGCCTGGGCGATGGCTTCTTTTTTCTGGCTTTGTGACGTGGGCATGCGCTCTCCTATCGTTTGCGTGCCAACCATTATATAAAAGAGCCGCCTGCGAGTGGTTGCTTTGCGGGCGGCTGGGTATAAGCACGGTCGTACTGAGTTTTACGCGGCTGAGCCGCGTCACATTATGGAGGTCACCATGGCTGACATTAAGCAGATTACCCCTGAGAATTTCGATTCCGTCGTTAACGACAGCATGCCCGTGCTTGTCGATTTTTGGGCACCGTGGTGCGGTCCCTGCCGCTCACTCTCGCCCATCGTTGACGAGGTTGCCGACGAGCTGGCGGGCAAGCTTGCCGTTGCCAAATGCAACGTCGACGACAACCAGGACCTGGCCATGAAGTATGGCGTCATGAGCATCCCCACGCTGATTGTGTTTAAGAACGGCGAGGAGATTGACCGCTCGGTTGGCGCTCTACCCAAGGCGAGGCTGCAAGCGCTGCTGGAGAAGCACCTGTAATACGCCGGTCATGTGCTGCCGTCCATGAGCGGTTTTGCGCCGCTCACCGGACTTTTGGGTGCACCGCGTGCGACCACGGATAGTATGGTAGCCACAAACAGCCCCCAGTGAACGGGTGCGGGTCGCATAGGCTCGTACCCGTTTTCTTATGCAGCTGCGCGCAGAGCGGGCGTAGTAAAATCTGAACCACTGAACTGCCCCATACAAAAGGAGATTTCCCATGCATGATGTTGGAATGAACATGAGCCAGCTTGCCATGAGCGTCAAGCAGGTCGACGACACCATCGAGCTCGCTCACGAGTGGAGCCATCAGCTGCTGCATGCGACCGAGAATTTTGACATGGAGCGCATCGGCGCCAAGCTCGAGGCCGCCATGGCCGCGCTGCACGAGGCGCACGACGCACTCGAGGGCTACGAAGAGGCCATCGAGGCCGACCACAACTCCGTCGGCTCCGTGAAGCTGGTGTAAGGTGGCCGAACACGAGCACGGCTGCGGGTACGAGCACGAGCATCCGCACGGGGCGGACGGTGACGCGGGCTGCCACTGTAGTGGCTCCGGCTCCGAGCTGGTCCGCTTTTCGGTTACCGCACCCGACGACCTGCTGCGCCGTTTTGACGAGCAGATCGCACGCCGCGGCGACGTGGCCAACCGCTCCGAGGCGGTGCGCGACCTGATTCGCGCATCGATCGCCAAGGAGCAGATGCGCACGCCCAATGAGCATGTTATCGGGTCGCTCACCATGATCTACGACCATCACACCGGCGATCTGACGCGCCGTCTGGACGAGGTGCAGCACGACTACACCGACGAGATCGTATCGACGATGCACGTGCATCTGGATCGCCACAACTGCTTGGAGATTCTGGCACTTAAGGGTCGCGGCGAGCGCGTCTACGAGCTGGCCGACCGTCTGCTGGGCCTGCGCGGCGTTAAGCACGGCGAGCTCACGTGTGCCGCAACCAGGCAGAGCCTGGGGCTGTAGCGCACCTACCAAAAAGTGACAGGCTTGTTTTGGCAGGCTTAACGTTTTACCTACCAAAATAGACCTGTCCCTTTTTGGTAGGTTTTGATGAGGGAAGGTCGCATGCGGCATGCGCATATTCATGTGACGGGCATTGTGCAGGGCGTTGGCATGCGGCCGTTTGTGTATCGCGAGGCCATGGCGCATGGCATTTGCGGATGGGTGCTCAATGCGGGCGACGGCGTGCATATCGAGGCGCACGCTCCGGTCGATGCGCTCGATGCTTTTGTTGCCGCGCTTTCTGAGCATGCGCCTGCGGCGGCTCGCGTGGAGCGTGTCTATATTGCGGATTTGGAGCCTGGCGACTGGAGCGCTGCCGATGAGCAGGGCTTTCGCATTGTGGCGTCGCAGAATCAGACCGCCCACACGACGCTCATCTCGCCCGACATCGCCACCTGCGACGACTGCCTGAGCGAGCTGTTTGACCCCGCCGACCGGCGCTTTCACTATCCTTTTATCAACTGCACCAACTGCGGGCCGCGCTTTACCATCATCCGCTCGCTGCCCTATGACCGAGCGGCCACGTCGATGGATCACTTTCCTATGTGCCCCACCTGCGCCGCAGAGTATGCTGACCCGCTCGACCGGCGCTTTCATGCGCAGCCCGATGCCTGCTTTGAGTGCGGACCGCACATTACGTGGCGTGAGGCGGATCGCGGCGTGGTGCCAGCGGCCGTCGACGCAACGCCGGCTATCGGCTCCACGCGCGAGGCCAGCGATGCGATCATCGACCGCTGCACCGAGCTGCTGGCCGGCGGCGGCATCGTCGCCATCAAGGGCCTGGGCGGATTCCACTTGGCATGCGACGCCGCCAACGAACAAGCGGTGCGCGAACTGCGCCGTCGCAAGCGTCGCAGCAACAAGCCGCTTGCCGTCATGGTGCGCGGTCTTGCCGACGCCGAGTGTCTGTGTCATATCGATAGTGTTGAGCGCGACCTGCTGGCTGGCAGTGTTCGTCCCATTGTGCTGTTGCACCGCCGTGCAGCCGGCAACGACTCCCATGGCTCGCCCGACGCCATCGAGCTCGCGTCATCTGTCGCGCACGACTTGCCCGAGCTTGGCGTTATGCTCCCCTACACCCCGCTTCAGCATTTGCTGCTCGCCGCAACCGCGTCGCGCGGCATGCGCGCACTTGTCATGACCAGCGGAAACCTGAGCGAAGAGCCCATCGAGACCGACGACGATCTTGCCTGGGAACACCTCGTTGCCGCCGGCATCGCCGACGCGTTGCTCGGCAACGACCGCGCGATCCTCTCGCGCTACGACGACTCCGTGGTGCGCGTGGTCGACGGCGCCATTATGCCCGTGCGCCGTGCCCGCGGATACGCTCCGCAGCCGTTACCGCTGCCGGCATGTGACGGCACTGCACCCTGCATCCTCGCCTGCGGGCCACAACAAAAGGCTACGATTGCGCTTACACGTGAAGGGACGAACGGCGAGGCTACCTGTTTTGTATCGCAGCATATCGGCGATGTCGAAAACGGCAAGACCTTCGATGCCTGGAACGCCGCGCGCACGCGCCTGGAAGATCTCTTTGACTTGGCGCCCGCCGCCTTGGCCTGCGATTTACACCCCAGCTATCTATCGAGCCAGTGGGCGCGCGAGCAGGCACGAAAATGCAATCTGTCGCTCGTCGAGGTGCAGCACCATCATGCGCATATCGCAAGCGTAATGGCCGAGGCTATCGCCGCGGCCCAGCTTACAACCGACGCGCATGTCCTTGGCATCGCCTTTGACGGCACCGGCGCCGGCACCGATGGGACCATTTGGGGCGGCGAGTTTCTTGTCGCCGGCCTTGCTGACTTTGAGCGCGCAGCGCATCTGCGCACTTGGGCCCTACCCGGTGGCGTAGCGTCCGTACGCGACGCTCGACGCAACGCCTTTGCCCTGCTCAGCGAGCTTTGCCTACTCGAGCACCCAGGCACCGCTCGGCTTTTGGACAGCCTCGACGAGCAAACGCGCAGCGTGACAGCCACCATGATCGAGCGCGGTATCAACAGCCCGCGTACCAGCAGCATGGGGCGTCTCTTTGATGCCGCGGCAGCGATTATGGGCATCTGCGACAAGGCAACCTACGAGGGCGAACCCGCCATAGAACTCGAATCCGCCGCCTGGCGCGCGCTTGACGGCGAAATCAGCCGTTTCGTTGGCAATCAGGCGGGCGTATCGGCATCCGTCTCAACGTCGCTGGACAGTTTGTTCAGATACGTATTAACTACTAACCCCCTATCTGGCATTTTTGCCTCAGATTTTGCCAAAAAAGGCTCTCCGGACACCCTATTTGCGACAAGCGCACCCGGCACAGGCCCCAAATCGACCCATTTTGAGTCCTCACAGACGACTTTTGCCACCCAGAGCCGCTCTAAAAAATACGTATCTGAACTAACTGTCCAGGCTGCCTCGGACAGCCCTTTCGTTCTGGACCCCAAGCCACTTTTTGAGGCACTTTTGAGCAGAATCGAGACCGGAGAATCCGCCGACCGGCTCGCGCTCGGGTTCCATATCGCCATCGCGCGCTCTTCGGCACGAATCGCACGCGAAATCTGCGCGCGCGAGGGCATCGATACCGTCGCGCTCTCGGGCGGCGTGTTCATGAACCGACTTTTGCTTCAGCTCCTTACCCACGAACTCAAAGACGTCGGTCTTGCCGTTTTGGTCCCCCACGCTGTACCCGTCAACGACGGCTGCATCGCCTACGGTCAGGCCGCCATCGCTCGCGCTCGCCTCGCGCAGACGGCGTTGCGATAGGCTGTTTTGCCAGCCTGCGCGCCGCCGTCTCACAGGTGTAACGCGTTT
>CAJMMA010000086.1 GCA_905214435.1 uncultured bacterium
GATGAAAATCTCGAAAACGAGGAAAAGCGTCGAATGTTGTGACGCTTTTTGTCCAGAGGATCGCTTCTCATCCAAAAATCCCGCTTGACTGTATTGCCACAACACAGCGCAACGTAAGGGGTGTCCGATAACGGGCGCCCCTTTTTAAGTGGCAACGTGGCCGCGAATCCGGAGCGCCCCCAACAAGAAAGGTGGGGAGATGGAAGCGGAAAAGAAGGCGTTTAAGATCACCAAGCGCGAAATTGGCTTTGTGTTGGGTATCGTTGTCTTTTTGCTGGTGAAGTTTCTTCCTTTGGCGGAGCTGAGCTCGACGGTCGAGCTTACGGTCGGCGGTCAGACCTGTCTGGCGTTGACGCTCGCCACGGTGGTGTTCTGGGCGTGTGGCGTGGCACAGCCGGGCTTTGTGGGCCTGCTCTACTGCGCGCTGCTCGTTCTGTTCAAGGTGTGCGTGGACGACACGGGCGCCGCGAGCATCTCGGCGACGGTCGCCTCCACGTTTAGCTCGTGGACCAAAGCCACCATGTGGCTCGTCATTGGCGCCTACCTCATCGCCAGCGCGGTCAAGGAGTCGGGCCTGGGCGAGCGCATCGCCTATGCGTTTATGCTCAAGTTCGTGCGCGATGCCAAGTCGCTCATCATCTCGATCTTCGCGCTCACCTTTGTGCTGTCGCTGCTGATCCCGCACCCGTTTCCCCGCGCCTTCCTCATCCTCGCCGTCGTCTCGGTCATCGCCGAGTCCGCCGGCTACGGGGACGACGACAAGGGTAAGCTCGGCTTCCTCGTGTTTGCCGCTGCCGCCCCGGGCTCCATGTTCTTCCTGACGGGCGACTCCACGCTCAACCCGCTCGTTGCACAGTACAGCGCCGAGGCCGGCGGCATGAGCCCGTCCTTTATCGACTGGTTCCTGTACATGAGCGTGCCCATGCTGGTTGCGCTGCTGTGCACCCTGTTCCTGGGCCTGTTCCTCTTTAAGCCCAGCAAGGAGCTCGTCTACGATCGCGAGCAGATCGTGGCCAAGCAGGCCGCGCTCGGCAAGCTCTCCGTCAAGGAGATCCGCACCATCGTGTGGCTTGTCATCGCCATCGCGCTGTGGCTTACCGTTTCGGGCGATTACATCGGCTGGGTGACACTTGCCATCGGCGTTTCTCTCGCCATGCCCATCATCGGCGAGGTCCTCACCCCCGCCAGCTGGAACGCTGTCGACATCAAGTCCCTCATGTTCCTGACGGCTGCCATGGCCGTGGGCTCCGTGGGCGGTGCCACCGGCATGAACGCCTGGATCGCCGATGTCGTGCTTCCCAGCTCCGTGCCCGAGAACATCTTCCTGTTCGCCCTGCTTGTCGCCGCGCTCTCCATGGTTATCCATATGTTCATGGGCTCGGTCATGGCCGTGCTCGGTGTGTGCGTGCCGGCGTTCATCAGCTTCGCGGCCGGCTCCAGCGTAAGCCCGCTTGCCGTGGCGCTCATCGTCTTCACGTCCATCAACATCCACTACATCCTGCCGTTCCACAACCTGCCGATCCTTATCGGCGAGGGCAAGGACGCCGGCGGCTACACCTCCAAAGAGGCCATGCGCATGGGTATTCCCCTCACCGCGGTCGTCTTTATCGTCGTGCTGGTCGAGGCCGCCTGGTTCCACCTCTTTGGCCTGATGTAAGCAGTCGAGTGCTTGGCTGTAATTAGCCGAGTGCTTGAACTGCGAGTGCCCGAGCGCCCCATCTATGAGCGCTGCGGCCCCATTACGTTACCAAGCCCGGCGGCATCCTCGCCGCCGGGCACTCTCCCGAAAGGAGCATGCTATGTCCACTACCGATGCTTCCCAGATCCACGACCTGCGCTCCGCGCTCGACTTTTTGCGCGAGATGCCGGGCCAGCTGCTCGAGACCGACACTCAGGTCGATCCGGACGCCGAGGTCTCGGGCGTCTATCGCCACGTCGGCGCCGGCGGCACCGTTATGCGCCCGACCAAAGAGGGTCCGGCGATGGTCTTCAACAACGTCAAGGGCTTTGACGATGCCAAGGTCTGCATCGGCATGCTTGCCAGCCGCAAGCGCGTTGCCGCCCTGCTCGACCTTGACGAGGAGCACCTGGGCCTCGAGATCGGCAAGCGCTTCGAGAGCTTGATTGCGCCTAAGCAGATCGCCGAGGGCGCGCACGTCGACTGCCAGGAGGTCGTGTACAAGGCGACCGACGAGGGCTTTGACCTGCGCAAGATCGTTCCCGCTCCTACCAACACGCCCGTCGACGGCGGCCCCTACATCACCATGGGCCTCGCCTACGGCACGAGCCCCGACGGCTCCCAGTCCGACGTGACCATCCACCGCTTCTCCTGCGTCGACAAGGACAAGCTCGCCATGTGGATTACCCCGGGCAGCCGTCACCTGGGCGCATTCTTTGACGAGTACTGCCAGCGCGGCGAGGACATGCCCATCTCCATCTCCATCGGCTTGGACCCCGCCGTGTACATGTGCTGCGGCTTCGAGGCTCCCACCACGCCGCTCGGCTTCAACGAGCTGCAGATCGCCGGCGCCCTGCGCGGCCATGCCGTCGAGCTCGCCGACTGCGTTACCGTTCCGCAGAAGTGCATCGCCAATGCCGAGTACGTGCTCGAGGGCTACCTCATGCACGACGAGACCATCAACGAGGACGTCAACGGCCACGGCTATGCCATGCCCGAGTTCCCCGGCTACACCGGTGGCGCCAAGGTCTGCCCGGTGATCAAGATCACCGCCGTCACCACACGCGTCAATCCCATCATGGAGAGCTGCATCGGCCCTTCGCACGAGCACGTGTCCATGGCGGGCATCCCCACCGAGGCTTCCATCTACAAGATGGTCGAGACCGCTATCCCGGGCCGCCTGCTCAACGTTCACGCCGCCCCCTGCGGCGGCGGCAAGTTCGTTGCCATCATGCAGTTCAAGAAGTCGAGCAAAAATGACGAGGGCCGTCAGCGCAACGCCGCCATGCTCGCCTTCTCGGCATTCTCCGAGCTCAAGCATGTGATCCTGGTTGACGAGGATGTCGACATCTTCGACATGAGCGACGTGATGTGGGCCATGACCACGCGCTTCCAGGCCGACGTGGACCTCATCACCATCCCCGGCTGCCACTGCCACGTGCTCGACCCGTCCAACGACCCCGCGTTCGATCCTTCGATCCGCGAGCACGGCATCGCCTGCAAGGCCATCTTCGACTGCACGGTCCCGTTCAGCCTTAAGAAGAACTTCATCCGCTCGCAGTTCATGGAGATCGACACGGACAAGTGGGCCAAGGAGATTGCTTTCTAGTAAGTAACCCTACCGAGTAACTAAGTAAGGAGTTGTCATGCCTGAGTCTTCTGCCCGTCCCCGTCGCATTGTCGTTGGTGTGTCTGGTGCCAGCGGTGCCGCGCTGGGTCTTGAGTGCCTTAAATGCTTGCGCCAGGCCGGCGCCGAATCGGCGCTTGTCGTCACGCGCGGGGGAGAGATCACCATCGAGCAGGAGCTCGGCATGACGCTCGACGAGTTTGCGTGCTATGCCGATGTGGCTTACGACAACAAGAACATCGGCGCTGCCATCGCAAGCGGCACCTATCCGGTCGATGGCATGATCGTGGCGCCCTGCTCCATGAAGACGCTTGCCGGCATCGCGAGTGGTTACAGCGAAAACCTGTTGCTGCGTGCGGCCGACGTGCAGATGAAAGAGCAACGCCGCCTGGTGCTCATGGTGCGCGAGACGCCCTTCAGCGCCATTCATGTCGACAACATGGCGCGCCTGGCGCGCGTACCGGGCGTCATGCTCATGCCGCCCATGCTCACGTTTTACAACGGCCCCGCCACGCTCGATGACGCGGTGCATCACATCGCCGCCAAGGCGCTCGAGGCCGTCGGCGTGTCATGTGCAAACTATAAGCGCTGGTCATAGGCGTCTTTAGGGTAGGATACGAGGAGTGTTTGAGCCCGCTGCCCCTGTGGGCGGCGGGCTTTTCGCGTCAAAGGATGTGTCGGGAGGATCTATGCAGACGGGCATGTATGCGATTAGCGAGATGGCGAGCTTGTTCAATGTTTCGCGCCAAACGCTCATCTACTACGACAAGATCGGTCTGTTTAAGCCCGCCGTGGTGAACGAAAAGGGCTACCGTTTCTATTCGCCCACGCAGATCCCGCTCATGCGTCTGATCTGCATGCTGCGCGACCTAGGGCTCGAACTCGACGAGATTGACCGCCTGACCTCGACGTTCGACATTGGCGAGATGACCGATCACCTGCGCTCGCGGGTGCAAGCGCTCGATGAACAGATCGCCGGCCTCAAAGCCGAGCGCGCGAGCGTGCAGGAGCGCCTGAACTTTTACGACGAGGCGGTTTACTGGCGCGAGCGCGAGGGCAGGCCGGAGCTCAAGCAGTTTGAGCGTCGCTACGTGGTCTTTGAGGAGTTTCCAGGCGATATCGAGCGCGGCCGCTCGATGCTTCACCCCACGCTCATGCGGGCCATCCTGCGCATGCGTGCGTTGACGGGCACGCGCCCTATGCGCGGCTGGGGTGCCATGCTGCGTCGTGAGGCGCTGCATTCCGACGACCCTATCGCCGGCGCGGGCTCCTTTGCCGTGCTGCCGCGCGGTGCCGAGGAACTGCTGCCGAGCGATCCCGCCGAGCTGGCAGAGATCGGCATCGAAGTGCTGCCCGAGGGCACATACCTGTGCATGAGCCGCTGGGGTATGCCGTACGAGCCCGAGGGCATCCGCGCCATCGTTGCCTGCATGGACGAGCACGCGCTCCAGCTCGTTGGCAACGCTTTCGACTTTTGCTACCTCGATACCACGAGCTACGACGAGTCCCACCAAGAGGACTTTTGCTGCATCCAAATCCC
>CAJMMA010000087.1 GCA_905214435.1 uncultured bacterium
GAAAGCACTTAATGTGCTTTCCGTCTTGCGCAGGACTGTAGAGCAGCAAACTTAACCGCCGCCCCCAGCCCCGGAGACCCTCCCGGAGGGACCGAAAAATTTTTTCAAAAAAGTTGTTGCGCGCCGGACAGACTTCTGTGTATACTAATCCCCGCAGCGCACGCGAGCGGAAACAAACGCGAACGTCTGCCTGGGGAGTTAGCTCAGTTTGGTTAGAGCGCCGGCCTGTCACGTCGGAGGTCGCGGGTTCGAGCCCCGTACTTCCCGCCAACGCAATTAAAGCCACGTCTTCGGACGTGGCTTTTTGCGTTTCAAGACTTTAGTCTGCTGGCCGCGCAGCGGCCAGCTTTAAACCACCCGCTACGCGGGTGGAGACAAACGGCTTTACAAAGCCACCCCTCCGACCGATATTGACGATTGTTCAGGCCGTCAAGAATTCGAGTCGAAGGGGTGGTCGCCATGGCCCAGAAGGCCTACAGCCTTTCCCACACGAAGTGGATGTGCAAGTACCACATCGTGTTCACGCCGAAGTATAGGCGCAAAGTGATCTACAACCAAATCAGGAGCGACATAGGGGAGATCCTCAGGAAGCTGTGCGAGTACAAGGGGATCGAGATAATCGAGGGGCACCTGATGCCCGACCACGTGCACGTGCTGCTGGCGATCCCGCCGAAGTACAGCGTCGCGAGCGTCATGGGCTACCTGAAGGGGAAGAGCTCGCTGATGATATTCGACAGGCACGCCAACCTCAAGTACAAGTTCGGCAACAGGAAGTTCTGGGCGGAGGGCCACTGCGTGTCCACCGTCGGCCTGAACGAGGCGACGATCGCCAAGTACATCAGGGAGCAGGAGTCCCACGACATCGCGCTGGACAAGCTGAGCGTGAAGGAGTACGAGGACCCCTTCAAGAGGGGGTGATGCCGCCGGTTCGACCGGCGCGCCACGGGTCAAGATGCACTAGGCCTGGACGAAGTCCGGGCCCGCGCCTTTAGACGCGAGCCCGGGGCCCGTGGGTTATACCCTAAGAGCAAACCACCCTTTTTAAGGGTGGTTCTGATTTGATGCACTTTGTTTCGATAGAACGATCGCCCTGGCGCATCTTCGCCCAGAATCCCCGCGCCTTCGGGAACGCAAGTAAAATCTAATAAGTCTATCTGTCTGAACAACAGCTTTGTTGCGCAACACCTGTTCAACGAGACAGGGGGTTAGGTTATACTAAATTGCACTGTAGGCCGCATCTGATGCATTTCGCTCCAAGCGCGGCACTCAGTGGATATCCGATTTACCATTTGGATGTCCTGCGGTCATTTAGCGTCTCGACACAAGCTCGGCCCCGGAGCTCGTTCGAGCTGTTCGTATTCCTTGAAAGGGGAAAAATGGACATATCGAGGAAGACTGATTACGCCCTTCGTATGCTGGCGATGCTTGCCGAGGATCCGGAGCGTTTGCTTTCTGTTCGCACCGCTGCCGAAGAGGTCAATGTTCCGTATTCGTTTGCCCGCTCGATTCAGCACGGTTTGGTCCAGGCCGGTATTGTGGAGAGCCTGCGTGGCGTCCACGGTGGCATGCGTCTCAAGGTCAGTCCGGACGACGTCACCATCCGCCAGGTCGTCGAGGCCGTTCAGGGCCCTATGGTTATGAATGATTGCACCGCACCCGATGGCGACTGTGCACGCATGGGCACGTGCTGCTATCATCCCCTGTGGGCCGGAGCTCAAGCGTTGATGCGCGATTACCTCGATTCCGTTTCGCTCGGCGACATCGTCGCTCACCGCCAGTTCCCGGCCGTCGATCCCAAATTCGCCGACCGCGAAGCGTTTCCCGAGTACGCCACCTGCGCGTGCGCTTGCCGGGAGGAATAGCGCCGCATAAGGAGCATAGATATGATTCAGGACCCCTTTCGTTCGATGATTCGTTCGGAAGGGGTCCTGCGTTATCGCGACCTTCCGTGGCGCCGCACGCGCGATCCGTACATCATTTGGCTTTCCGAGGTCATGTTGCAGCAAACACAGGTGCCACGCGTGGAGACGCGTATGCCGGCGTGGCTCGATCGCTTTCCGACCGTGCAGGCGCTTGCCCAAGCCGCGCCTTCCGATGTTTTGGACGCTTGGCAGGGCATGGGCTACAACCGACGCGCTCTGGCGCTCCACAAGGCCGCTCAGCGCGTTGTGGAGGACTGGGACGGTGAGTTTCCGCGTGAGACGCGTGACTTGGTCGCTCTGCCTGGTATTGGCCCGGCAACGGCGCAAGGTATCCGGTCGTTTGCGTTTGACCTTCCAGGCGTGTATCTGGAGACCAACGTGCGCACGGTCTTTCTGCATCACTTCTTTCCCGATGTACCGGCTGTTCCCGACCGCGAGCTGGTGCCGCTGATTCAGGCGGCCTGTCCGGCGGTCCCCGGTGCGGCGACCGACGAGATCGCTCCCTTTGCCGTGCCGCTCGATGATGCCGACACGCCGCGCGCGTGGTATTACGCGTTGCTGGATTACGGCGCATATCTAAAAAAGACGTTGCCCAATCCGTCCAGGCGCTCGGCGGGCTATAGCCGTCAATCAAAGTTTGAGGGCTCACGTCGCCAAAAGCGCGCGCATATCGTGCGCATGTTGCTGGCAGCGCGCGATGGCCAACCGGCGGGGATTACGCTTGCTGATGCCGTGGTGGGCGTTAACGATATGGAAGCGGCGGCTGGGCGCGGGCCGGTCGAGCGCGAGCTTGTCGCGGGCATTCTGGCCGACCTGGAGCGTGAGGGCTTTTGCCGAGCCGAGGGCGATCGCTGGCTGAGCATTTAGCCCGTGGAAATCTGAAGAACAGGATTGTAAGGTTTAGATTTCCGACATGAGGGCATCCTAAAGACGAGGCCGCTCGAAGCCTACGGGCGGCATGCGTTGAAGGGAAGTACACCTATGGATTTTGAGAATTCCCAAACCAAGAAGAACCTCGAGACCGCTTTTGCCGGTGAGTCCCAGGCACACACCAAGTATCGCTACTATGCCTCCAAGGCAAAGAAGGACGGCTACGTTCAGATCTCGAACATCTTTGCCGAGACGGCTGGCAACGAGTCCGAGCACGCCAAACTGTGGTTTAAGTATCTGCACGATGGCGCCGTCCCCGATACCCTGGACAATCTGCGCGATGCCGCCGCGGGTGAGAACTACGAGTGGACCACGATGTACGACGAGTTTGCCAAGACCGCCGAGGAAGAGGGCTTTGCCGAGATTGCCGCAAAGTTCCGTGGTGTCGCCGCCGTCGAGAAGGCCCACGAGGAGCGCTACAACAAGCTCGTCGAGCGCATTGAGTCGGGCGAGGTGTTTGAGCGCGAGGGCGTAAAGGTGTGGAAGTGCCTGAACTGCGGACATCTGCACGTTGGTGCCGAGGCACCTGAGGTGTGCCCGGTGTGTAACCACCCCAAGGCGTACTTTGAGGAGCAGGTGGTGAACTACTAGCGCTTGGCGCTGGCTGCTGCGGAGCGCAGGGCGGGGAAATACCTTTCCCTCTCGCTCACGGCTTCGCAGAGTCGCGCGAGGCAAAGGTATTTCCCCGCCTTGCGCTCCGGCGTTGGGTCGTCGCGTGCTCGATACAGAAAAGCTGATAAAAAAGGTTGTGTGCCGCCCCTTTTTGGGGCGGCACGTTTTTGTGGGGTCCCGGTCTCCACAATTTTCGTCAAGCTATTGGTTAGATTTTGGTCAGTTGGCGTAAGGGTGGAAGGCCAAAAGATTGTTGGCGAAAAAAGCTCAGAGAAAGTGCTGGTAGGGGAGTTGTTGAGCTTTTCGACAGCTTTTGAGCAAAAGAAACTTTGTGGCTATTGCCGGCGATTGCGTTGTCGCGGTCATGGCGGTGCGGGATGCTGGTCGTAAGCGTCGAATGCTCCGATTTTGGAGGCCAGCATGGATCTGTTTCTTGAGACTCCGCAGCAACAAGCTGAGCGCATGCTGCGTCAGCAGCAACGACTCATGGAGATGCAAATGCAAGGGGTTGCCAACCAGGCGCCCGTGCAAAACGTCGTGCCCGCTGCTGTACCTGCAGCTGTGCCCGGGTGTGAATCGGCGCCAGAGGCCTATTCCGTACAGCAAGATTCATATGCGCAGGAGCTCGCGTTCGACAAGCATCGTGCGCGTCGCCGTCGCTGGGCCCAGCGCCTGCGTACGTTGGCGATGATCGTGCTCATCCCGTTGGGGCTTGCGGCCATCTTTCTGGCGTCGTATGCCCTCACGTGCATCCTCAACGGTGCATCGCCCAACGAGGTGCTCCAACATCTAGCGGCCCTGGGCCAGCGCCTAGATGACGTCATAACAACCATCCGCGCCGGCTGGGAGAGCTAGCGTTTGTCGCATTAGGACTTCTAGGGTGTAGGGATTATCGCCACGAGTGGAATCCTTGCATCCTGTGGGTCCTGTCGTGCGACTGAATAGTATTATTGAAGATGAATAATAATA
>CAJMMA010000088.1 GCA_905214435.1 uncultured bacterium
AGCCTCCCCATATAAGGGCTCGGCAAAGCCGAGCCACTAAATTCTTATCAGCCCCAGAATATGTTTAGGAACTTTGCCTGGAGCATGTTAACGCAGGGTCGGAATGGGGGCAGCTTCCCAGCGCATTCCGCAGGGGGCGGTACATTTTGTAGCGCGAAGCGCGGATAAAAATGTACCGCATGCCCGAGGACGCGCTGGGAAGCTGCCCCCATTCCGACCCGGACATACAGATCTACCAGCGCATTTACAAATTCGTAAACTTTTTTCAAAAAAGTGCTTGCACAGTTCTCGAATCATAGGTTATTATCTTCCTCGTTGAACGCGCGGGTCTAACAAAGCGAACCGCGGATCAACAACATAGCATGTCGGAGTGGCGGAATTGGCAGACGCGCTAGCTTGAGGTGCTAGTGACCGCTTTTTGGTCATGCGGGTTCAAGTCCCGCCTCCGACACCATCGCATCTGAGAAGCCTCTTCGGAGGCTTTTTTGTTACCGATAGACGGTGGGGTCCACGATGGAAACGCTTGAACGCAACGAGTGGGCAGACGTTGCCCAACTAGTCGAGATCACGAGCGATGCTGTCATCATCTGCGAACTCGACGGAACCATTCTGCATGTGAATAATCGCTTACTTGGTTTGATGTGCGAGGAACGCGCCGACGTCATCGGTGGAGATGTTAAAGACGTCCTGTACTCGTCCGCTTTTGAACGTGCGACGGAACATCGTCTGCCATTTGAAACTGATGGCTCCGAGAACGAACTGATGCTCAAGCTGAGTGACGGCTCTTTTATCCCCGTCTTGGTTCGTGCGGGCTCCGTAACGCCTCCACGCATCTTTGGGCGCCGTGCACCACGTGTCCTGGTGGCGCTTCACAGTATCGAGGAACAGTATTCTCACGACCGTCAACTCAAGCGTGCGTTATCGGAGCTTAGAGTGGCGAACAAACGTCTCTCTGGCACGCTCTCGGTCATTATGAGCACTGTGGGCTCCGATGAGTTGCCCAGCCTGCTTGATACCGTTTTGAACCAGCTTGTAGGAACGCTCGATGCTTCGGGTGCCGCTATCTATTTTTCTGAGAGCGGCGGTTTTAAGCTACGCGGTGTTTCCAAGGAGCTGTACGATAGCTACCTGCCCGAGTTTTTGCCGTATGGCGCTGGCATTCCGACGTATGTTCTTCGCGAGTCACGTGCCTGTCGCTTGTCGATTCAACAGGACCTTGAGGGCGATAGGGCCGCCTCCGGTATGTTCATGGACTTGGACAATCGTTCTAAGCACCTGTTGCGCGTGCAGGATATGCCTCCGTACCGCAGCGAGATTTGTCTTCCCGTTTTTTACGGTACGCAGATCCTTGGCGTGCTGGAAGTTGGTTGGAAACGCCCCCAGGCACCGCTCGCCTATGACGTTAATGTACTCGAGGTCATTTGCGATTACCTGTCTATCCAGCTGGTCGGCATGGCATCGAGCCTTCGCTCTCGTCGTACGGCCGAGCTCGGCCGCTCGCTCAATGTCTTACGTGATGAGTTGTTTACCTTTCTAGACGATTCCGCCGCGGCTACCCAAGCGGTATCGTCCGAGATCTGCAATATGCTCAACTGCCATTTTTGCCCTATTGAGTATGACGCCAGTCTGGATTCCTACGTCATAGATTTTGAAGGCGGCAGTCGCGTTGCTTTGCCGGACAATCCCGAGAAGCTTTTCTTTTCCACGACGGCGCCGGCGGCACGTCTGGGGGCTGGCCCTGATGGCTTTGAGGCATCTGCTTTGGGCGGCACGAGTGCCGAGGACCTTAAACACGTCCGTATAACTCGCGTTGACGAATCGATGCCTATGGGAGGCTGGCTTAGGGCGCATGGTCTGCCTTGTCAAGGTCTCTACGTCGACTCCGGCATCGAGGCGGGGCGCCCGCGCTCTGAGGGTGATGGCAAGCACAGTAACGACGCGATTGTTCCTGCTTCTGTTGCGAAGAGCCCGACTACGCGTGCGCTGCTGCTTCGTGATGGTAGCCAAGAGCCGATTGATGACCTTGAATATGACTACTTGGTGCACTTAGCGCATGATTTTGAACTGATCTACGAAGGCGAATCTCAAAAGCGCGAGGAGCGCCATATCGCTCAGACCCTCCAGATCGGCATGAGAAATTCCCTGGGGGATGTTCCGGGTATCGCAACCGATTCGGTGTACCTGTCGGCCACGAACTCGGCGTTGGTCGGCGGCGATTTCTATACGCTCATCCGTCTTCCCGACGACTGCGCCGTCATGATTCTGGGTGATGTGTCTGGCAAAGGCATTGAGGCCGCATCGATGTCCGCGCTCGTCAAGACGGCCCTGACGGCATATGCTTGGGAGGGCGCTGGACCGGCCCGCATGGCACGCTCCCTTAACAGCATGCTCATGGGCTTTTCGAGGGTCGAGACGTTCGTGACGGCCTTTATCGCCAAGATTGACCTTAAAGCCGGACGCGCAACGTATTGTTCGGCGGGCCATCCTCCGACCATGGTCATCAGGCCAGAGTCGATGCCGCTGGGTGGCGGCGAGGCCCGTGGGGGAGAGGTCGAACTGCTTGGATGCCAATCGGGCGTAATCGGCGCATTCGAAGGCATGGTGTACGAGACGGGTGCCTTTACGTTCGCCCCCGGCGATATGCTCTTTATGTATACGGATGGAACGATTGAGGCCCGTGACCGCACCGGAGCGTTCTTTGGCGAGCAGCGCTTGCGCGATCTTCTGCTTTCTGTTTCGGCGGAGGGCGTGTCGGGCATTTGCGGCAAGGTCTTGAGCGAGCTTGACCGATTTACCGATTCGGCGCTGGACGATGACATTGCATTGGTGTCCCTTGAGTTTTTACGGGGTCGTTCATAGACGACGCTGGGCGGGTTGAATCCGCACGGTTGGGGAAACGAATGCATCGAGTGGGCTTTTTTGGGAACCATGGTCGTATGAATGAGTGGAATGACATAGCGGTTTTGACGCCACCGGGTGATGTCGACATCGCCTCGGTACCCGTGCTGCGCCGACGGTTGGATAATTTGATCGACCGGGGCGTGCGTCGCGTTGTCATCAATTGCCAGGCCGTGGGCTTTATCGACTCGACGGGTTTGGCGTTTTTGCTTACACGTGCCAGAGAGCTTATGAGGCGAGAGGGCCTGCTTTCGCTTGTTAACGCCTCCGAGGAGGTTATTCGCTTTTTGGAGATTGCCCGACTTGTCGACATCCTGCATGTAGCGGGTCCGGCACGGGAGTCTATTCCCGCCATTCCGGTGGGGGAGCTGCCTCGCTGGAGTAAGAGCGTCGAGGTCCGTCAGGGTATCGAGAATCTTCCATACTATCGACATCGCATTGCCGAACTCCTTGAATCGCTTCCGTTGCGTCGCGACGAGCGCTACGATGTCGCATTGGCGTCGGGGGAGGCGCTGGGTAATGCCTATGACCATGCGGGCGGTATCGGGTGCGTCCTGACGGTTCAGGCCTATGGCGATCGCGTTGTGGTCGAGGTACTTGATCGAGGTGCCGGCTATTCTATCGATGAAACGAGCGAACCGGTCGCATCTGAGGAGCGCGGCCGTGGTATCAAGCTTATGCGTATGCTCGTCGATAACGTGGAGGTTGCTCGTCGTACGGACGGCGCCGGCACGCGCGTGCAGATGGTGAAGCTGTTTAGCGGAGCGCTGGAATCGTGTGCCTAGCCAATCGCTTTAGCGCGTTTAGCTACTAAGAACATGCGGCAGACAAGTTTTTTGAAAAAAGTACTTGCGTCTTTTGGACAACTCGCGTAAATTAATAACCCGCAAGCGGACATGGCTCAGTTGGTAGAGCACAACCTTGCCAAGGTTGGGGTCGCGGGTTCGAGCCCCGTTGTCCGCTCCATTGCATTTCCGGACCGTTTAGGCGGTCTTTTTTCGGCGAAGTGGCCAAGTGGTAAGGCAGAGGCCTGCAAAGCCTTTACCCCCGGTTCGAATCCGGGCTTCGCCTCCAGGCAACATCCGGGCGCTCCGGCGCCCGTTTTGTTTTACATATGCGGACATGGCTCAGTTGGTAGAGCACAACCTTGCCAAGGTTGGGGTCGCGGGTTCGAGCCCCGTTGTCCGCTCCAAACGTAACAGCCCGACTACTACGGTAGCCGGGCTTTTTCGTACCCATCTTCTGGGCCCGAACCCGAGAGGGAGCGAGCGTTTTGGGGCGTGTCTGTGGCGTTGTTTGCCGCGAATGTCCGCTTTGGGCGTATCATCGTGGGCATCTC
>CAJMMA010000089.1 GCA_905214435.1 uncultured bacterium
CCCCAAGGCGAGAACATCGGCATCATCGCCCAGACCAGCGAGGGCGTCACACCCGCAGTCATCTCGATCATCCGCAGCAAGGTAACGGCCGAAGGAGATACAGCGGCAATCTTTGCCCGTGCCATGAGCGCTGACGGCAAGACAATCGGCACCATCAAGATTGAGAACGCCGCCATCCAGACGCCCGAAGGCGGGAAGGTCATTGACTATCGCAAGCTCCGTGACGGCATCTACGAGGCAGGCCAAGCCATCGGCACGGGCGACGCTGTGATCGACTCCCCCTATAACGAAGCTGTCGCCAAGAGCATGGTCATCGCACCTCCCGAGGTAGCCAAGCCGGAAGACCCCAAGCCCGACGAGACCAAGCCCGCAGAAAGCAAGCCCGCGGAGTCCAAGCAGAACCCCAAGCCTGAGGGCTCAAAGCCGACCAAGGCCGTTGCGGCTTCAATCACGAAAGCCAAGACTACCGGCGTGCTCGCGGCAACCGGCGACACCTCGGGTGCGGCCATCGTGGCAACCGTCATTGCGGGAACAGCCGCTATCGCCGCAGGCACCATGGCGAGCCGCAAGCGCTCTTAGACGCCTCTGCGCACATGGCAGCTCTCGCGAAGGCCCCGAGTCCCAGCACCGTTTAACAACGCCACCGCCGAGCTCCCCTCCGGCGGTGGCGTTTTCCATATGCGTCCGCAGGGTATGCACGAGATTGTCTTTGGTCTAGCCCAACCTGCATGAGCCGGCGTGCGACAATGGGGGCCGTCGATATCACAACGCCGAGAGAAGCCCGTCATGGAAGCGCATCAAAAGCAGATAACCGTTCATGCACAGCATGCCGAAAGCGCACCGGTCATCTATCTTCCCGTGGTCATGGGCGACGGCACGGAGGTTTATGAACGCTGCCGAGAGCTCAACTGCCCGCCCTTCACGCTTGTCGGCATTGGCAGCCTCAACTGGAATCGCGAGCTGAGCCCCTGGGGATGCGACGGAACCGTGCGCGATGCCGAGCCCTTTGGCGGTCAGGCATCCGGATTTCTCGATGAGCTGTTGAACTGGATAATCCCAGAGGCCGAGTCGTCGCTTCCTCAGCCGCCCACCTGGCGCGGCATTGCCGGCTACTCGCTCGCGGGCCTCTTCGCGCTCTGGTCCCTCTGGCAAACCGACGCCTTTAGCCGCGCCGCAAGCGCATCGGGGTCGTTGTGGTTTCCCGACTTTGTCGATCGCGCCAGCACGGCCCCTTTTGCCGGCAACCCGCAGGCCGTCTATCTGTCACTCGGCAAAAAGGAAACCAAGACGCCCAACCGCATGATGCGGCACGTACTTGACGACACGCGCGCAATGGAAACGTTGCTCGTTGAGCGCGGCATCCTCACAACACTGGAACTCAACCCCGGCAACCACTTTGCCCAAACCGACCTGCGCATGGCGCGTGGCATCCACTGGGTTCTTGCGCACTAAAAAGCCGGCCATGCGCATCGGACGCATGGCCGGCTTTTTTAACTGAGTTGGACACAGCTGCTATTCGGCAGACCCTTCGAGTTCCGAGACATCAAACTCAAAGTCATTACCCGGCAGAATCGCATTGAGCACGATACCCACCAGCGAACCCACGGCAAGGCCCGAAAGCGAAATCGTCACGCCGCCCAGCTCCAGCACAATGGCGCCGGTGGTACTGTAGGCAATGCCGAGCGAAAGCACGAGCACCAGAGCCGCCACCAGCACGTTGCGGTTGTTCTGGAAATCAACCTGGTTCTCGATGAGGTTACGTACACCAACGGCGCTGATCATGCCGTAGAGCACGAGCGACACACCGCCGATAACGCACGCCGGCATGGCGGCAATCACCGCAGCAAACTTGGGGCAGAACGAAAGCACAATGGCACAGCAGGCGGCAATGCGAATCACGCGCGGGTCGAACACGCGCGTCAGGGCAAGCACACCGGTGTTCTCACCATACGTCGTATTGGCAGGGGCGCCAAAGAGCGATGCCAAGATAGTCGCCAGGCCATCGCCGAGCAGGGTACGGTGCAGACCGGGATCGGCAATGTAATTGCGTTCGCAGCTAGAGCCAATGGCGGAAATATCTCCAATGTGCTCAATCATGGTCGCAAAGGCCAGTGGCATGATGGTGATAATGGCCGTCGTGGCAAGACTGCTATCGAACTGCGGTCCAAAGAGCGCAAACACGGTGTTGTCCCACACGACGGGCAAGCCAACCCAGGGGGCGGCTGCGACGCCAGAGAAGTCGACCTCGCCCAGCGCGGCCGCAACGGCATAGCTCACCACAACGCCCAGCAGAATCGGCACGATCTTGACCATGCCGCGGCCCCAGATGTTGCAGATGATGATCACGGCCACAGCGATAACGGCGACAAGCCAGTTGGTCTGGCAGTTAGCAATGGCAGAGCTTGCCAGGATCAAGCCGATGGAAATGACGATGGGGCCAGTCACCACCGGCGGGAAGAAACGCATGACACGCTTGGCGCCAAAGGCGCGGAACAGGGCCGCAAGCACCGGATAGAGCAGGCCGGCACAAGCTACGCCCAGGCAAGCGTAGGGCAAAAGCTCGGCCTCGCCGTTGGGCGCAATGGCGGCATAACCCGCGATAAAGGCAAATGAGGAGCCCAGGAACGCGGGCACCTTACCGCGCGATAGAAAATGAAACAGCAGCGTGCCGATGCCGGCGAACAGAAGCGTCGCCGAAACAGAAAGGCCGGTGAGCACGGGCACGAGCACCGTGGCTCCGAACATCGCAAACATGTGTTGCAAACCCAACACAAACATGCGCGGACGGCCGAGCGACGATGCATCGTAGATGGCATCGGTGACGGCGGGCATCGAAGACTGGGACATGGAAGTCCTTTCGAATGGAAGGGCGATCAGGCATATCGGATAACCTGCCCGAACGATACGATCCGAACCATTGTACGCGATATGCAGTACCTCGCACGCGCCGCCACCTGCAAACGCTAGCGCTATTTCCAAACGCGCTCGGCAATACGCCTGACCAGCGCAATCTTTGCCCACTGCTCGTCCTCGGTCAGCTTATTGCCAATCTCGCAGCTGGCAAAGCCACACTGCGGAGACAGATACAGGTTCTCGAGCGGCACGTACTTTGCCGCCTCGCGGATGCGCTCGACGATAACATCCTCGTTCTCGAGCTCTGCCGCCTTGGTGGTCACCAAGCCCAGCACGACCTTCTTGCCGGGAGCAACGTACTTGAGCGGCTCAAAACCACCGGCGCGGGGCGTGTCGAACTCCAGATAGAACGCGTCAACGTCCTCATGCGCAAACAGGTACGGCGCGATGGGGTCGTAGCCGCCCTCAAAAGCGTAGGTGGAGTGGTAGTTGCCGCGGCATACATGCGTGTTGATAACCAGATCGTCGGGCTTGCCCTCGATGGCGGCATTGTTGAGCGCCACGCCCAGCTCGCTTACCTTTTGCAGGTCGACCGGGCTCATGCCGGTTTTGGCAACAAAATCGGTATCGCAGTAGATGCCCCAGGTGCAGTCATCAAACTGGATGTTGCGGCAGCCCGCGGCATACAGGCCAGCAATCACGGTGCGGTATGCTGCGGCAATGGCATCGACGAGCTCTTCGTCGGTCTTGTAGACGGCGTGCAGACTCTCCTGCTGGCCATCGCAGCGGTCGAGCGTAACCTCCGAGAACGTCTGGATCGGCGCCGGAATGGTCTGACGCGCAACCTGACCCTCCCCCTCGAGTGCCTTGACAAACTTAAAGTGCTCGACGAAGGGGTGGTTCTCGCCGCTGATGGGGCCGGTCACCACGGCGGTGTCAGCCGTGGTCTCCTCGTCGTGGAACATATAGCCCGTACGCGAGGTGCGGCGTTCAATGCCGTTGAGCCCCCACATAAAGTCGAGGTGCCAGTAACTGCGACGAAACTCGCCATCGGTAATCACCTGCAGGCCAGCGGCCTTTTGCTTGTCCACCAGGTCGCGAATAGCCTCATCCTCGACGGCCTTAAGCCCCTCGGCATCAAGCGTGCCTGCCGCATAGGCAGCGCGGGCATCCTTTACGGCCTGCGGACGAAGAAAACTGCCGACGATATCGGCACGAAACGGCGCGTTCGGTTGAATCGAAGTGCTCATAGATATCTCCCTTTGCATTGGTTGCTTTACTGGGACAGAGTATGAGC
>CAJMMA010000090.1 GCA_905214435.1 uncultured bacterium
ACTGCGGGAATGGCCTATTTGCTCAATGTGTTCGGCTGAGATCGGAAATCAACCCGGAGCTTTTTTGACTACCATTCGCCCGATGATTTTTTAATCCCCGTCCCAGAAAAATCATCGGCGAACGCGCTACTTTGCGCTGGTGAGGACGCCGGTGGTGTCGAACGCCGGGGTAAAGCTCTCGTCTACCGCGCCGCCTTCTTGCCAAAACATCGTCGTAAAGCCCAGGTCGTCGGCATGGTCGAGTACCTGCTCGTACTCCTCGCGCGTCACGGCGCGCGCCAGGTCGCCGCCTTGTTCGCGCATGAGGGCATTGGGCGTGTACTGGTTCATGACCGAGATCGGCACGTCGCCCACCGTCTGCCACACCAGGTCCAACACGCGGCACGAATCGTCCGCATGCCCCGGCAGCACCAGATGACGCACGATTATGCCGCGCCTCATGAGCCCGTCCTCGTCTACCAGCTCTCCCCCGCGGCGCTCAATCTCGCGCGCCATCTGGGCCAGACCCGACACGGCCACGCGCGGGTAGTCCTTAATATGAGAAAGCGACTGCGCAAGCCCGGCATCGGCATATTTAAAGTCCGTAAGCCACACGTCGACCAGGTCGCCCAGCGCCGCCACGGCACTCGCGCGCTCGTAACCACTCGTGTTGTAGACAATTGGGATGACCAACCCGCGCGTCCGTGCCGCGGCAATCGCGGCAGGCAACAAGTGCGCATAGTGCGTCGCCGTCACCAGGTTGATGTTATTGGCGCCCTGGTCCTGCAGCTCCAGCATAATCTCGACCAAACGCTCGGGCGAAATCTCAAGACCGAAATTGCCCGTCGAGATCTCGTGGTTTTGGCAGTAGATACATTTGAGCGAACAGCCGCTAAAGAAAATCGTACCCGAGCCGGCCTCGCCCGAAATGGGCGGCTCCTCCCACATATGGAGCGCCGCGCGGGCGACCTTAAGCGTGTTGTCGGCGCCGCACACGCCACGCGCGCCCTCGTCGCGCGCCGCACCGCAACGGCGCGGACACAAATGGCAGGCGGGCGAAAAAAGTTCGGTCAACGACGTCGGCATAAAAACATGCTCCAAAACAATGATTCAGCAGCTCAAACGTAAAGGGACCAACCGCACAGACGGCTCGAGCCCAAGGCGCCGTAATCGTCCGACACGATTTTTATAATGTCAAGACTGGAATCGACAAAGTGCCGCTTTATGATGTAGGTATTCCGCCCCCCGCGGAGCAACTGGGTGAACCGTCGCGTTTATTTAGGGAGCCCACACAGTCGTACCTAGTACAGGTATCCTTCGTTGTTAAGGACGCTGGAACAGTCGATGAGGGCACCCACCTGTTTTAGGTGGGTTCATTTTTGTAACGTGGGGGGTGGTTTTCATTTGCCGAAAACCACCATTACAGCCCATATGGATCCCCGCCGGTATCCCGACAAGCATCGACAACATCCCAATATCTGGTAAGCGCGTGATTATCGCTGCATGCAATTCCATGCACCCCCCGTGGTCGAGTATCATGGTTCGGCTATGCCCTTTGCGCATGGCGTTCTTCTGACCTTTTCCTTCGACGCTTGGCGGTTTTTAGATTCATGGCTTCATCCCCGAGCTACATACCGTACCTATGCGTGGCAGCGGCGGCCTTTATCACGACCTTCCTCATGGTGCCCCTGGTCAAGCGCTTGGCAATTAAGCTCGACGCCGTCGACTATCCTTCCAAGCGCCGCATCAACACCAAGCCCATCCCGCGTTTGGGCGGAACGGCGGTGTTTTTGGGCCTGGTCGTTGCCTGTATTGTGCAAATCCTAGGCACCTGGTACCTGGGTTGGCCGCCCGTTTTGGTGCCCCACCCCCGTCTGCACATCAGCTACCCCATACTTGCGCTTTCTTTTACCGTCATCTTTGCGACCGGCGCTATCGACGACGTCTTCCAGCTCAAGCCCAAGCAAAAGCTGGCCGGACAGGTCCTCGCTGCGCTCATCGCCTGCGTGGGTGGCCTGCGCATCGGCGTCATCGTCAACCCGTTTGCCCCCGGCGAAATCATGCTCGGATGGCTCACCTACCCCATCACCGTGATCTATCTGGTGGCATTCACCAACATCATTAACCTCATCGACGGCCTCGACGGCTTAGCCACGGGCATCTGCGGCATCGCGTCGTTCACCATGTTTTCGATGGCCGTTCTCTCGGGCCGCATCGACGCCGCCGCGCTCTCCATTGCGCTCTTTGGCGCCTGTCTGGCCTTTTTGCGCTACAACTTCAACCCCGCAAGCATCTTCTTGGGCGACTCGGGGTCGCTGCTTCTGGGCTTTGCGCTGGGCTCCATCTCGCTACTCAACGTGAGCCGCACCGCCGCGCTCACCTCGCTTATCATCCCGCTCATCGTTGCCGGCGTGCCCATCATCGACACGTTTAGCGCCATCGTGCGCCGCAAGCGCGCCCACATTAGCATCGGGCAGGCCGACAAGGGCCACATCCACCACCGCCTGATCCAAGAGGGCTACAACCAAAAGCAGGCTGTGCTGCTCATCTATGCCTGGTGCATTATGCTTTCGGCCGGCGCCGCCGCGATCAACCAGGTCGAGGTGCCCATGCGCGTGCTCATCTTTACCGTGCTCGCCATTGGCTCGGCGGCCTTTGCCAAGCATCTACATCTGTTTGAGCCCGTGCTGCGCCACCATTACAACAAGCGCACGCACGAGGATGAGCTCGTCACCCCCGACGACCCCGCCTTTAAGCAGGAGGAGCAGGCAGCCGAGGAACGTAAGGAAGAGCGCCACCACAAGCTCTAGGGTAAGCTGCCGAGGAAGCGCCCAGGCGCCGCCGGCCAAACGCGCAGCCATGCCGCGCCCATCGCACATGCCGCCGATCTCCCGCCCCTCGCCTACTTACGCCCCGCCCCTCCAATAAACGCGTTATCATCTTGACCCATGAACATACGTTAGGAGCAATCATGCCAAACGAGAACAGCTACGAAGTCGCGCTGCAAAAGAGCAACGCCATTCGCGAGGGCCTGGCCAAGACGCCCGACAAGTTCACCATGCTCACCGGCGACCGCCCCACCGGCCGTCTGCATCTGGGTCACTACTTCGGCACCCTTAAGGGCCGTGTTGAGCTGCAGAACATGGGCGCCAAGACCAACGTGCTCATCGCCGACTACCAGGTCATCACTGACCGCGACACGACCGAGCACATCCAGGACAACGTGTACAACATGGTCATGGACTACCTTGCCTGCGGCATCGACCCCGACAAGACCATGATCTACGCGCACTCCGCCGTGCCCGCCGCCAACCAGCTCATGCTGCCGTTCCTGTCGCTGGTCTCCGAGGCCGAGCTGGCGCGCAACCCCACGGTCAAGGCCGAGATGGAGGCCTCGGGCCACGAGCTCACCGGCCTTCTGCTCACCTATCCGGTGCATCAGGCCTGCGACATCCTGTTCTGCAAGGGCAATGTGGTGCCCGTCGGTCGCGACCAGCTGCCGCACATCGAGCTCACCCGCACCATCGCCCGCCGCTTTAACAACCGCTACGGCAAGGTGTTCCCCGAGGTCGACGCGCTGCTGTCCGAGACCCCGCTGCTGCCCGGCCTGGACGGTCGCAAGATGAGCAAGAGCTACGGCAACGCCATCAACATTTCGATGACCGCCGAGGAGACGGCCAAGCGCATCAAGAAGAGCCAGACCGACTCCGAGCGCATGATCACGTTCGATCCCGAGAACCGCCCCGGCGTGTCCGGCCTGCTTTCGACGGCCGCCATCTGCACTGGTCGTTCCGAGGTCGAGATTGCCGAGGAGATTGGCATGGGCGGCTCCGGCCAGCTCAAGAAGTACGTGACCGAGGCCGTCAACGAGTACTTCGCGCCGATCCGCGAGCGTCGTCAGCGCTATGAGAACGATCTGGACTATGTGAAGGACGTGCTGCACGAGGGCAACCGTCGCGCCAACGAGATTGCCGAGCAGACCCTGGCCGAGGTTCAGGACGCCATGGGCATGGTGTACTAG
>CAJMMA010000091.1 GCA_905214435.1 uncultured bacterium
GCGTAAGCCGACCGGATAAATTTTGAGCGCTGCTCAAAATTTAGACATCCCTCCTCTTCAACCCACACCCCCATCACGTTCAATCCCAACCCAACATCCCAAACATGTACATCACCCTCCAAAGATGTCAAAAAATGTCGTTTTTGGAGGGTGGTGTACACGTTTGTATATGACACACGCCGTGCATGAGTCGGCTTACTCGCATTCGGTATATTTCCCCACCTCAACGGACATAAGAGTTGGGTATCGACTCAGAGCGAGAGGTCCCCAATGGATACCCCTGTTCTCATTTCGCATAAAACTGCATGGCTCGTCCATCACGCGCCGCAAGGCCGGGTTCAAGCGGTCGCGCAACACGACTACCAGATAGGCGCAAGAGGTCTCTCCACCCAGCAACGCATCGCGCGCATACGACAGGCCCTCACCGACTGCGGCATTCCGCCCGATATGTTCAAGACTATCGATATCTCCGTAGTGTTTGCTTTCGAGCGAATTCGCACCAACGGCGTCACTTGCCATGTTCTCGGCCAAAGCCTACCCTATGGCCATATTGACGAGCTTACGCCCGGCATCTTTATCACCGACGAAGCCTTCACCTTCGTGCTCGCCGCCGAGTGGATGGATAGAATCGAATACCTCGAGTATGGCTACGAAGTTTGCGGCGACTATCGCATGGGCCTTAATCCCTCTGACCCTTATACCGAGCAACCAGCAACCACCTCCAAGGACGAAATTGTCGAACTGCTCGATCAACACCCTGGCAAACCCGGTGCCACACGCGCGCGACTCGCGCTCAGACATGTCTACGACCACTCGGTCTCGCCTATGGAGGCTGCATCGGCAATCGCACTTTCACT
The DNA here is from genome assembly GCA_905214435.1 of uncultured bacterium. Lineage (GTDB taxonomy): Bacteria > Actinomycetota > Coriobacteriia > Coriobacteriales > Coriobacteriaceae > Collinsella. The sequence continues at coordinate 858 of CAJMMA010000091.1, forward strand.
TCCAACAAGCGAAGGCGGCGTTGGCATTCGAGGCATCGAGCTCAACCGACCGCTCGAGATCCCTCAACGTCTTTGGCATTGCACCAAAGCCCGAACACTCAAAATCGATGCCCTCATTACCTATAAGCGCAGAGAGCTCGGCATCGAATATAAGGGTGGCTTTCACGACGAGACTGGCCGTAAGGGAGCAGATGCGGAACGCGAAGCTGTGCTCGCCCAAATGGGTTATCGCATTGTCACACTCACCTCAGCGCAATTTGCCAGTCAACTCGCTTTTCACCGTGCCATGAACAATATCCGCGAAGCACTCGGTATGCCCCGCTGCACGGATGCCGAGTATCAGCGAAAGCAAAACGAACTGCGAAAGGCACTTATCCGCAACTGGAAGGGCACGAAGGACATAGAGACGCCCTCCGAGTAACGTCGCCCGCTCGGCGCGCGCCAAAACATGTACATCACCCTCCAAAAACGACATTTTTCGGCATCTTTGGAGGCTGATGTACATGTTTGGTACCCATGACCGCGCCCAGTCCCTACCGTTTGCCGAGCAATAGGGTCGCCAGACCCGTCAACCATGTACTATGTACGGGCATTGTTCAAACCTACAACTCAAAGGACCCATCTTGCCCGTCGCCGCCGCTATGACCGTTACTTCACATGCTTCGGATGCCATGGTCGCTATCCCATTTTGGCTCGAGATGTTCGCCGTTGTCGCGGCATCGATCTCGGGCGTGCTGGTCGCGCGCGAGCACAAGCTCGATCTGGTGGGCGCGGTCGCGCTCGCAGTGGTCTGCGGTCTGGGCGGCGGTCTCTTGCGCGATATGACGCTCCAGGTCGGCAACGTGTATATCCTCAACCAACCAATGGCGTTACCGCTCTCCATCGCCACGGCGGCCATCATCTATATCTTCCCGGCAATCGTCGATAAGCCCGACAAGCTCATTCCCCTGCTCGACATCATCTCGGTCGGCATTTATGCGGCCACCGGCGCGGACAAGGCGCTGGTCTACGGCTTTGCGCCCGCCGTATGCATCATGATGGGCTTCTTCACCGCAGTGGGCGGCGGCATGCTGCGCGACGGCTTTATGGGCGTGGTGCCAGGCATTTTCCAACGCACTAACTTTTACGCCATCGCGGCCATCGCCGGATCGACAAGCTATGTAGGCCTCGTCATGAGCGGGCTCATGAGCAATGTCGCGGCGCTGGTCGTATGCGTCATCGTGACCATGGGGCTGCGTTGGCTATCGCTGCGCTTTGACATCAAAAGCCCCACCGAAGACGACATCGCACGCTTTTTGCACCGTAAAAAGTAGGTAGCACGGCCCAGCCCTTCGAAATGCAACCGGCAGGTTCTTTTAGAGCGCTTGCGCATTGGGTACCCTGTTAGATACCTGTCGAGTATCTAACGAAGGATTCACTATGCCTTACAACCAAGTACCGTCAACCCGGCGCCGCAAAGCGCGGAGTCACATCGCTATTCTATTCGCGCTGATTGCGCTCGCACTCACCGCACTCCCCGCGGCATCGTTCGCCAGCACCGACACCGCGGGAAACGTGCTCGCGACCGAAGTTGACTCAACTCCGTCGGGTATCGAGGGCGATCTGTACTGGGCCGGTCAAAGCTTCAACCTAGACGATGCCTCCATCGGCCGCGATATTATCGCGGCGGGCGAGAGCCTGTCGATTCGCGACTGCACCGTAGGCGGCGCCGTTCGCCTGGCGGCGCGTACCATCGATATCGCCAAAACCGCAATCGATGGCAGCGTGACGGTAGCCGGCCAGCACGTCGTGCTTAACACCGGTAGCACTGCCAACTGTTTTTACGCGGCGGGCGAGACGGTCGCCCTGCGTGGCTCTGCCAAATCGGCGGCGCTCGCCGGCGACACCGTTACCATTGACGGCACCGTCGATGGCGATGTTGAGGTCTGGGCCGACAAGCTCATCCTGGGCAAAAACGCCCGCATCACCGGCACGGTGAACGCCCACGTCTCACAGGATCCCGAGCGGGCAGAGGGCGCTCAGGTCGGGGCTCTCAAGATCGACCGAACCGAAAACGAGGACACCTCTACGGTCAACGACATTATCGGCGGCATCGTTGCCGCGGCGCTTTCTACCTGCTTTGTCGCCATCCTGCTTGAGCTTGTCTTTCCGCGCGCAACCGCCAGCGCCGCCGGCATGCTGCATCAGCGTCCCACGCCGCTGTGGGTAAGCGGTCTTCTGGGCACGGTCGCCGTCGTTCCCGCCGTCCTGTTGCTCATCATCTCGATTGCAGGCCTGTCGCTCGCCGGTGCCCTCATGTGCGGCATCATCGGCATCGCCCTGGTCTCGGCGGCATTTACGGGCACCGCGGTCGCACGCATGGTCGGACACAACCAGAATCGCTACGCCATGGCCGCCGTGGGCGGTATCGTCGCGGGCGCACTCACGGCACTTCCTCTTATGGGCAACTTTGTCAGCGGCGTGGCCTTCGTCTTTATGCTCGGCTACATCATCCAAATCATCTGGCGCAACGCCCACCTCAAGCCGCAGCAGCCGGCTAACACGCCGGGACTCCCCACCGCCTAACCACCAACCACCACAAAGGGGACAGGCACCTTTGTGGTGGTGCAGGCCGTCTCAATCCCCGTGTACCAAAAAGGGCGCCGACCATTGCGGTCGACGCCCTTTCTCGTTAAAGCTATAAAGCCCAGCACTTATTTGTTGACCTGACCGGCGCGGACGGCAGCCTTCTTGCGGTCGGTGGCGTTGAGCAGACGCTTGCGCAGGCGGATGTTCTTGG
>CAJMMA010000092.1 GCA_905214435.1 uncultured bacterium
GCGATAGGCTGTTTTGCCAGCCTGCGCGCCGCCGTCTCACAGGTGTAACGCGTTTGCTCGTGACTCCCGCGAGCGCTACCATCATCTGATGGGTAATTAAGCGCCTATCCAGCGCAAAACGTATAAAAGGGGAACATTATGTGCCTTGCCGTTCCCGGTAAAGTAGTCAAACGCGACGACGACCTCAAGGCCACCGTCGACATGATGGGCATCGAGCGCCCCGTTTCGCTGCGCCTCGTGCCGACGGCACGGGTGGGCGACTATATTCTCGTACACGCCGGCTTTGGCATTCAGATTGTCGATGAGCAGGAAGCCCAAGAGACACTCGAGCTCGTCAATACCATGACCGAGCTGGCCGAAGAGGACCAGCTCGCCACCAACCCGGCCGAGGCATACTAGTGACGGCGGCGCAGCCGGTTCGCTCCGGTATCGACTTTTCGGCATTTCGCGACCCCAAGCTGGCTCGCGAGCTCATCGAGCGCATTCATGAGCTTGTCGGCGACCGCGCCATCAACCTTATGGAAGTCTGCGGCACGCATACCGTGAGCATCGGGCGCTATGGCTTTCGCTCCATTATGCCTGCCGGGCTCAAACTTCTGAGCGGTCCGGGTTGCCCCGTCTGCGTTACCGCCAACCGCAATATCGACCATGCAATCGCGCTCGCCAAGATGGACGGCGCCATCATCACCTCCTTTGGCGACATGATGCGCGTGCCCGGGTCGTCTACCTCGCTCGCCGCGCAAAAGGCGTCGGGGCGCGATATTCGCATTGTGTACTCCCCGCTCGACGCACTCGACATTGCCGAGCAAAATCCCGAACGCCCGGTCATCTTTATGGGTGTCGGCTTTGAGACCACGACGCCCACCATCGCCGCCGCCATTTTGGAGGCAGACGCGCGCGGGCTGCAGAACTTCTCGGTCTACTGCGCCCATAAGACCACGCCGCCGGCGCTGCGCGCCATCGCCAACGATCCCGAGATCACTATCGACGGCTTTATCCTGCCGGGACACGTCGCCACCATCACGGGCCTGGCTCCCTTTGACTTTTTGGTCGACGAGTTTAAGACCCCAGGCGTGGTAACGGGATTTGAGCCGGTTGACATCTTGCAGGGTATTTGCATGCTGGTCCAGATGGTTGTCGAGAGCAGGCCGGCGATCGACAACGCCTACCGCCGCGGTGTCAATGCGAACGGCAACCCCGTGGCGCGCCAACTGGTCGAGCAGGTGTTTGAACCGTGCGACACCACATGGCGCGGTCTGGGGCCGATTGCCGGCTCGGGCCTCGTCATTCGTCCCGAGTTTTCGCACTTTGACGCCCGTACCCGCTTTGACGTGCCTGTTGAAGCGACAATCGAGCCACGTGGGTGCCGCTGCGGCGACGTGTTGCGCGGAGCCATTACGCCGAGCGACTGCCCTCTGTTCGGCCACGCTTGTACACCCGAGCATCCCGTCGGCCCCTGCATGGTGAGCTCTGAGGGCAGTTGCGCGGCGTACTACCGTTACCGAGTCTAGCCCGAACGCCCTCCGCGCACTGACACCTCCCACGATTGGAGTTTTCGATATGTCCCATAGTGTCACCGATAGCACTGTCCTGCTGGGCCACGGCTCGGGCGGGCAGATGATGAAGCGCATCATCGACGAGGTCTTTCTGGATGCCTTTGGGTCGCCCGAGCTGCTCGAGGGCAACGATGCCGGCGTCGCCGCACTGCCTGTGAGCGGGCGCATCGCCATGTCGACCGACAGCTTTGTGGTCTCGCCACAGTTCTTCCCCGGTGGCAACATCGGCCGACTCGCCGTGTGCGGAACCGTCAACGATGTCGCGACCTCGGGCGCCAACGTGCGCTACCTATCGTGCGGCTTTATCCTCGAAGAGGGCTATCCCATGGAGAAGCTCCGCCAGATCGTGCAGACCATGGCCGAGACCGCGCGCGAGGCGGGCGTGGCGATCATCACCGGCGACACCAAGGTGGTCGAGTGTGGCGGAGCCGACGGCGTCTACATCAATACCGCCGGCGTGGGCGAGGTGCCCGCGGGCGTGGCGCTCTCTGGCGCAAACTGTCAGCCCGGCGACGTCATCCTGGTGTCGGGTACACTCGGCGACCACGGCATCGCCATCATGAGCCAGCGCGAGGGTCTGGCGTTTTCGAGCACCATCGAAAGCGACGCCGCGCCGCTCAATCGCCTGATCGCCGACGTACTGGCCGCAGCACCCGACGCGCGCTGCTTCCGCGACCCCACACGCGGTGGCCTGGCATCTACACTCAACGAGTTTGCGCAGGCCAGCGGCGTTGCCATGGAGGTCGACGAGGATGCCGTGCCCGTGCGCCCCGACGTGCAGGCAGCCTGCGAGATGCTCGGCTACGATGTGCTGCAAGTGGCAAACGAGGGCAAGATGGTTGCCGTTGTGCCGGCCGAGCAAGCCGATGCCGCGCTGGCCGCCATGCGTGCTGCCCGCTACGGCGAGAACGCCGCCATCATCGGCCGTGTGCTGCCGCTTGCCGAGGGCACCCGTCCCGCCGTGCGCGTACGCACCGGCTGGGGCTCGACCCGTATCCTCGACATGCTCGTAGGAGAGCAGCTGCCGAGGATTTGCTAACGACAAAGGCTCAGGGCTATTAAAGATATTCAGATTCCAAACATGCCCGGCACGCATGCCCAGTATCATGGGGTGCGTTTTACAACTCAAGCGGCAGGAGCACCCATGGCAGCAGCTTTTACCCATGTGATCTTTGATCTGGACGGCACCATCCTCAACACGCTCGAGGACCTGGCAGCCGCCGGTAACCATACCTGTGAGATGCACGGCTGGCCCACGTTTGCCGTTGACGAATACCGCTATAAGGTGGGAAACGGCATGCTCAAGCTTGTTGAGCGCTTTATGCCCGCCGAGTATGCGGGCGACGGGCGTATGTTTGAGCAGACGCTTGCCGAGTTTAGGGCCTATTACGGCGAGCACAAGGAGGACCACACCGCACCGTACGCCGGCACGATCGAGATGCTCGACCGCCTGCGCGCCGCGGGCGTCACGCTCGCCGTGCTCACCAACAAGGACCACGTCTCGGCGGCTCCGCTTATCGAGAAGTACTTTGGTTCTGAGCGCTTTGCGCTGGTGCAGGGCCGTGTTGATTCGTTTCCGCCCAAGCCCGAAGCACCCGTCACACTGCATGTGATGGAAGAGCTGGGCGCCGATCCGGCAACCACGCTCTATGTGGGCGATTCGAATGTCGATGTTCTGACCGGCCACAACGCCGGCCTTAAGAGCGCGGGTGTCAGCTGGGGCTTCCGCGGCCGCGCAGAGCTGGAAGCCGCCGGCGCCGACTACGTGGTGGACACCCAAGACGAGCTCACGGCGCTGATCCTGGGCGAGTAACGAAGTCGCCACCTAACGCGGCCGTAGCGACTCTGCCACGCGGAAAGCGCGCCCTACTATTCGGCCAAAAACCGGGTCGCATTTTCCCGAGCCCTCGATGCAACGCCGGCACAAGGAGTGTCCCCGGCTGCCGACAGAAAAGGAACGTCCCCATCTGCCGCCTTAAGCCAGCCAAGGGAGCGTCGTTGTTTTGGCAACGACAGACACTATGACCCAATCCGAGGGCACTAAAAAGATAGGAGCCCC
>CAJMMA010000093.1 GCA_905214435.1 uncultured bacterium
ATCGAGGTGAGCGCCGCAGCCACATAGGTAAGCGCGGCGGCCGTCAGCACCTTCTTGGCACCGTTGACCTGCTTGGAGCTCATACCCGACTGCTCAATATACGCCACGGCGCGCCGACTAGCATCAATCTCGACCGGTAGCGTAACCAGTTGGAACAGCACGCTAAACGAGAAGAAGATCAGTGCGAGGGTCGTGAGTCCCGCGATGTTCATAAACAGGCCCATGAGCAGCACGATGGTCCAAGTGTTCTGGGTAAAGTTGACGACCGGCACGAGGGCGGTGCGTACCTTCATCATGGCATAGCCGCTTTGACGCTGCGCGGCATGGCCTGCCTCGTGACAAGCGACAGCAACGCTTGCGACCGAGCCGCCCGAACGGTTGGAATCCGACAGATACAGATTGTTGTCCTGCGGGTTGTAGTGGTCGGTAAGCTCACCAGCGACGCCCTTGATACCCACGGCATTGCAGCCGTTGGCGTCGAGCATGCGGCGAGCGACCGTGGCGCCCGTGTCGCCGTCCGAGCGAACCTTGGACCACGTCTTGTACGTCGAATTGATATAGCTCTGCGCGGCAAGGCCAAGCACCGTGCAGACAAGCACAACCAGCAGGTACAGCGGGTCGATACCAAAGCCGTATCCATAGTAATAGGGCATGCGAATTCCTCCAAATCGAGCTACACGTTGGAGGCATTCTACCCACTCAGCAGACTAGGCTTCCCTATAACAACTCAATCTTTCCGTCCTTCACGGTGAGCCCCATATTGCCGGAAAGCAGATCGTCCAGGCGCGAACCCACAAGCTCAAAACGCCAGCCTTCGCGCAGGGGGCTTTGCTCAGGATGCTCGATGTAATCGGCCAGGTCATCGCGCGAGGCAATGACCGAGGTCGCCACCCCCGAGCGCTCGGCAACCAGGCGGATGAGCGCATACATCAGGTCCGTCACGCTCTCCAGCTCCGGCGAGATCTGACGGTGTCCGCGCACCATGAGCGGCAGGCGATCGTGCGGGCAGCTCGCGCCGCGCTTGATGGCCATGAGCGCACCGTCCACGTCGCGCTCCCCCAGCTGGTCGGTACCGCGAATGCTACGGAACTCCTCAACGCGGACGGGATTGCGCTTAACGAGCGCAAGCAGCGTGTCGTCGGACATGACCCACTTGCGCGGGATGTTACGGCGCTCGGCGCGGTCCTCGCGCCAGGCGGCGAGCTCGCGCGCGATGCCCAACTGGTGACGGCTGCACGAATTGATGCGTTTGACCTTACGGAACGCCTCGTGGCGATCGGCGCGATAGTGCGACTCGTCAGCCAGCGGGCGCAGCTCGTCGAGCACCCAGTCCACGCGGCCCAGCTCGCGCAGGCGGCTCATCATCTCGGTATAGGCGACGATCAGGTACTTGACGTCATCGATCGCGTACTCGATCTGTTTGTCGGTCAGCGGGCGACGCGACCAGTCGGTCAGCGACTCGGTCTTGGGCAGCGAGACGCCGCAAAACGTCTGCACGAGCGCACCGTAGGAAATCTGCTGGCGTTCGCCCAAAAAGGCGGCGGCCACCTGCGTGTCAAAAATCGGACGCGGCAGCACGCCTACGGTATGAAGCATAACCTCCATATCCTGCGAGCAGGCGTGGAAGACTTTGGTCACGCTCTCGTCGGCCATAAGCTCGGCCAACGGCGACAGGTCGTCGATCACCAGAGGGTCGACCGCGACGCTCTCGGCAGGGGTGGCAATCTGAACCAAACACAGGCGCGGATGGAACGTGCGCTCGCGCAAAAACTCGGTATCGACGGCAATCGCGTCAAACTCACGGGCGCGCTGGCAAAAGTCGAGTAGAGCCTGATGTGTGGAAATGTACATATCAACCCATCGAATAAGGTTAGGCCCGAAAAACACGGGTAGGATAACGGCATTGTCTTACAACTATACTCGGTTAGTCACAGAACGGGAACGTAAGTATGCGCTGCCTTATCATCCACAACCCGGCATCGGGCCCCAGCTCAGATGAAATCTACGCATTCACGCACGCCCTCGCGCAGGGCGGCGACGAGGTCGTGATGCGTTTTATCGGCGATGGCATGGAACCCGAGGACGCCGTGGCAGACGTGCGCGAGTTTGATCGCGTGGTGATTTCGGGCGGCGACGGCACCGTCTCCAACGTGCTCGACCAGATGCGCGGATGCGGCGTCCCCACGCTCGTCTTCCCCTCCGGCACGGCCTGCCTGTTCTTCAACAACATCGGCAATGCCCCTGAGGCGGCGGCGCTTGCCAAGGCTTGCCGCGCCGGTCGCACGGTCAAAGTGGACATGGGCGAGCTCTTTTGGCTCGACGAGAACGGCAGAGAGAAGCGCCACGGCTTTATCATCATCGCCGGCTCGGGCTTCGACGCCGAGATCATGATGAAGGCCGCTCCCACCAAAAACGACATCGGCGAGATCGCCTACTTCCTCTCCGCTCTCGCCACGCCCAACCCCACGGTGGCGCACTTTACCATTGAGCACGACGGCATTGTCGAGGAGCTCGACGGCATCTGCTGCATGGCGGGCAATACCTCGGTCATTCAAAACGACATCAACCTGTTCCCCGACTGCCGCATGAACGATGGCATGGTCGATATTGCGGTCATCGAACCCGTGCGCACCGTTCAGCTGCTGCCTACTGTGATCACCGCTGCGCTTGACCCCGCCGGTAAGGTACTCGGGCGCCCACAGTTCAAGATCATCCAGACCAAGGAAGCCAAGATCACCTGCACCCCGTCACTGGGCATGCAGTTCGATGGCGAGATTATCTCCAGCAATTCGGGCGTCTTTGGAGCCCGCGCGCTTCCGCAATGCCTCGACCTCATCGTCGACGAATTCTCCCCGCTCGGAAAATAGGAGGACCCTATGAACGACAATCCCCTGATCGGCTTTATTGTCATCGTCTTGGCCATGCTCGTCGGTTACGCCATCAACGTGATTCACCGCCGAAAGAAGTAAATCCACATTGGTATGATATTCATCCAGTTATCGCCTCTCCCGCTGTTTATGCATTCGTCAAACAGCGGGGGATTTTCATTTCGGGCATTCCCAGCTACTTTATTCGGCTACAGTAATTACAGGGCGTCTTTATTAAAGTAAAGCTGCAAACTGAGTACGATTAACCGCTCATCGCATATTTCATCACGCTTATCGGTTGATTTCCGATCTCAGCCGAACACATTGAGCAAATAGGCCATTCCCGCAGTT
>CAJMMA010000094.1 GCA_905214435.1 uncultured bacterium
ATTTGCAAAAGGTACGTTACGCAGTCGTTTACGCAGGTAGCGCTCGACAGCGTAAGCCTGTCTTTTCGCGATAACGAGTTCGTAGCCATTCTGGGTCCCTCGGGTTCGGGTAAAACTACGATGCTCAACGTCATTGGTGGACTCGACCATTTCGATTCCGGCGACCTGCTGATCGATGGCATCTCGACCAAGGACTTCAGCGATCGCGATTGGGATGCCTACCGCAACAACCGCATCGGCTTTGTGTTCCAAAGCTATAACCTCATTCCGCATCAGACCATTTTGGAAAACGTGGAGCTGGCGCTCACGCTCACGGGTGTGGGGCATGCCGAGCGCCGCCAGCGTGCGCGCGAGGCGTTGGAGAAAGTCGGCCTGGGGGAGCACGTTAACAAGCGCCCGAGCCAGCTTTCGGGTGGGCAGATGCAGCGCGTGGCCATCGCCCGCGCTCTGATCAACGATCCCGAGATCGTGTTGGCAGACGAGCCGACCGGCGCCTTGGATTCCACAACGTCCGTGCAGGTCATGGATTTGCTCAAAGACGTTGCGCGCGACCGTCTGGTCATCATGGTCACGCACAATCCCGAGCTGGCGTACCAATACGCTACGCGCATCGTCAACCTGGCGGACGGCAAGATTACCGACGATTCCGACCCTTTTGATGTTGCCAAGGCCGCGCGTCGCGAGGCTAAGCCTACGCGAAAAACCTCGATGAGTTTTGTGACGGCGCTGGGGCTTTCTGCTCGAAATCTCATGACCAAGAAGGGCCGTACGGCCATGACTGCCTTTGCGGGCTCGATTGGCATTATCGGTATCGCGGCGATTCTGGCGCTGTCCAATGGCGTAAACGGCTACATCAAAAAGGTCGAGGAGGATACGCTCTCGAGCTACCCGCTCACCATTTCCAAGCAGGATTACGACCTGTCGTCCATGATGGGCGGGCAGGGGGCTGCGGATGATGACTCGCCTGAAAACGTGGATTCGTCCGACGACAGTGCCGGCGGCAAGGCTAAGGGAACCGATAAGATTCCTGTGGTCACGGCCGTAAAGGATATGTTTGCGAGCGTTAAGTCCAACGACATGACGAGCTTTAAGGCATGGCTCGATGCCGGTGGCGATGGCATCGATAAAGAGGTCAACGCCATTCAGTACGGCTACGGTGTATCGCCGGTTGTCTATCGTGCCGGCAAGGGCGATGAGAAGCCTGTCCGGCTGGTGCCCAACGCCATGACCGAGGCCATGAGCGGAGGCGCGAGCTCGGCAGCAACGGTGAGCATGGAATCCATGGGAACCTCGGTCTTTAACGAGATGATTGACGACCAGAGCCTGCTCGACAGCCAGTACGATGTCGTCGCCGGTCATTGGCCCACGTCTGCCAACGAAGCCGTGATGGTGCTTTCGAGTCGTGGCACGGTGGGCGACTATACGCTCTACAGCATCGGTGCGCTGGATATCAATGAGCTCAACGACCTGGTTAACAGCGCTATGACGGCTGACGGTGGCGTCGGAGCGCCCGAGACCGGTACCGACTTTACCTACGACGATGCGCTGTCCACGACGTTTAAGGTGCTGTCGCCGGCCGATGCGTATCGCAAAAACGAAGAGACCGGCATGTGGACTGACATGTCTGGCGACGCCGACTTTATGACGGCCAAGGTTGCCGACGGTATTGACGTGCGTATTGTGGGCGTGGTGCGACCGAACGAGACGGCCAACGCGAGCGCGTTGTCCCCGGGTATTGCCTATACGCACGCGCTGACTCGCCAGCTTATGGAGCGCGCCGCCAATTCGCAGATCGTAAAAGAGCAACTTGCCCATCCCGAGACGGATGTCTTTACGGGCAAGTCTTTCGATGAACTGCAGGGCGAGGCCAAGCAAGGCGTGGATCTGGGCAGCATGTTCAGCGTGGACGAGGCGGCGCTCAAGGGCGCGTTCTCGTTCGATACGTCTGCGCTCTCGGGCACTGCCGGCGGTATGGACCTGTCGGGTCTTGACTTGTCCGGGCTGGACATTGACCTTTCGGGCGTAGGTAAGGATATCGACTTCAGCGACATTATGGCAAAAGCACCGGCCCCAGATTTCTCGGGCATCTTTGACGGTCTGGAACTCACGCCCGAGCAAATGCAGCAGGTCGGAACGCTTGCCAACCAGCTGTTTGAGGGCTTTCTGCAGTCCGATCAGTTTAAGGCGCTGTCGCCCGAAGATCTTAAGGACGCGTCAAAGCTTGCCGCCGCATTCTCGGCGTATCTTGAGAATGATGCCGCAGCCCAGCAACGCCTGGCTCAGCTCAAAGCGCTCGGCGGCGATGCCCTGGCCGAGCGCCTGCAGCAGGCGATGACCGACTATGTACAAAAGCAGCTGGCTCCGTATCTGCAGCAGGCTATGGATCAGGTGATGAAGACAATTAGCGAACAGATTGCGACGACCGTATCGTCCCAGCTCAAGTCGGGCGCGGCAGGGCTCATGGACCAAATGGCGACGCAGATGTCTTCGAGTTTTGCCAACCTGGCGAGCGCCATGCGCGTGGATGCGGGCGCCTTTGCTCGTGCCATCCACTTCAACATGGACGCCGAGGACCTGAGCTCGCTCATGATGAGCTATGCCAAGGCGTCAAAGCTCACCTACGACAACAATCTGACCACGTTGGGCTATGCGGACGAGGCGGACCCCATTTCGGTCAAGATTTTCCCGCGCGACTTTGAGGCCAAGGAGCGCGTGCTCGATTACATCGATGCGTACAACAAGCAGGTCAAAGCCGCTGGTCACGATGAGCAGGCAATCTCGTATACCGACTACATGGGCATCATCATGGGCTCGGTGACCGACATCGTGAACACCATCAGCTTGGTGCTCATCTCATTCGTGAGTATCAGTTTGGTGGTGAGCTCCATCATGATCGGCATCATCACCTACATCAGCGTGCTGGAGCGCAAAAAGGAGAT
>CAJMMA010000095.1 GCA_905214435.1 uncultured bacterium
GGGCTGTGGTCACCTGTTGTTTCTGTGGTGGCTGCGGGCATCTGGCTCAAAAGGGCGGGTTGGCCGTCTATGTCTACCTGCGGTTTTGTTGCGGTGCGCATTTTCGATCAAGCTTTTCGTCAAGTGTTTGGTCAGTATCTGGTTTGCAGTCGGAGGCCTATTTTGCCCGCGCTGGTCGTGGCTGCCCACCTTCCTCGTAAGCTCAAATTGAGGTCCATCAGTTTGAGGAGGATGCCATGACTGACCACGCTTTTGACCGAGCAGAGCTAGCCGAAGCCGTCGGCAACGATATTGCCGACATGGCTCACTTTTGGATGCTGCGGAAGTTTCAATTCCTGGAGCCGGCGCGCGAACAGTTCGAGATCATTGTCGACCCGTGGCTCAGCTATTGCACTGAGCCTTCGCAAAACGAAATCATGGCCTACAACATGGCGTTTACCGATTGGCTGCTGTTTGAGCGCCCCTATCGCCATGGCAAAACGCTGCTCGAGCTGTATGTTGACGAGCCGCCGGCATCGCTTTCGCCTGCCTCGCTCAAGCGGCTCGAGCAGGTACGCGACACGCAGTATTTCTCGCGCTTTGGCATTTTGGACAAGAATCCTGCGTCCGGCATGGTCGTGCTGAAGGACACGCGCACCGATCATCGCTTTGATGTCTACGATCCGCATATCGTGCAGAAGGAGCACTGGAGTGACGGCGCGATTGCGGTGCGCCTCGCCTGCGTCGACGATGTCTGGCTTACGGCGGGACAGCTCTACCTGTATGACATCGCGCGGCTGAGCGATACGGCGGTCGATGGGCCGGGTGCGGTGCATCCGGAGGACCTGCAGGACGGCTTTGACACCTCGTGCATCAGCTTCTTCTTGCGTCTGGTCCGCGACATCATGGGCGCCCAGGGGCGGTACGTAAAGTCGCTCAACATCTACGAGCAGGAGTGGGAGTAGGGGATGGGTAGTTGTCGCCTGCCTTGCCTTTTGCCTTTTTGTCTCGATCTGTAACGTTTGGGGGCAAAACACCGGTCTACCTGTTACAGATCGAGACGAATGCTTGGGCGCCGCTGGTTTGTCTAAATCTGTAACGTTTAGGGGCCTGGAGAACGTCTAACTGTTACAGATCGAGACGTTTGGCACCTGGCTGGGGGGAATGTCTCAATCTGTAACATCTACAGTCCAAAAATCGTTCTTCTTGTTACAGATCAAGACGTTTGTCGGTGGAGGCAACGGTGACGATGGTCCATTTGTCCGATGTGGTGGTGATGGAAGCGTCTAATACCGTTTTCAAGCACAAGCATACGACTCGCAACACGTTGGCGCGGAATAGGATGCTCGCGCGACTCACGGAGGCGACCGAGCAAGGTGCGCTGCTCGCAACGCATGACAATGCCGAGCTCATGTGGCTGCGGCGTCATGTTGGAACCGACGATATCGCGGAACCCGAGCCGTATTTGTTCTGCTTTCAACATGATTGGGATGCGCTGACGCCGACGGAGCGAGCGCTGCGGGCCATCAAAGGGCTTGCGGAGTTTCATCCCGATTGGGCGTTTTGGGGCTATGACGCGGCACTTTTGTGGGGTCTGGAGGTGCCGAATGATCTGCTTGGGCCACGATATCTTGTTAAGACAGGTTGCTCGGTGCCGCTGAGTGCAGGATGTCGGCTGTTGCGTCCGCAGGCGGCGGGCGCACTTGAACAAGTCGACGGCGTGCAGGTGACGTCGTTTTGGCGCACGGTGGAGGATTGCCTACTGCGTGCACCGTTCTCCTACGGGTTGGCGATTGCCGATTCTGCACTGCGGGCGAAAGGCGTATCACGTGGGGATTTGTGCGAGCGCCTCCGCGCCGATTGCGAGGGCAGGCGAGGGTATCGCAGGGCACAGGTGATTGCGTCGTATGCGGACGGGCTGTCTGAAAACGGCGGCGAGTCTCGGTTCCGAGCATTCTTTATTGCGTACGGCTTTCCGGTTCCGGAGCTGCAGGTGGAGTTTCGCGACCCGCTCGATCCGAGCCAGGTGTTTCGCGTCGACTATTTTTGGCGGCTCGAGGACGGGACGTGTGTCATCGGCGAGCTCGACGGAAAGGGGAAGTACACCTTGCAGAGCGGCGAGGGTCGGGAGTCGGCTGACCCATTCGTGGCAGAGCGTCAGCGGGAATCTCATCTGACAATGCTCGGGCATAAGGTGCTTCGGTTTACGTTTGATGAGCTCAAGAATCCGGGGAAGCTGATCGAGAAAATGAGGCTGGCGGGTATTCCTCGGCAGGTTGAATTGGCTGAGGAGTGGAGATGCCAGTGGTATGGGCGCTGAGAGGTTTTGTCTCGATCTGTAACGTTTAGAGGCTGTTTGAGCTCGTAATTGTTACAGATCGAGACAAGCCGGTGAAACGTCGACCGAATGTCTCGATCTGTAACATCAAGGGGCCTAATAACCCTGTAGCTGTTACAGATCGAGATATTTCCCTGGTGTCGCTGGGGTGGGACTGCAACGTGTTCCGTCTCCCCACATCCCCTCTTCCTTCCGTTAACCGATGCGTCTGCAGCAATCCAGCGGGACTAGGTGATAATGGACAAATGTTCAAGTTAATCGTGAGGGAGGAGCTCGATATGGCATCTGCCGATCGTCCCACATTGTTTATCAATGCGACCGTTCTGGATGGTTCGGAGCATATGGAGCCGCAGCCCG
>CAJMMA010000096.1 GCA_905214435.1 uncultured bacterium
AGCGTCCTAGTGTTCGCTTCTAATAAAGAAGGCCAAGATTCGGGACGCAGTTCAAGATTAACCTGTCCCCCTTGCTCTAAATCGGGTATAAAGGCGTGCAGCATATCGAACGAAAGGCAATTTGCATGAATGACTTTATTAAGGGCCGCAATGGCGCCGATGAGCTCACCATCGTTATGGGCTTTGTCGGCATCGTCATCGCGATGATCGGATCGATAGCCCATATCCAGTGGCTCAGCTGGATTGCCATCGCCGTAATCGTGATTGGCGTGCTGCGCGGCCTGTCCAAAAACATCGATGCACGTCGCAAGGAAAACGCGGCCTTTGTCGCCGCGACCGCTAACGTCCCCGGCCTGGGCAAGTTCGTAGCGAGCTTGGGTAGCGGCACCGCGGCTGCCAACGCCTCGCGCACGGCCGGTACCAGCAAGGAAGACTTTGAGCGTGCCAAGCGCACGGCCAAGAAGATGTGGAAGGGTCGCAAGACCACAGCATACCTCAAGTGCCCCAACTGCGGCCAGATGCTCTCCGTCCCCAAGGGCAAAGGCAAGATCCGCGTCACCTGCCCCAAGTGCCACGCCAAGATGGAAACCCGCTCCTAGCGCCCGCACGCGGGACAAATTAATCAGGTTTGTTTGTCCCAAATCTTAAGTATTTGTTCGATAAAAAAGCCGAGGCCTCGTGTTGAGACCTCGGCTTTTTGCATGCGGCAACGGAGCTGCCCCTTTGTCACATCTACGCCACACCGTCGCGGGCGAGCTCCTCAGTCAGCGCTTCGGCAGGCATGGCCATAATCGCGTCGAGCTCGGCGTCCACCTCGGGAATACGCTTCACCTTGAGCTTGCGTACCAGATCACCGCGACACATCACATGCATCGGCTCACGCAGAGCGCACAGGTCATCGAGCGGATTCTTGCGCGTCACCAGGATATCGGCGGCCTTGCCGCACTCGATCGTACCGGTCTCGCCGCCCAGCCCCAGCAGCTCGGCGTTGACCTGCGTGGCCGTATGCAGCGCAAACGCATTGCTCACACCGACATACTTGGCAAAATAGGCAACCTCACGCCACATGTCGTACTGCGTCACGAACGGGCAGCTTGAGTCCGTGCCCAGGCCCACCTTAATGCCAGCTTCCAGTGCGGCACGGGCGCTCTCGATGATGCCCGAGCACACGATGTCGCCGTTCTTCTTTTGTGTATCGGTCGAATGGGTCTTTTCCGGGTCGAGCAACACAAACGGCAGCGCCGGGCTGATCGTGCAGGTCACGCTCGGCGCGCGTCCCTCGAGCTGTGTGCCCGCGGCGCCGCGATACAGCTCCAGGATCTCGGGCGTCATCGGGGCACCGTGCTCGATCGTGTCGACCCCGGCCTCAAGCGCGGCCTTCACGCCCTCGGTGCTCTCGACATGAGCCATAACCGGCAGGCCCACCTCGTGCGCCGCCTTGCACGCCGCCGCGGCAACATCGATCGGCATGCGCAGCACGCCCGGCTCGCCAACTTCGGTCGCGTCGAACACGCCACCCGTCACGAACAACTTGATGACGTCGGCACCACGAGCGTACAAGTCGCGCACCTGTTCGGCCGCCTCGTCGGGCGTATTGGCGACCTGCGCGAACAGCCCCGCGCCGTGGCCACCCGGCACTGTAACGCCCGTTCCCGGCGCTACCAGACGCGGACCCTGATACTTGCCGGCATCGATAGCATCGCGCACGGCGATGTCGGCAAACAGCGGGTCACCCGCACCGCGCACCGTAGTCACGCCGCTTGCCAGCTGCTGTTGGGCGCTGCCTTTGAGGATGTGGCGAACGATGGCGCGGCCCACGGGATTGTCGAGCTTCTTCATCAGCGCGCCCGCATCACCCGCCGAGACCGGCTTGCCCGAACCGCACAGATGCACGTGCATATTGATGAGGCCCGGCATGAGATACGCCCCTGCCAGGTCGATGACCTCGGCCCCCGCTGGAGCTTGGGCCACAGCGCTCGGTCCCATCCAGGTGATGATGCCACGCTCGACGACCACGGCCATATCGGGCTGCGGCTCCATATGCTCCGAACCATCCAGAACGGTCGCATTGATAAACAACGTGGGACGATCAGCAGACGCCATATCGAGCTCCTCCCTCACGGCAACTTGAACATTTGTCCATTATCACCTAACGCAGCGAACTAAAGTCAAACATATCGGCTAACGGAGGAACGAGAGGGATGTGAGGGCAAACGGAGAGCGCGGCGATGCCCCAACCCCGCCGGCAAACATCTCGATCTGTAACAGGTAGAACGGTTTTTGGCTGCTAGACGTTATATATCAAGATCTTTCGGCGGCGGCCAACCGTCCATCTCGATCTGTAACAGTTACGAGGCCAAACGGTTCCTTGGTGTTACAGATTGAGACATTCGGTCGATGCTGAACTTACTCATCTCAACCTGTAACAGCTGCGGGCCCAAACAGTCCCAAGATGTTACAGATCGAGACAGACGTTCTCAGCGCCCATACCACTGGCGTCTCCATTCCTCAGCCAAATCGGCCCGTCGCGGAATACCCGCCAGTCTCATCTTTTCAGCCAGCTTCCCCGGATTCTTGAGCTCATCAAACGTAAACCTCAGCA
>CAJMMA010000097.1 GCA_905214435.1 uncultured bacterium
GGTGGAGCTTGGTTATGTTTGTCGCGAGTTCCGCACGAGCCGAAGAGCACTTAATGTGCTCTTCGTGCGAGCCGGGACTGTAGAGCAGCAAACATAACCAAGCCCCACCGGGCAACCGGTCAGGTTAGGCTACTTCGCGGCGCCGGGGATGCCGTGGGAGGTTTTGGCGGTTTTGGCTCCGTTTACGATGGCGGTCTGTAGGGCCCTTACGGCGAGCATGCCCAGCAGGTCTAGGGGAACGGTGGCGCTTGTCTGAGCGTCTAGTTTGCCGCTGGCGAGGGTGTAGATGGTGTCGCCGTCGTTGGTGGTGTGCGTGGGGCGGATGGCGTGCGCATAGGCGTCTGCGGCCATTTGGGACACCTTGGTGGCCTGAGCCTTGGTGAGCTCAACGTTGGTGACGATGCAGCTGATGGTGGTGTTGGTGCGGTCGAGCGGCATTTGCATGGAGCCGGCGGCGGCAAAGGCTGCGAGCTCCATGTCGACGATCTGGTCGCTATCTGCTGCGGCGCGCATACCAGCGACCCATTCGCCGGTGAAGGGGTCGACGACATTGCCGCAGGCGTTGACCGAGACCACGGCACCCACCTTAACAGGGCCGAGTGCCACGGCGGCAGCGCCTAGGCCGGCCTTCATGCAGGTGGCGGGGCCCATGAGCTTGCCCACGGTGGCACCGGTGCCGGCACCTACATTGCCCTGCTCGAGCGTGGTGGGGGTGTTGTCGAGCGCCTCGCGCACGGCGGCGATGCCGGCCTCAATGTCGGGGCGAACGGTGGGGTCGCCAAAGGCAAGGTCGAAGATACAGCTGGAGCACACGATGGGCACCTGCGTGGGGCCGACGGGCAGACCAATGCCGCGGCTCTCGAGTTCGCGGGCCACGCCGCTTGCAGCCTCGAGGCCAAAGGCCGATCCGCCCGAAAGGCAGACGGCGTGGACCTTATCGACGGTGTTTTCGGGACGCAGCAGGTCGGTCTCACGCGAAGCGGGGGCGCCACCACGTACGTCAACGCCACCGGTGGCACCCTCGGGCGCCACGATTACGGTGCAGCCGGTGCCAGCCTCCTCGTCCGTATAGTTGCCAAAGCAAAAGCCATCGACATTGCAAACATCGATGGCTTCGAGCAGTGTGTCCATGTGTTCTCCTATCGGTTTTCCGCCGGGCCTTATGCCCGGTCGGGATCCGTACGGTACGGCAAAATTGTAGGCGCTGGGGGATACCCAGCGCCAGATGCAATTACGAGAGTTTTTGAATCGCGCGTGCGACGCGAGCGATGGGCAAGCCCACCACGTTGTAGAAGTCACCCGAAATATCGTGCACAAGCATGCGGCCGCCTGTGCCCTGGATGCCGTAGGCTCCGGCCTTGTCCATGGGTTCGCCGGAGGCAACATAGCGCTCGATCTGCTCTTCGGTAAGCTCATAGAACGTCACGTCGGTCACATCGACAAACGACAGGCTCTCGGCGGCATGCGGAGCTGAAGCGTCGCCGGCTTTAACGATGCAGGCGCCGGTCGCCACCTGGTGCGTGCGGCCCGAAAGCTCGCGGAGCATGGTGCGCGCCTCGTCCTCGTTTGCCGGCTTACCCAAAATCTTGCCATCGAAGGTGACGATGGTATCGGCCGCGACGGTCAGCTCATTGGGCTTGGCATACTCGGCGGTGACGGCAGCGGCTTTGGCACGCGCCAAGCGCTCGACGAGCGTAAGCGGAGCTTCGCCATCAAAAGGCGTTTCATCGATGTCTGCAGGAATTACGCGAATGTTATAGCCTGCCTCGCGCATCAGCTCTATGCGGCGCGGCGATTGCGAAGCCAAAATCATAGTTGGATGCCCTCGGCGACCTTCTCGACGGCCTTGTCGCCGGCGAGCGTGCGCAGCAGCTCCAAGGCAAAGGGGAGTGACTGTGCCATGCCGCTGGCAGTAATGATGTTGCCGTCTTGCGTGACCTTCTCGCCGGTATAAGCTCCCTCGGGGAAGCTCTTCTCAAAGCCGGGGAAGCACGTGGCGCGGCGTCCCTCGAGTAGACCAAGCTCGCCCAGGATAAATGGGGCGGCGCAGATGGCGGCAACGTGCTTGGTCGCGGCGAACTCGCAGACTACGTCGCAGACGCGCTGGTCGGCGCGCAGGTTGGTGGCACCGGGCAGGCCGCCGGGCAGCACGACGCAGTCGTACTCGTCAAAGTTGATCTCGTCAAAGAGAGCATCGCAGGTCACGGGAATCTGCAGCGAGCTCACGACTTCGCGCGTGGGCATGATCGAGACAAGCGTGGCGCGCACGCCGCCGCGACGCATGACGTCGACCATGGTCAGGCATTCAATCGTTTCAAAGCCATCGGCGGCGAGAACGGCAACGCTGGGCATGAGGGTTCCTTTCATAGGCGGCATACAATTAGCCGTCTTATACCCCGAAGACCTCCGCTTGCCACGCTCGATTTCCCAATGTTTAAAATAGCCCCGTCCGAATTAGCTACCCCACCCATCCTCAACAATCTCAATCTGTAACAACCATCGACCAAATCTAGCCACAACTGTTACAGATCGAGACAGTCCCCAAC
>CAJMMA010000098.1 GCA_905214435.1 uncultured bacterium
AGGCGGCGGGTCTGCACTTTGGCCCGGTTTCGGGTCGCCAGCCGTCCGCGATGGGCTGGATGTTCAAAAATCGTTCCGAGTGCTTTTCGACCGGTGCGTTCTGCAACGGCCAAGTCATGTTTGTCGACGGTCAGGCGGTCGCTTCGCGCGCGACCGACAACGATGCCCTGATGCGTCTGGCCGATTACCTCGAGCAAGAGACCGACGATACCTATCTAAAGGTCTACAGCCTGGGTGACGACTTTTGGGATAACGATGCCTATTGCGTGACGAGCGACCCCGAGCGCGTGCGTCGCGCCATGGAGTCGGGCGGCAACGCATGGCTCAAAGGCGAAGAGGCTCCGTGCCGTCCCGTTGTCGATGATGCCCCGGTATACAAGGCGAATATCTGGAGCGCCCGCTCGCGTGAGGAGCTCGCGGAGCTACGTGAGCGCGTTGCCGCTGAGGTACCGGAGCTCTCACTCGTGTTTCCCAACAATCGTGTGCGCCTGTTCGATATCCTTCCAGCAGGTTGGGACAAGGGCTGCGCTGCGCTGGAGCTGGCGCGTGCTTTGGGCTTGACGCCCGACGAGGTGGCCGTATTCGGTGATTCTGATAATGATTTGCCCATGATCGATGCCGTTCCCAACTCCGTTGCAGTCGCCAATGCCAACGAGGCCGTCACGGCGGCAGCGCGCTGGCATATCGGCACTGCGGCAGACGATGCGGTCGCCGGGGCTCTACATCAGATCGCCGCCTGCGCCGCGACGGGGGAGATGCCGTCGTTTATGCGCCAAATGGACGCGGCGGGTTTTGGCGTCACGAACGTCTAGGGAGAAGGCTATGAAGCTTCAGCAGCTCAGATATGTTGTTAAGGTTGC
Organism: uncultured bacterium; assembly: GCA_905214435.1. Classification (GTDB taxonomy): domain Bacteria; phylum Actinomycetota; class Coriobacteriia; order Coriobacteriales; family Coriobacteriaceae; genus Collinsella. Next base: position 861 of record CAJMMA010000098.1, read on the forward strand.
CGAATGCGGCAGCATCACCGAGGCCTCGCGCCGGCTCTTTGTGTCGCAGCCTTCGATTACCGCGTCGATCCGCGATCTCGAAAACGAGATGGGTGTGCACATCTTTGAGCGCACCAACAAGGGTGTCATTGTGTCCGAGGAGGGCGAGACCTTCTTGGGCTACGCGCGCCAGGTGCTCGATCAGGCGGATCTGCTCGAAGGCAAGTACAAGGGCGCGTCCGAGCAGGTGCCGCACTTTAGTGTGAGCTGCCAGCATTATTCCTTTGCCGTCAACGCGTTTGTCGATGTGATCCGTAAGTTCGATGCCGCGCGCTATGACTTTACCCTACGCGAGGAGCAGACCCACGAGATTATCGAGGATGTCGCGCACATGAAAAGCGAGCTGGGCATCCTGTATCTGTCCGAGCACAACCGCGAGGTTATCGAGCGCATGCTGGCGGCCAACGAGCTCGTGTTCGAAGGGCTCTTCTGTGCCACGCCGCATATCTTCGTCTGTGCCGACCATCCGCTGGCGGACCGCTCCAGCGTGACGCTCGAGGATCTGGAAGACTACCCGTTCCTGTCCTACGAGCAGGGCAGCTACAACTCGTTTTACTATTCCGAGGAGCTGACCTCGACGTTTGAGCGTCGCAAGAATATCCGCGTGCGCGACCGTGCGACGTTGTTCAATTTGGCCATGGGCCTCAACGGCTACACGGTGTGCTCGGGCGTGATTAGCCACGAACTCAACGGCCCCGGCATTATCTCGATTCCGCTCGATGTGGATGAGTACATGGAGATCGGCATCATCACGCGCAAGAACACGACGCTTACGCGCTACGGTCAAGCCTATATCGACGCGATCCGTCAGCATATCTAGACTGCTGCGTCCTGTACAGGTCAAATCTCTTCATGGCAGTCCCAACTGATATAGGAAGCATCTATATCAAACTGTTATAAACGTATATTTTACGATGGCTATATGAGCGCTCATACTCTGTCCCAGTAAAGCAACCAATGCAAAGGGAGATATCTATGAGCACCTTGATTCAACCGAACGCGCCGTTTCGCGCCGATATCGTCGGCAGCTTTCTTCGTCCCCAGGCTGTTAAGGATGCACGTGCCGCCTATGCCGCGGGCACGCTCGACGCCGCCGGCCTTAAGGCCGTCGAGGATGAGGCCATTTGCGATTTGGTGGCCAAGCAGAAGGCAGCCGGCTTACAGGTAATTACCGATGGCGAATACCGCCGCAGCTACTGGCACCTCGATTTTATGTGGGGCCTTAACGGCATTGAGCGCCGCGTTTCGCGTACGGGCTATATGTTCCACGATGAGGAGACCACGGCAGATACCGCGGTGGTGACCGGCCCCATCAGCGGCGAGAACCACCCGTTCGTCGAGCATTTTAAGTTCGTCAAGGCGCTTGAGGGGGAGGGCCAGGTCGCACGCCAGACCATTCCGGCGCCGATCCAGACGTTCTCTGAGGTCACGCTCGATCGCTGCGACGGCCAGCAGGAGAGCCTGCGCGCTGTCTATAAGACCGATGAGGAACTTGCCGACGCCATTGCAGCCGCTTATCGTACGGTGATCGCCGACCTGTACGCAGCAGGCTGCCGCAACATCCAGTTTGATGACTGCACCTGGGGCATCTAC
>CAJMMA010000099.1 GCA_905214435.1 uncultured bacterium
AGAAGGTGCTGACGGCCGCCGCGCTTACCTATGTGGCTGCGGCGCTCACCTCGATTATTCAGCTGCTCTATCTTATGGCTCGATACAACAGAAACTCCAACCGATAACAAATTGGGTCGCTGGGCGCCGCGGGGATTCGTGTCCTCGCGGCGCTGTACTATGTGTTGGACTTGAATTTGCGCAGGGCCAGAGCCTTTGTGCACGATGACGAAAGGAGGCTGCGTGGCAGGCTGGAATCTAACCGGCAATAGCGTTTCCGCCGAGTTCGACGGTTCGGACGAGCAAGAGCGTAAAGAGCTCAGCGTGAGCCAGGCGGTAGAGATCGCCGCCGGTGCGCTCGATGCTATTCCGCAACTGACCGTCCTGGGCGAGGTCACGGGTTTCCGTGGTCCCAATGCCCGAAGCGGCCACTGCTACTTCCAGATTAAAGACGACTCGGCCGCCGTCGACTGCATCATCTGGAAGGGCGCCTATCTCAAGCGTACCTTCGATCTGCGTGACGGCATGCAGGTGAGCTTTAAGGGCAGCTTCAATCTCTATAAGGCCACGGGCCGCATGAGCTTTGTCGCTCGCTCGTTTTCGCTGGCGGGGGAGGGTCTGCTGCGTCAACAGGTGGCGCAGTTGGCCGAAAAGCTACGCCGCGAGGGACTGATGGACGAGTCCCGCAAACGCCGCATCCCGGTGTTTTGCTCACGCGTGGCGGTCGTCACCTCGCTTTCCGGTGCGGTAATCGACGACGTCAAGCGTACGCTGCGCCGTCGCAACCCGCTCGTCGAGCTTGTCTGCGTGGGCGCCAAGGTTCAAGGCGAGGGTGCGCCGGCCGAGCTCATTGATGGCTTGCGCCGCGCCGCTTCCATTACGCCGGCACCCGATTGCATCTTGCTGGTGCGCGGCGGTGGCTCCTTCGAGGACCTCATGACCTTTAACGACGAGGAGCTTGCCCGTGCGGTGGCAGCCTGTCCCGTGCCTGTGGTGACGGGCATTGGGCATGAGCCCGATACCTCGATCTGCGACATGGTGAGCGACCGTCGCGCCTCCACGCCAACGGCAGCGGCAGAATCGGTGGCGCCGGCTATGACGGAGTTGGCCGACGTGCTCGAGACGCGCCATCAGCGTCTGGGCGCCGCGATGGCTTCGATGATCGGGTCGGATCAGGTCGATCTGGAAATGCTCGACCAACGCGGCCGTCGTGCCTGGGACACCTATACGGCTCGTCTGGGCGACGCGCTCGATGCAGCCGCGTGCCGCCCGTGTCTTAACGATCCAACGTTTATGGTTGAGCGTCGCGAGTCAGAGCTTGCCTTAACTGCCGATCGCCTGTCGGGCGCCATTGCACGCTCGGTCGGGGCATTCCGCTCCAACTTTGAGCGCCTGCCCGAGCGTTTGGTTGCAAGCACTTCGGGGCTCGATGGCAAACGCCATGCGCTCACGCTCGCGAGCTCTCGCCTGGAGCATCAGGGGCGCACGATGCTCAACAAGCCAGCGTCCGACCTGGGCCGTGCGGCAGCCTCGCTCGATGCCCTGTCGCCGCTCAAGGTACTTGCCCGCGGCTATTCCATCGTCTACAGCGAAGATGGCGTGGCTACGAGCGCCAAGACCTTTAAGCCCGGCGACGCCATCCGCGTGCGCATGGCAGACGGCAATGTGGCGGCAACGGTCGATGCAGTCGAGTAGGCCGCGTTTCACATAGCGATAAACCTTTAGGAAAGGAAACAGATATGGCAGAGAAGACCCCGGTCGAGCAGCTTACGTACAAGCAGGCCTCGCAGGAGCTGGAGCTCATCATCCGCAGTCTGGAGTCGGGCGATATGGAGCTCGAGGAGTCGCTCGAGAGCTATACCCGCGGCGTCGAGCTCCTCAAGAGCCTGCGCACCCGCTTGTCCGATGCCGAGCAGAAAGTCTCGGTGCTCCTGAAGGACGTCGACGGCAACGACGTACTCGCCGACGGCGAAGCCGCCAACACCGACGACAACCTCTCGTTCTAACCATCCCGACCAAATATAATTACCTTGGTCTGTGAGAAAGGAACCAACCATGTGCGATTGCATCTTCTGCAAAATTGCCAACCACGAGAT
>CAJMMA010000100.1 GCA_905214435.1 uncultured bacterium
CAGACGAAAGGAGCGCCGACGATGCTTAATGGGTGCGCATATATATTGACGGTCGACGTGGGCAACACGTTCATTCGCTTTGGCCTGTTTGCAGAGGATTCGGCCGCGGCGCAGGAATGTCCGCTTGCGACATGCGAGATCACGACGCCGTCGAGCATTACGGCCGACGAAGCGCGCATGCGACTTGTGCAGGTCATGGGCGCGCTCGCCGCCGATGCAGGTGTGCCCGGGGTGCTTGCACCCGCCGCGGCCGTGCTGAGCTGTGTAGTCCCGGCGCTCGAGCGCCCGTGGAAGGCGGCACTTTCCCGCACCTGCACGGGGCGCGTGCTCACCGTGGGGCCGGGACTTAAGACCGGCATACCCGTGCACTACGACGATCCGGCCGAGATCGGCCCCGACCGCATCGCCGATGCCGTGGCGGCCCGCGCCGTCTACGGCTCGCCGTGCATCGTGATTGACCTGGGCACGACGACCAATATCGAGGTCATCGACGCGCACGGTACCTTTGTGGGCGGCGTTATCGCGCCAGGCCTGGCCCTCGGCGCCCGTTCGCTTTCGGCGGCAGCAGCGCGCCTACCCCAGGTTGAGCCCTCGGCGCCAACGCACGTCATCGGACGCAACACGCGCGAGGCCATGCGCTCGGGTGTGGTTTTGGGCGAGGTAGCCCGCATCGACGGAATGCTCGACATGGTGCTTGCCGAGATGCGCGCGACCAAGGCCGCGGGGGAGGGCGATGTGCCCATCGTCATTACCGGCGACGATGCCGAGGCACTTGCGGCGCTGGTCGGCCATAGCCTGACGGTAGACGACGCGCTGACGTTGCGGGGTCTCGCCGAGCTCTACCGCATCAGCCAAAAGCCCCGCCGCGCGTAGGGCGAGGGGCTGTGGGATAAGCGCCCCCACCTTTCACCTGCTACAATGGGCCAAACTATTGCGATTGCGGAGGTGTCTGCCATGTCGGACGATCTTCATCAAACCGCGTCGGGCAAGCGCCGCGACGTTATTAGCTGGGACGAGTTCTTTATGAGCGTGGCCATCGCCGCGCAGCGCCGCAGCAAGGACCCCAACACGCAGGTGGGAGCGTGCATCGCCAGCACCAACCACCGCATCCTTTCGGTGGGTTACAACGGCACGCCCTCGGCGCTCAACGACGACTTTTTCCCGTGGGGTACGAGCGATGACCCGCTGCAGGACAAGCACAACTACGTGGTCCATGCCGAGGCCAACGCCGTGCTCAACTACCGTGGCTCGCTCAAGGACCTCGAGGGTTCCACGGTTTACGTCACGCTGTTCCCGTGCCACGACTGCGCCAAGATCCTGGCGCAGGTGGGCGTGGGCGAGGTCGTCTACCTCGACAATAAATATGCCGACACCGATGACGGCCGTATCAGCCGCCGCATTCTCGACTCCTGCGGCATCAGCTACCGCCAGGTCATCGTCGATGTCCAGATTGGTACCGGGGGACAGGCTCGGCAGTAGCGCGTGCCAACGCCAGCTGGCGGCAAAACAGCCAAAAGAGCCCCGTCCCAAATTGACTGCTCGTGAAAGTCGTGTCCGCACGCATGGCTGGCGCCTAAGCGGGTACATGGCTGTAGTAACATAGCCCCTGTCCGCGGGCGTGCCCGCGTTATTGTGAGAAAGGAGCCCCTGTGGCTGTTAACGAAGAGCTGCTTAAGAAGGTTCTTGAAGAGATTCGCCCCAACCTGCAGGCCGATGGCGGCGATATGGAGTATGTGGGCGTCGACGACGAGGGTGTTGTCAAGTTGGAGCTGCAGGGCGCCTGCGCCGGCTGCCCCATGAGCTCGCTAACCCTTTCCATGGGTATCGAGCGCATCCTGAAGGAGCATGTGCCCGGCGTTACCCGCGTTGAGCAGGTCAATGCTTCCGGCGAGGCCGAGGACCTGTACGACGAGTACGCGCCGTTCTAAGATGCGAAAGCTGCGGACGGTACGCTTCGCATAGACGTTACGCCCAAATATGCGGCTGCGAGCGTAAGGCCCGCGGCCGCATTTGTATGTAGGGAG
>CAJMMA010000101.1 GCA_905214435.1 uncultured bacterium
ACCGGCAGGGGCAGGAAGATGATGCCCATGATGGGGTCGAGCGGCGGCTCGATGCCCATGGCGCGCGCCTTGACCATAAAGTCGTCGTGCTGCGCGGCGACATCCTCGGCCGTGCCCTCGCTCATCAGGCCACCGAGCGCCAGCGGGATGCGCGCTACGACCTCACCATCGCGTACCAGCACGTGGCCGCCCTGGCCAACAGCCTCGACGGCAGCCATCATGTCGGCCGCGTTGTCGCCCACCACGCACACGTTGTGCGAATCGTGGCCAATCGTCGAGGCGATGGCACCGCCCGTGATGGTAAAGCCGCGCACCCAGCCGCGACCAATGTGCTTGCCAACGAGACCCAGGCCCGCAGGACCATCACCGTCGGCGCCCTCGGCCTGCAGTGACACGCCGCGGCCGTGGCGCTCGATCAGCATAATGCGGCGCAGGCCCTCGGCGCTCTCGGGGCGAGCCATGCCCGTGATGGCCTTACCCGGCACCACGTCAATCACGGCCTCGCCCGGCTTAAAGGCATAGTCAAACACGTCGAGCGAAAGCTTCGGCAGCTTAACGGAGGCGCGCAGCTCATCGGCAAGGGCCGCAACCTCGGCCATCTCGGGTGCGATCTCGCCCACAAAGGTGCCGTCCTGCGCCACCAGAGCACCGGCGGCATATACGCGATGCGGAGCCTTGGCAAACGTCAGGTCATTGAGCAACAGCAGGTCGGCGCGTTTGCCCGGGGCGATCGCGCCACGGAGCTCATGCGGGTCGCGACAGCCGTGGTCCAGGCCAAATGCCTCAGCCGTGGAAAGGGACGCCATGGAGATGGCGACCACCGGGTCGATGCCGGCCTCAATCGCCACGCGGCAGGCATTGTCGATCATGCCAGTCGCAAGCGCATCGGAAGGGGCGCGGTCGTCAGTCGCAAAGCAGCAGCGGCGGGCGCGCGCGGGGTTCTCCAGCAGCATCGGCGACAGATTGGCCAGGTCATGGCTGCACGTGCCCTCGCGCAGCATCACGTACATGCCACGAGACAGTTTATCGAGCGCCTCCTCGGGAATCGTCGACTCGTGATCGGCGATAATGCCCGCCGCGGCATAGGCATTAAGGTCCTTGCCGGCAACGAGCGGTGCATGGCCGTCGACCTGCTTGGACGGCGTCTGGTTGGCAGCATCGATGCGAGCACAGGTCTCGGGGTCGGCCATAAAGACACCCGGTAGGTTCATCATCTCGCCCAGGCCAAAAACATCGCCCGGATGCTCGGCAAAAAACGCCTGCATATCGGCAGCCGAAATAACGGCACCGGCCTGCTCGTCGGGCAGCGCGGGCACGCACGAAGGCATCATGTACTTGATGGAGATGGGTGCGCGGCGGCCGTCCTCGATCATAAAGCGCAAGCCGTCGAGACCGGCAACATTGGCAATCTCGTGGCTGTCGGCAATGGCGGTGGTAGTACCGCGCGTCGCGGCCATGCGAGCATACTCGGCGGGACGGATGTTCGAGGACTCAATATGCAAATGCCCGTCAATAAAACCGGGAGCGAGATAGCGACCCTGGCAGTCGATGACCTCAGTTGCCTCGTAGGTGCCAGCAGCATCGTCGCGACCATCGTAGAGCACGCCGACGATCACACCGTCCTTGACGGCAACGCTACCGGGCGCCACACGCTGGCCATACACGTCGACGATCTGCGCATTGGTAAACAGCGTGTCGACGGGCACGCGCCCCTCGGCAGCATCGATCACAGACCTCATGACCTCAACGGACATACATACTCCTTTAACCGTAGAAAAAAGCTGCGGAGCGGACAGACCTTCACCGCAGCAAGCCAATAGCCATTGTATGCCCAAACGATGGGTCGGGAATACACCCCCCTCCGCTTAACGGCACACGCCACCCCGCGCAATGAGAAGGAGTGTCCCCCTACGACTACTCATTTATGTCTGTCCCCAATGAGTACCCCGATGTTCTGGCAACGACAGACACTATGACCCAATCCGAGGGCACTAAAAAGATAGGAGCCCC
>CAJMMA010000102.1 GCA_905214435.1 uncultured bacterium
TTCCGTCAAGCAATGCACATGCCAACCAAGGGAGCAACCATGGCAGAACAGACCAGCAAGGCCGATCGCGTTAAACTCAACCGCGAGCTCGCGCAGATGCTCAAGGGCGGCGTCATCATGGACGTCACCACGCCCGAGCAGGCACGCATCGCCGAAGAGGCGGGCGCCTGCGCCGTCATGGCGCTCGAGCGCATCCCGGCCGACATCCGCGCCGCAGGCGGCGTCTCGCGCATGAGTGATCCCAAGATGATCAAGGGCATCCAAAAAGCTGTCTCCATCCCTGTTATGGCCAAGTGCCGCATCGGCCACATTGTCGAGGCGCAGATCCTGCAGGCCATCGAAATCGACTACATCGACGAATCCGAGGTCCTCTCCCCCGCCGATGATGTCTACCACATCGACAAGACCCAGTTTGACGTGCCGTTTGTCTGCGGCGCCCGCGATCTGGGCGAGGCACTGCGCCGTGTTGCCGAGGGCGCCACGATGATTCGCACCAAGGGCGAGCCGGGCACGGGCGACGTCGTTCAGGCCGTGCGCCATATGCGCAAGATCCAAAAGCAGATCCGCGACGTTGTTGCTCTGCGCGACGACGAGCTCTTTGAGGCAGCCAAGCAGCTGCAGGTTCCGGTCGAGCTGGTGCGCGAGGTCCATGCCACGGGCAAGCTCCCCGTCGTAAACTTTGCCGCCGGCGGAGTCGCGACCCCCGCTGACGCCGCGCTGATGATGCAGCTGGGCGCCGAGGGCGTCTTTGTTGGCTCGGGCATCTTTAAGAGCGGCGACCCCGCCAAGCGCGCCGCCGCCATCGTCAAGGCCGTGGCAAACTTCACCGACGCCAAGCTCATCGCCGAGCTTTCGGAGGACCTGGGCGAGGCCATGGCGGGCATCAACGCCGACGAAATCGAGATCATCATGGAGGAGCGCGGGCGCTAGTCCAGCAGAAAGGATCGCACATGAGCGATTATGCAGACCAAACGGTCGCCGTGCTGGCGGTCCAGGGCGCTTTTGCCGAGCACGAGGCAAGACTGTCCGAGCTGGGTGCACGTTGTATCGAGATGAGGCAGGCGGCCGATTTGCAGCAGAACTTTGACCGCCTGGTCCTCCCCGGCGGCGAGTCCACCGTTCAGGGCAAGTTACTTGCCGAGCTTGGTATGCTCGATGAGCTTCGCACCCGCATTGTTGAGGGCATGCCCGTCCTGGGCACCTGCGCCGGCTTGATTCTGTTGGCGCGCGATCTTGCCGCCCACGACGATAAGGGGACGCCGCGCTTGGCAACCATGGATGTGCTCGTTGAGCGCAATGCTTACGGCAGACAGCTCGGCAGCTTTCGCACCAAGGGGCAGGTAGCCGGCATCGACGGTGAAGTGCCGCTGACGTTTATCCGCGCGCCCCGCATCGTCGAAGTGCACGGCGACACTGAGGCCCTAGCCGAAGTCGACGGTCGCATCGTCGCCGCCCGCCAAGGCAACCAGCTCGGCGTCACCTTCCACCCCGAGCTCGACGAAGACACCCACCTCCACGAACTGTTCCTGCAAATGTAGGCAGAATTTAAACGAGCGTGGATTTTCGGACATACAACAAATGAGAGTGGATAATCTCCCACTTTGAGCTTGAATGCAGGCTCAAACCGGGAGATTATCCACTCTCATCCTATGTAGTCATTGGGGACGCTCTTAAACGACTACTCAAACAAAACGTTCCCAACGACTACATTGCGATAGACAACCACGTTTGCTCAGATAAAACCGACCAAAATAAACCTGTCCCTTTTTGGTAGGTTTGGATCAAGGCGACGCCGATGCTTTGGTACCGACAGACACTATGACCCAATCCGAGGGCACTAAAAAGATAGGAGCCCCCGCTCG
>CAJMMA010000103.1 GCA_905214435.1 uncultured bacterium
CGATGAGTGGCGCCAAGCAGCGGACTGGGGCCAGGTTCAGCTGACCGGTGACGGTCTCGTGCGCTATGGCAAGCTGCTGGGTGAGGACGAGGCCGCCCGCTGCGTGGAGCGCGACCTGTGGTGGCCTTCGGGCGAGGGCTTGCTGCTCGCGCACGCTGCGGGTGACGGCGATCCGGCCCGCGTCCTGCCGATTTACACGCGCCTTTCGGATGCCGAGGAAAACGAGCGCAAGCGTCTTGGTCTTGCCGAGAGTGCGCAGAGCGAAATTACGGGTGTTGCCGATGAGCTCGCCGGTCGTCATCTGCAGTTCCGTCCCATGGGCGCGGCGGATGCCGAGGGCGCGAGCGCGCTGGAGGCTGCCTGCTTTGAAGGTGCCGGACACGAGACATGGACGCCGGGCATGTTCCTGTCCGAACTGGGCGAGGACGTCGCTGCGCCGCGTAGTTGGTGGGTGGCACACGACGACGGCAAGCTGCTGGGCCTTGCCGGCGGTATGGTCGTGGACGGTGATGTGCAGATTCTGGATGTCGCCGTCGACCCGGCACATCGCCGTGAGGGCATTGCCCGCAAGCTGCTGTCACACGTGAGCTATGATGCCCAGATGCTCGGCTGCACCACGGCTTCGCTCGAGGTCGAGGACGGTAACGAGGGAGCGATCGCGCTTTATAACGCTCTGGGCTTTACCGAGGCTGGCCGTCGCCGCGGCTACTATGGTGCCGGCAAGGACGCCATCGTCATGACGGCTCCGCTGCCCCTGGTGCTTCCGGTCGACAATGCTTCGCCCGAGCCGACGGCGGCAGAGCAGCGCGTATGGCCGCTGCCTGCGCCTGGGCGCTCCGAGGGGGAGCGTGCCGAAATTGAGCGCCGCCGCCTAGTGCTCGCTATCGAGAGTTCCTGCGACGAGACGGCCGTGGCGATTATCGATGCGGATGGCAATATGCTGGCCAACCAGGTGTCGACACAGATTGATTTTCATGCCCGCTTTGGCGGCGTGGTGCCCGAGATCGCCTCGCGCAAACACGTTGAGGTGATTGTGAGTGTCGTGGATGCGGCGCTCGAGGATGCCGCAGCATCGCTTGGTCTTGAGGGTGGAGCCATCGCGCCGAGCGAACTCGCCGCTGTTGGCGTGACACGGGGTCCGGGCCTGGTGGGTGCTCTGGTAGTGGGCGTCGCCTTCGCCAAGGGCTTTGCCTATGCCGCCGGCAAGCCGCTCGTGTGCGTCAACCATCTGGAGGGCCATCTGTTCGCCAACCTGCTGGCGCAGCCCGATCTCAGGCCGCCGTTTATCTTCACGCTCGTCTCGGGCGGTCATACCATGCTCGTGCACGTGAAGGCATGGGGCGACTACGAGGTACTTGGTGAGACACTCGACGATGCTGTGGGCGAGGCCTTCGACAAGGTAGCCAAGGCGTTGGGTCTGGGCTATCCCGGTGGCCCCATCATCTCCAAGCTGGCCGAGACGGGCAACCCCCGCGCGATCGATTTTCCTCGCGCGCTTAACAGCAGGGGAGACTATCGTTTCTCGCTTTCGGGCCTCAAGACGGCGGTGACGCTCTACATCGAGCAGGAGACCAAGGCTGGGCGCACGATTCACCTGCCCGATCTGGCGGCTTCGTTTGAGGCAGCCGTCTTTGACGTTCAGTACAAGAAGGCCAAAAACGCCCTGCATGCCACCGGATGCAAGGAATACTGCATCGGCGGCGGCGTCTCGGCTAATCCGCATCTGCGCGAGATGATGATCAAGAAGCTTGGGCGCCAGGGCATCCGCGTGACGGTGCCGCC
>CAJMMA010000104.1 GCA_905214435.1 uncultured bacterium
CTGTGGCGTTGTTTGCCGCGAATGTCCGCTTTGGGCGTATCATCGTGGGCATCTCGCAAAACCTCGTTGCAAGGGAGACTCATCCCATGGCTACAGAAAAGTCCTCGTCGCGCCCATGGATGTCCGATGCCGCGATCTATCAGATCTACCCGCGCTCGTTTAAGGATTCGACTGGTTCGGGTCTGGGCGATATCGCGGGCATTACCCAGCAGATGGACTATCTTGAGCGGCTGGGTATCGAGGCCATCTGGCTGAGCCCGTTTTACCCATCGCCTCTTGTTGATGGCGGCTATGATGTGGCGGACTACTGCGATGTCGACCCACGTCTCGGCTCGCTTGATGACTTCGATGACATGATCGCTGCGGCTCATACGCACGGCATCAAGGTCATCGTCGACATCGTGCCCAACCATTCGTCCAACCAGCACCCCTGGTTCAAAGCCGCTCTTGCCGCCGGCCCCGGATCGCCCGAGCGCGCCCGTTATATCTTCCGCGATGGTCGCGGCGAGCACGGCGAGCTGCCTCCCACCAATTGGAATGCCAACTTTGGTGGCCCCGCCTGGACGCGCGTCGCGGACGGTCAGTGGTATCTGCACATGTTTACGCCCGAGCAGCCGGACTTTGACTGGTCATGCCCCGAGGTTCACGCGTTCTTTTGCGACGTCCTGGCGTTTTGGAGCGATCGAGGCGTCGATGGCTTTCGCATTGATGTGGCGCACGGTCTCGCCAAGGACCTCGACCGCGATGACCTCGACCGGTGGCATCTCGCCGAGGGCGATGACATGGTTGACGACGGCACCCATCCGCTGTGGGACCGCAACGAGGTCCACGAGATCTATCGCGAGTGGCGCCGAGTGTTCGACCGCTATAATCCGCCGCGCAGCGCCGTTGCCGAGGCGTGGGTGCTGCCCGAGCGCCAGTATCTCTACGCGCGCCCCAGCGAGCTTGGCCAGACATTCAACTATGAGTTTGCCAAGGCCACTTGGACCTATGATGACATGCACGCTGCAATCGAGGAGGGCTTGAAGGCGGCTATCGAATCCGATTCCGCCTCGACCTGGGTACTCTCCAACCATGACGTGCCGCGCGTGGCGACGCGCTATGCCCTGCCGCAGATCAAGGCGACGCGCTACCACCAGATTGCGCTCGACTGGCTCTTACGCGACGGGTCGTCTTATGACGAGGACCGTGAACTCGGCGAGCGCCGCGCGCGGGCGGCCCTTTTGCTTGAGTTGGCGCTTCCGGGCTCGGCATACGTGTATCAGGGTGAGGAGCTCGGCCTTTTTGAGGTGGCTGACATCCCGTGGGCTGCACTCGAAGATCCCACTGCGACCAATACGCACGGACCGAAGCGCGAGAAGGGGCGCGACGGCTGTCGTGTGCCCCTGCCGTGGGTGGCGGCGGACGACCCCGTGCAGGGCGGATCGTTTGGGTTTTCACCGGCGGACGCCGATGCGGCGCCCCATCTGCCGCAGCCTGCATGGTTTTCCGATTACGCTGCCGATAGGGAAGAAGCGGATCCGACATCGATGCTTGCGCTCTATCGCGACGCCCTCTGGCTGCGGCGCAAGCTGCGCGGGTGCGCCAACGATCTTGCGTGGCTCGATCTTGACGGGCGCACCGGCCTTGCGGATGGTGCCGAGGGCGCTGAGGG
>CAJMMA010000105.1 GCA_905214435.1 uncultured bacterium
CCCACCGGATCGAGCACCCAGGGCTTGCCGGCGTCGTGTGCCGCCTTGGCCGCGCGGGGAACCGTCTGCTCGTAGATGGGGAAGAGTGTGCCCATGTTCAGATAGATGGCGCCGCCGCCGGCAACGAGCGCCTCGCCCTCGTCGGGCAGATAGACCATGGCGGCCGATCCGCCCACGGCGAGCTGCGCGTTGGCGACAAAGTCAATCGTCACCGTGTTGGTGATGGAGCCCGCCATGGGATTGGTGGCGCGAATCTTCTCCACGGCCTTGACCACATTTTGCTTGAGCTGTTCCGAATCGATCACTGCACATGCCTCCTTGGCATAGAAAAGGGGCGCTGTGCATAGACAGCGCCCCTGTAAAGGCGGCATGCTCCCTACGCCAGCATTAACTGACAGGTTCAAAGGATTGGGCCCTATGCCCTCTCAGCCTTGTGGTTTGCACCGCCGGCACTCCCGCATCGAATCTGTTGTTCCCTATACTAGCGCACCTGCCAATAAGGGACAGGTTTATTTTGGCAGGTAACAACTGGGGCTTTGCGTTTTCCCAGATAAAACCTGCCAATATAAACCTGTCTCTTTTTGGCAGGTCGGTACAATAGACGGGATTAAGAATGACCGAGGGGGCCTTATGATTAAACTTGTGCTGACCGATATGGACGATACGCTGATTCCAGCCGGGCATGACGGCGCCAGCGACTACGCCATCCAGGGCATTCATGCCATGCAGGCGGCGGGTCTGCACTTTGGCCCGGTTTCGGGTCGCCAGCCCTCCGCGATGGGCTGGATGTTCCGCAATCGCGCCGAGTGCTTCTCGACCGGCGCGTTCTGCAACGGCCAGGTCATGTTTGTGGACGGCGAGGTGGTAGCCTCGCATGCGACCGATAGCGACGCACTCATGCGTTTGGCCGCCTATCTGGAAGAAGAAACCGACGATACCTATCTGAAGGTCTACAGCTTAGGCGATGACTTTTGGAATAACGATGCCTATTGTGTGACGAGCGACCCCGAGCGTGTGCGCCGCGCCATGGAGTCGGGCGGCAACGCATGGCTCAAGGGCGAAGAGGCCCCGTGCCGTCCTGTCGTCGATGACGCGTCGGTGTTCAAGGCGAATATCTGGAGTGCTCGTTCGCGTGAGGAGCTCGCGGAGCTCCGCGAGCGCGTTGCCGCTGAGGTGCCGGAACTCTCGCTTGTGTTTCCCAACAATCGTGTGCGCCTGTTCGACATTCTTCCAGCAGGTTGGGACAAGGGTTGCGCTGCGCTGGAGCTGGCGCGCGCTTTGGACCTGACGTCCGACGAGGTGGCCGTATTTGGCGATTCCGATAACGACCTGCCCATGATCGGTGCCGTCCCCAACTCCGTTGCAGTCGCCAATGCCAACGAGGCCGTCACGGCTGCCGCGCGCTGGCATATCGGCGCTGCGGCAGACGATGCGGTTGCCGGGGCTCTGCATCAGATTGCCGCCTGCGCCGCGACGGGGGAGATGCCGTCGTTTATGCGTCAGGCAGATGCGGCGGGTTCGGGTTTCGCGGACGTCTAGGGAGGCCATCATGAAGCTTCAACAGCTCAGGTATGTCGTCAAAGTTGCCGAATGCGGCAGCATCACCGAGGCCTCGCGCCGGCTCTTTGTGTCGCAGC
>CAJMMA010000106.1 GCA_905214435.1 uncultured bacterium
GCGCCTATATGCAGCAGGCCTGGCCGCGCGTGTTTGCGGCGGGCGAGGTCGAGCTTATCGACCACTCGCTGTTGGTGACGCTTGGCGGTTCCGACTCCGCCCTCAAACCCGTCATGCTCATGGGCCACATGGACGTGGTCCCCGTGGTGCCGGGTACCGAGGCCGACTGGACGCACGCCCCCTTTAGCGGGCACGTGGACGACACCTACATTTGGGGCCGCGGCGCTATCGACATGAAGGATCAGGTCGCAGGCATTCTCGAGGCGGTTGAGTATGCATTGGCGCACGGTTGGGAGCACAAGCGTTCGCTGTTGCTCGCCTTTGGCCAGGACGAGGAAACCACGCAGTACGGCGCTGGAGCTATCGGCCGCGTGCTCGAGGAGCGCGGTGTTGAGCTCGAGTTCCTGATCGACGAGGGCGACTACCGCATCGTTCCGGCTGCCGAGTACGGCGCGGGCGAGGGCTGGCTTATGCATGCCGACCTGGCCGAAAAGGGCTATGCCGATATCGTGCTCAAGACGAAGAGCGCGGGCGGGCATTCGTCTAACCCCTACGGCGGCACGTCGCTCGAGGTGCTCAGCCGTGCCATCGCCGCAATCTGCGATATCGAGTGGCCGACGCGCGTGACCGATCTGCTTGCCGCGCAGCTTGTCGAGCTGGGGCTCTACACGGCGGATGAGATTGCCGCCAACGGGGGCGCCATTGTCCGCGATTGCCTCGCCAGCAAGAAGCTCTATCCGCTGGTGACGACCACCTGCGCGCCCACGCAGATCGAGGGAGGCAGCGCCGGCGCCAACGTGATGCCGCAGGATATGTGGGCCAACATTAACTTCCGCATGCTCGAGGGCACGAGCGTGGCCGACGTTGTGGCGCGCTGCCGTGAGGCGGTTGCCGGGGCGGACCTTGCCGGTCGTGTCGAAGTGGAGCTGGGCCCCGGCAGCTCCGAGCCCTCGCCGTCCCCGCGCATCGGTGGTCCCGGCCTCGAGGCGGTTCGCTCCATCGCCGCCCGCTATTTCTGCGATCCAAAGGGGACGGAGGAAAACGGATCATCCGAGCCGTTGGCGATTGTCCCCTCGACCGTGATCGGCGCGACCGACGCTGCCAACTACCAGCACATTTGCTCCGAATGCATTCGTTTTTCGGCGTTTGTGGTCGACGATGACGAGTGCGACCGCGGCGTCCACGGCACCAACGAGCGCATCACCCGCCGCGCCTACCTCCAGGGTGTTCGCTTCCTCATCGCCCTGCTCCATACGCTCTAGAATCCGACAAAGGGACTCTCCCTTTGTCGGATTCCGTGCGGGTTGTATGCAGGTTTGCCTGCGCACGCTATCATGTATGGGTTAGACCGCAACTATGTACCCCCATACGCGAAGGGATGCGCATGTATCTGAAGATCGACATGTTCTAGCCGGGCTTTACCCCCGCAGCGGCGCCCCGCGCCCCATCAATTCTGCCGATTTTCACCTTCACGCATATAAAAGGAGTCCGTCATGCGCGACAAGCTCGAAAAGATCATCAAGGCCTACGAGGAGCTCGAGAA